>DAIOWH010000092.1:0-24021 GCA_036758585.1 Planctomycetia bacterium
GTAACTGTGAGTTGGACGCGGCGTCGGCGCGTTAGTTCCGTTTTTCCTTGCGGACCGCTTGAGGGTCCTCGATCAGACGCATCAATATCTTGTGACGGGTCCCGACCGATTCGGTTTTCTTGTCTTTCGAGGCCGCGCCCAATACGTCACGGCCCTCCGCATAGAACTGGTGCAGCTTCTCGACGGCCTTGAGCGTGTTGGTGCGGCGCGCGTCGGCCGTTGTCTCGGCGGGCGCCGAGGCGGCCTCCAGTTCTTCCTGAAGCAGTTGGACCACCCAGGCCCTGCCCTGGCTCGCGCCATCGCGTGGCGAGGCTTCCGGGTCCAGGGCGGTTTTCTTGCCGGCGCCGGCGAGCGCGGGCATCTGACTCGACGAAGGTACGATGATCGGCACGGGCGGCTGGCCGGCGACGATCGGCATCAGCTCGATCCGATACGCAAGATCGCCGAGCAGCTCGGGCGAAGCGCCGGCGGGCATCGCCGCGCGAGCGCGGTGAGTCGCCTCTTCGGCGGGCGACCGAGCGGCGGTCGATGCGGCCGCGACTTCGCTGCGGGTGGATGCGCCCGCCGACCGCGGTTCGTCACGAACGGTGCTCGCGACCTTGAACTTGCGAGGTTCGAGTAGCGACCGCTCGGCTTCGGCCACCGTAAACTCGACGATCGGCGACGCCGAACCGGCGTCGGCCAGCAGTCGGTCCAACTGTTCGTTGCTGGCTTCGATGGCGATGAACGTGGCCAACTCGGATTTCCGCGACGGGGACCGCTCGGTCGCGTCGGCTGGAACATCACCTTCAAAGGCAATGCCATGCTTCATGCAGATGCCGCGGATGGCATTGAGGCCTTCCACCTGGTCGATCACGATCACCTCCACCTGCCGGATGTAGTCGCGGTCGTGGACGACGACCACGTTGCCGGGAGCGGGCAACTTGGGAGCAGCGTCACCCGCGGATGGCGCCGGATCGGGCGTGTTCGCGTGTTCGGGAGGCTGAGCCGCCGGCGCTTCGGGCGCCGCATTGTTTTGCGCGAGACGTGGGCCGTTTCGATGCGGCAGTCCCTGCGTGTAGACGGCGATGAGCACGGCGGCCGCGGCCGCCAGCGGAGCGCCGATCCACCATGCAGGATGGCGACGCCGACCGACGGATGCGACCGGGGCCGGCCGCAGCATCGACTCGCGGCGAATCCGATCAATGACCGCGTCGGCAAAATCAGCGGGCAGCGCCGTGCGGGGCAAGCCCTGAACCGTTCGACTCGCCGCGCGCAATTCTTCCAGGCGATCACGCACCGAGGCCGAGCCGGCCAGCCATCGTTCGACGCCGGCTTGCTCGTCGGGTGATAGTTCCCGATCCAGGTAGGCGCTCAGCAGTTCTTCGTTCGGTTCGTGGTCCATTGGTTCCGCCTCTCCGCTGTGTTCCGCAGCGAACATTTCGGCTGCGACGCTCGCAGCTCGTCGCAGTCCTATTCTTCCAACGCTTGCTTCAGCCGCTCCCGCAGTTCGGCCCGCGCCCGGTGCAGCCGGCTGCGGACCGTGCCGATCGGGCAATTCAGAATCTGGGCGATCGCTTCGTACTTCTGTCCGTCGATCTCCTTGAGCACCAGCACCGCGCGGTAGTCTGGGGGCATGGAGTCGAGCGCGGCACGCACCTGCCGGACGCGGTCGTCCTGTTCGAGCGGCGCGCTGGGGTCGGTCTGGCTCGTGTCCTCGGCCGGATCGAACCCCGTCGTCTCCCGCGCCGAATCGTACGACGCTATGACACGCGCGCGTCGCTTGTGGCTGATCGCCGCGTTCATGGCGATGCGATACAGCCACGTGAAGAACGCCGAGTCGCCATGGAATCGCGCGAGCGACCGATAGGCCTGCACGAACACATCCTGCACGAGGTCGCGAGCATCTTCGGCATTGCCGACCACGCGAAACACGACGTTGTGCAGCCGGTCCTGGTACTTGCGGACCAGCACCGCGAAGGACTCGCTGTCGCCCTTCAGACACTCGCCGACCAGCCTAGTGTCTTCGGTACTATCGGTCACGGCGCTCCTGTGTCGTTCGACGCGACAGGGCCAGAAATGGTTCCGCGGCGATCCAACTGCCATCTCAGCAATGACTTACCGGCCGGCCCGCGATCATTGTCTGGCCGCGGGCGGGCCGTCGAGCCGACCAAAGATCATCCGGCCCGCACTGGTCTGCAGCACGCTGGTGACCACGAGCCGGACCTCCTCACCGATGAAGCCGCGGCCTTGTTCCGCCACAACCATGGTGCCGTCATCGATGTAACCCACGCCCTGGCCGGGCTGGTCTCCCGGCTTCGTCAGCCGCACGGTCATCGCTTCACCCGGCAGAACTACCGGCTTCAGTGCGTTGGCGACGTCGTTCAGGTTGATGACATCGACGCCCTGGACCTTGGCCAACTTATTCAGGTTGAAGTCGTTGGTCATTATCTTTGCGTTCATGTGTTTCGCGAGAAAGACCAGCCGCTGGTCGACGCCGCGCACAGTCTGGAACTCGGGCAACTCGACGTCATTCGTCTCGAGCTGGATGCTGGGCGACGCTCGCAGCCGGTTGAGCACGTCCAGTCCGCGTCGACCACGATTGCGTTTCAGCTTGTCGGAACTATCAGCGACCATCTGTAGTTCCTGGAGCACGAAGCCCGGCACAACCATCGGATTGTCAAAGACCCGCGTTTCGGACATGTCGGCGATGCGTCCGTCGATGATGACGCTCGTGTCGAGCAAGAGCGGGCGCGTGCCCTTTGTCTCGCGACTGAACTCGACGTAGGGGATGATGAACCGAAACTGGTCCTTCGTTTGGAGCACAAAGCTGATGCAGACATAGCTCAGCAGCGAGACGACGATGAGCGTGACACCGGTTTCGATAGGTTTCACATCGTGCAGCCCGGCCGGCAACTGCGCGCGGACCAGGTTCTCCCACGACACAACGAGCGGCCCGATCGCGGCCAACAGGAGCTGGCTGACGGCCACGCCGACGATGAGTCCGAAGAAGATTGCCGAAAAGACAGGCACCTTCTGGCGAGGCATGAACACGTCGATCGCCACCGCGCCGCCCGCCAGCAGCATCACGCACCCCACCACCACGGCCGGCGGAACTATCATCTCGAGTCGGTTCGCGAGTAGCGCCGCGATTCCCGCCCACACCAACAAGAAGAAGCCGCGAATCGCCCAAAAAAGCATGTTGTCATACTCCGTTCTTTACTCAGAGTCGTTCGCGCAACAAGTCGTACAGGGTATCAAGCGACTGGATGATCACGCGTGTGTCGCTCACGGCGGTCATGAAGTTCGTGTCTCCATCCCAGCGCGGCACCACGTGCCAATGCAAGTGACCGGGCAGCCCCGCGCCGGCCGCGCGGCCCAGGTTAAGGCCCACGTTGAATCCGTGCGGCTGCATCAGCCCGCCGAGCGCGTCCATCATGCGTTGCATCGTCTGCATTGTTTCGAGCAGCTCTGCATCGGTCATTTCATTTAGAGTCGCCTTGTGCGCCTGAGGGGCGACCAGCAGGTGGCCGTTGTTGTATGGGAAGCGGTTCAACACCACGGCCGCCAGCTTGCCTCGCCAAATAATCAGGTTCTCGCGATCGGCGCTCGCGGCCAAACCGCGACAGATGAAGCACCCATCGTCGGGCTTGTCCTTGTTCGCCACGATGTAATCAAGTCGCCACGGCGCCCACAGTACGTCGCGGTTCAAAGGGGCAACTCCCCGCCGGCCGCCTCGGTGCGCAGCATCAAGGGCCGTGATATCGTGCGCACAAACGCGCCCTCGGCCATTGGCAGCATCCACTAGGTGCTGCGGTTTTCAGGGTGGAAAGCCCGCCAGGATGAGCAACTTGGCGGGACGCACGAGCATGGGGCAGGATGATGTACGAATGATAGCAATGGAGCGGGCGATGGGATTCGAACCCACGACGTCCAGCTTGGGAAGCTGGCATTCTACCACTGAATTACGCCCGCCCGTCCGCCGTGCTCTTTGCGTTCGTTCGCCGAACTCACTCGGCCGGGCTTCTGCCTCTTCTCGGGCTGGGCCTATTCTGGTCCTCGATGTGACCGGCTGCAAGCCAATTCTGCCGACGACATGAAACTCTGAGGGCACGCGCCGTGGGGCTTCGTCAATCGCGCGGCAGCACGACGTCCGCGTCCGGCGCTTCGGGCGAGTCGGCGGCGCCGTCGAGTCTGGCCGGCACGATTGGCTCGCTTGCAGTCGCACTGCGCGGCAGATTGTTGCGCTGCGTCAGCCTGAGTGGGATTTCCTGCGGCCCAGAGTCAGACGCTTGGTACGGCGCCGGCATGAGGTCCGGGGCTGGCTCGCCCGTGTGGGGACCCTTCGGATGAAAGCCGTCGGTTCCTTCGTAGACTCGGATCGATTCTGCTGGCTCGCTGCGTGGGTGACTGTGATGCCACGCGACGCCGCGCTCGCGGTCTTTCACCTGCTCAGCGGACTGACGAACCGCGGCAGCCGGCCAAGGACCCTCTTGGATGTGGACGCTGTTGTAACGCAGGATCGTTCCTTTGGCGAGTTCCAGGTCCGTTAGCGCGATCTGGTACTGGATCCTATCCTGCACTTCGTTGTTCACCGCGTCGGCGTGGCTTCGCACGGTTTGCAACAGGCGGTCAATGGGCAGTTGCCCTTCTTGGTGCAGCATGGTCTGGTTTTCGAGCAGTCGGGCGGCGGCCAAGCGGGCGTTCGCGCTCGCCTTGTACGCCTCGTAGCGAACTTCCAACTCGGCGATGCTCTGGGCCAGGTCGCTCTGCACCTCGCGGCCCTTGTCGCGCAACAGCGCCCGTGTCGCGGAGATCTGGTCCATCGCTCGCTGCATCTGCGCCGCCTGTTGGCGGTAGCCGAAGGTGTATTGAAACTGCATGCCGACGGCGACGGGTGTGAAGGTCCCGTCGGTGAGTTGATCGACCGAGTCGTGGACGTTGCTGCCCAGTCCGTTCATTTCGTAACGGGCGAACACGTCGAATCGTGGCAGCAGGTTGTTTTGAGCGGCCCGCACGATCTGGCGTTGCTCAGCCACCGCCAGCTTGAGCCGTTGGATTTCCGGATTAAACGTGAACGCTTCGCCGACCGCGCCGGGCCAATCGCATTGCACCGGCGCGATGGTCGGATCGTCGATCGCCACAATGCGGCGGCCGTCGGTGGGCGGCAGACCCAAGAGTCCGCGAAGCTGCCGCTCCTGGACGAGTACGCCGACCACGCGGGCGCCGGCCACCAGTTCCGCGCCGCCGATCGCAAACTCACGCTGACGCAGCAACTGATGGTACTGAACCTCCGCCTCGTCGCGATCGGTCGCGCTGCCGCGACCTTCCTGCAGCAACAAGTCGAGCCGACGCACGATCTCGCGGTTCGTCTTGATCGCTTCGTTCGTCGCCCAGTATTGCCATTGCGAGGCGTACAGTTCCCAGTACTTTTGCTCGACGTCTCGCACAAGCTGCATGATCGCCCGTTTGAACTCCCACAGTTCCTGGTCCGACCGCAGCCGCGCGATCACGATCGGGGCGCGATTCACTTCCTCGCCGTAGCCGTTGAGCAGCGGCTGCTGGATCGACACAAACGCGCGCGTCTCCCAACCCGACTTATAGCGTCGCGTGCCGAGGTTGGGCACGGAGTAGTCGGCGTTCGCGCCGACGTTGATGATCGTGCCGAACGGAGTCTGCTTGCGAACATTAATGATGTCTCCGGTGTTGGAGAAACCGGTGCCCTGACCACCGTTGAAGAAGTCCTCCTTGAACGGCAGACCTGGGGCGCCCAGGATTGAACCGGCCGGGGACGTGGTCTGATTAAGTTGTTGTTCCTGGTTGCCCCAGAAGAAATTCATGATCAGCGAGGTGTCGAAACGGGCGAGTTCCTCTTGCACGCGGGTCTCGGCGATCGACGGGTCCCACGCCGTGGCCACGGCCCTGGCAATGCCACCGCGAAGCTGACGCACGATGCCCGAGTTCTTCAGCGCGATCTCAATCGCCTCGCGCAGGGTCAGTTCCCACTTCTCTTCGCCTTCGGGGTTCGTGACGGTCAGCGGCGGCGGCGTCTCGGGAATCTCGAGATCCACACCGGTGGCATAGGCCGGGGCCGAGTGCGCGACCGCTTCTTGATAATAGCCGGCTGTGGCTGTCAGGTCGTCCGGCTGGTCGTCTCGCCCCAAGTAATGGTGCAGGCAGCCCGCCGACGTCGGCAGCATGGCGAGGGCGAGCGCTAGTTGGGCAACCGGCCCACCACGGCGGCCCGTACGCATATGGTCTTGCGGCGATTCGAGTTTCATACCCATGCAACCGAAGTCCGTTAGCCTCTCCCAGGGCACAGCCAAGGCAGCCCTCAACGCACATATCGGCGATAAGCCTGGCAAGATTTCACCAAAGTGACGAATGTAGCCGCCGTAACAGGGCGGCGGCGTGTGCCGGATGTGATGACAGTGCCGACCGTATTGACGGTCCGGGGGGCATTTGCTAACGTGGCCGCCCCTGTATCCCACGATGCCACAATGGGTTGGGGCTATCCGAGCTGATCACCAAGGAGACACCTGTGCACAACGTCACACTGATTCGCGGCGACGGAACGGGTCCCGAACTAGCCGAGGCCACTCGCCGTGTGCTCGACGCGACTGGCGTCGGGTTCAACTGGGACATCCAAGACGCCGGGGTCGATGTCATGGAGCGTGAGGGCACGCCGGTGCCCGACCGCGTCATCGAGTCGATCCGCCGCACCAAGGTCGCGCTGAAGGGCCCAATCACCACGCCCGTCGGCACCGGTTTCCGGTCGGTCAACGTCTACCTCCGCCAGGAACTCGGCCTGTACGCCTGCCTGCGCCCGTGCAAGCAGTACCCGGGCGTGCGCACGTTCTTCGACAACGTGAAGGTCGATCTGATCATCGTGCGCGAGAACACCGAAGACCTCTACGCCGGCATCGAGTTCGAACGTGGTAAGCCCGAGACGGCCGCGGTCATCGACGCGATCAACTCGAAGAGCAAGAAACAAATCGCCACGTCGGCTGCGACCACCGGCGTGAGCATCAAGCCGATCTCGGTCGAGGGGACCGAACGCATCGTCAAGTTCGCGTTCGACTACGCGCGCGAGAACGGCCGCAAGAAAGTGACTTCGGTTCACAAGGCCAACATCATGAAGTTCAGCGACGGCCTGTTCCTCGAGGTCTCGCGCGAGGTTGCCAAGAAGTATCCCGACATCGAATTCGAAGACCGCATCGTCGACAACATGTGCATGCAACTCGCGCAGAAGCCGGAACTCTACGACGTACTGGTCTTGCCCAATCTGTACGGAGACATCATCAGCGACCTCGCCGCCGGCCTGGTCGGTGGTCTCGGCGTCGCACCGGGCGGCAACATCGGGCCTGGCGGGGCCGTCTTCGAGGCGACGCACGGCAGCGCCCCCAAGTACAAGGGTCAGAACAAGGTCAACCCCACGGCGCTGATCCTGTCCGGCATGCTCATGCTGCGTTACCTCAAGGAAACTGCCGCCGCCGACCGACTCGAACGCGCGGTCGCGGCCGTGATCAAGGAAGGCAAGGACGTCACCTACGACATGAAGGCCGACCGCAACGACCCGACCGCCGTAGGCACGTCGCAGATGGCGGACGCGATCATTCGGGCCATGGGCAAGTCGTAACGCGCGGAGGTTGACAGTTGTTTCGACGAATCGGTTTTGGCTGCCTCGGCGCGATCGTATTCTACTTCGTGGGCGCGATCGGCGGCGGCGTGCTGATCTCGATCTTCTCGTCGAATACGCACGACAAGAGCGTAGAGGCTGCGATGACCGGTGGCCTTGTCATCGGACCGATTGCCGCGCTGCTCGGCGGGATTCTGGGAGCAGTGCTTCCGGGCGGCGCCGAGCGTCCGTCCGATCATCGACAGAAAACGTAGTCGCTGGTGAACGGAGAATCTCGTGCATGGAAGCACAGTTTCACAAGATCATTTCGGGCGACGACCACCGGCTGTGGGCCTGCCTGGTGCGGCCGATCTTGGCCGCGGCATCCGCGCCTTACCGATTGGCCACCGCGGCGCGGAACCGGTTGTACGATGCGGGCGTGTTGCGTTCGCACGCGGTCGGCGCCCCGGTCGTGTCGGTCGGCAATATCACGCTCGGCGGCACCGGCAAGACGCCGATGGTCGAGTATGTCTGCCGCTGGTTTCTTGATCGCGGCAAGCGGCCGGTGATCTTGAGTCGCGGCTATGGCGCGGTCGGCGGCCCGAACGACGAGGCCCGCGTGCTCGCAACCAACCTGCCCGACGTGCCGCACCTGCAGGGCAAGGACCGCGTCGCACTCGCGCGACAAGCCGTCGAACAGTTCCACCCCGACGTGCTCGTGCTCGACGACGGCTTTCAACATCGCCGGCTCGCTCGCGAGCTGGACATCGTACTCATCGACTGTACGCTGCCGTTCGGTTGCGACCGACTGTTCCCGCGCGGCCTGTTGCGTGAGCCGGTCGCCAATCTCAGCCGCGCGGACCTGATCGTGCTGACACGGGCGGACCACTGCGACGGCGACGTATTGGATCAGATTCGCCGCCGGGTCGAACAGGTCGCGAGCAACCGACCGATCGCGCTGGCGGAACACCGCCCGATCGCGCTGGTCACGGCCGACGGTCATGAAGCACCGTGCGGCGAGCTCGCCGACAAGTCGGTCGTCGCGTTCTGTGGCATCGGCAACCCCGCCGCCTTCTGGCAAACCGTTCGCGGACTGGGCTGCCGGCTCATCGACACGCGGACCTTTGCTGATCATCACCGTTACGACCCTGCAGACCTTCGCCTGCTCGCCGACTGGGCGCGGTCGCTGCGGCCCGACCTGGTCCTGACCACTCAGAAAGACATGGTCAAACTCACTACGAGCGACCTTGGCGGCCGGCCGCTGTGGGCGGTGCGTATCGGCGCAGCGCTGCGCGAGTCACCCGATATCGTCGATCGGTCACTTCAAGCCGTTCTTTCGCCCCGGCCGCATCATGCTCGCGCGGCCTGAACGCAGGTCGTGTCGCGCCACGGTAGACTCACCGGCACGGGATCGCAATAATCCTTTGGCAAGGACAGTAGCCCGATCGAAGGGGTCGCGCTTTGCACGTCGCCCAACGAACTAGTTCGGCGCACGGTCGTCTTGCCGTCCTTCGTCGAAGGCACAATGTTCGACGAAGGCCGACGACGGTCGAACGCCTGGAATCGCGCTGTCTCCTGGCCAGCGGAGGCGATCCGGGCGGGCCGCTGATTTCACCCGCCGATCTGGTCGTGACCGATTCGATCGTCTACACGGTCGACCCCGCGAACCCAATCGCCCAGGCCGTTGTCACGCGCGGCGGCCGCGTCGTGTTCGTCGGCGACGTGGCCACGGCCGTGTCGTTCATCGGGCCTGAGACGGAAGTGATCGACGCCGACGGCGCGGTCGTGCTGCCAGGATTCGTGGACGCGCACACACACCCGCTGTTCCTGGCCGAGGCGTTCGGCATCGGCGTGGCGGCGCTCCATGCCGAGACCATCGCCGACCTGCGCGCGACCGTGCTCGCGTTCGCCGCGGCCAATCCAGAGTTTCCGTTCATCCGGGCGCTCCCCTGGAAGTACGACTTCCGGCCCGACGGCTCGCTGCCGGCGGCCACGGAGATGGATCAGTTGTTCCCGGAACTCGCGGACCGGCCGCTGATCATTCAGACGCAGGGCGGCCAGGAGTACCTGCTGAACAGCAAAGCCTTGGCCGAGATGCAGGCGCGAAACGCGGCGGGATTCCTGCGTCTCGCTCCGGCACGCGACGCCGGCGGAAACTTCACCGGCGT
This sequence comes from Planctomycetia bacterium, assembly GCA_036758585.1. Classification (GTDB taxonomy): domain Bacteria; phylum Planctomycetota; class Planctomycetia; order JALXBF01; family JBGPMX01; genus DAIOWH01. Next base: position 9,766 of record DAIOWH010000092.1, read on the forward strand.
GCTCGAACAGGGGTTCCCCACGTTCGAGTTCGACTTCTGGACGTTCGCCGAGTATCCCGGCGGCGAAGACGCTGTCGTGGCCCGCATGACGAACGTGTTCCTGGAGGTCGTGCGGCTCGCGTCGTCCAGCGGCATCACCACCATCGACGACCACGCGGCGACGAGCGGCGTCAAGCCGGCTCAGCATCCGCAAAGCGATCACTTCGGCAACATCGAGCTGGCGCTCGCGGCACGCAACGCCGGCCAACTCGAAAACATGCGGCTCCGCGCCAACCTGCACATTCATCAGGATGACTTTCTGGACCCCGCCAACGCCGCCGCGCTCGACCAGGAACTGACCGACTGGATCACGCGCGGCGGGCAGCTCTCCGACGACCGGTTCCGGTTCGGCGAATCGGTGAAGCTGTACATCGAGGGCGTGGGCGAGCGGCACACCGCGGCGTTCCTCGAACCATACTCCGACCTGCCAACCTCGTTCGGCACGACGTTCTATCCAACCGACTCGGCCGACCCAAACCAACCGGGCTTCGCACACAGCACCGCCTTTTTCGACGCGGTGAAGCTGCTGGACGACCGCGGCCTGCAAACCAGCACGCACGCGACTGGCGACCGCGGCTCGCGCATCGTCATCAATGCCTACGGCGAGGTGCAGGCGGCCAACGGGCCGCGCGATCGGCGCCAGCGCATCGAGCACAATGAGTACGCGACCGTGGACGGCGACGTGCAGCGGCTGGCCAATCTGGGGATCTTCTCGGTGCTCACGGCGGCCGGGCACGTCGGCTCCGCCACGACCGACGCGGCAGTGGGTCTCGATCGGGCCGCGCGGTTCGCTCCGGCCCGCAGTCTGATCGACGCCGGCGCCCCGGTCGCGTTCGTGTCTGACTTCAGCGTCACGCCGTTCTCACCGCTCGTCCAGGCGTTCGTCGCGCAGACCCGCATCCACCACGACGGCACGGTCCTCGGTCCCGAACAGGCAATCACGCTTGCCGAGTACATCCACGGTGCGACGATCGGCGGCGCGACGGCGATGTTCCAAGAGGGCAATCGCGGATCGATCGAAGTCGGCAAGTTCGCCGACCTGGTGATCTTCAACCCGGAGCCGTTTGCGTTCCAGGCGGGCGCGATCGAACCCGCGCCGGGCGGGCCACTGCCGCGAGCTTTGCAGGTCGGCGTCGACTTCGCCGCCGATCTCTTGTCGAACCCGCGACCATCGCCGGCGCCCGGCGCCGTGAATCCGCGCGTGGAGCGGTTCTTGGCGGACTATCCACACGTCGAAGGTGCGGTCGATCTTGAGAGTCTGTTGCTCGACGACGAACCGGCGTTTCTGGCGGGCGTCGCGGCCCGCCTGCTGAACCCAAACCGCACCACGATCGTCGGCGGTCGCGTGGTCTACCAGGACGCGCGGCCGGTCCCGCATGACGACGCCGCGACAACGCGGGCCAACACACCCGTGCGGCTCGACCTCGCCGCGAACGACGCCGACGCCGACGAGTTCCCCACGCTGGGCCAGCGACATCGCGATCTCTTGTTCGTGTCGAGCGTCACGCAGCCGGCACACGGCGCGGTGCTGAATTTCGAGGGGTCGGTCATCTACACGCCCGAGCCCGGCTTCGCAGGTACAGACACGTTCGCCTATCGCAACCACGACGGTGCCTTGGAATCGGCCGTGGAGGCGGTCGTCACCGTGACCGTCGAAGCGAACCCGGTCACCGTGAGCCGTCTGGAACTGACTCCAGGCCGCCGCGGGATCGCGTCGGTGCGCCTCAACGTCAGCGATGCCCTCGATCAGGCAACGGCACAGGACCCAAGCAACTACGAGATTCGCCCGACGCCCGCTCGCGGTCGCGGCCGTGTCGGCCAAGTGGTGCCCGTGGCACAGGCGACCTATGACGCCGCGACGAATCAGGTGACCCTGCACGCGCGCGGCAGGCTGGCCGGCCACACACGTTTCCAGATCACCATTCGCGACGCGATCACCGACCTCGCAGGGCAGCCAATCGACGGCGACAGCGACGGCGAGCCGGGCGGCAACCATGTTGTCTCCGTCGGTCTGTTTCGTCGCGTTAGGTACACTGATCGCGACGGCGACACCGTGGACTTGGCCATCGAGACCATTCTGCAGGATGAACAGGACCGCGGGCCGGACCGCGCCGAGCGGGGCAAGCGGCCGGCTGGGTTGATGGAGTTGACCTGGTCGGTCGACGGCGAGGGTCATTCGTTGCGTCTGATCGGCACAACGCCGCGTGAACACGTGCTGCGCGGGCAGGTCGTGCCGGCCGTGGCCAGCGATCACAAGACCTCATTCCAAACAACGACCGGCCTGGCGAACGTCGTCAACCAACTTCCGATCTGTTCGCCCGCGGTGGTCGACGCCTGCTTCGAGTTGGGTGTGATTAGGACGGACCACGAAAAGGGCCGCTTATCGCGTGCGCACCCCTACGACCGTATCACGCCGGCGCTGGTTGGTTCACCAGAGGAGATACTCCGAGACTCTTGCCTGAGCCATTCGCCGTCTTGACCGACCGAATGCCGCAGACAATAGTGACTGAGGTAATGCGAATGCGAGCTACCCAAGGATGATCTGGTGATGGGACGCATCAGATTGGACATCAAGATCAACGGCCGCAAGCTGTGGACGCTGTTTGATTCGGGCGCGAGAAACAGCTACGTTGTGAAGCGCGCGGCGAAGAAACTGGATCGGTTCGATCTTCCGGCTCCGAAGTCGACCGCGCTGGGGGGCAAAGAACACAAAGTCACGCAGATCTGCGTGGTAATGGCCGACATCAACGGGCGCCCGGTCGACTTTCATGCAAATGTCATCGACGAAATCGGTCATGATGAAGACGGGCGAGAGATTGAAGTACTCTTCGGCGCGTTGGCCATGCAGGAATGGGGGATCCGTCTCGACCTGCAAAACGAGCAACTGGATCTCAGCCGCTATACGCGCGAATTCGTTGAATTCTGACCTGCCGTCCGCATCATGCTGCACGACGCTCACTGTGGCGGACTGGACCTCGCACCCTCACCCACTTAAACCGTGATGAGCGGAATAGTCCGGGATAGTCGTCGTTTAGGCCGCCGCGCCAGTCGCCAAGCCTCGCGCCGCGCCGATCAAGTGCCGGTGCATGTTCGGGACCGTCACGCGGTGATCGCCGCAGAAGTAGAAGCTGCGGCCGCCGTCGGCGACGGTGCGGACGAGGATGGTCTTCCACGGCCGGTAGTAGTATTGCGGATGCGTCTTGGGCGCCGTGCCGTCGCGGCAGTCCGCCGGCAGCGGCACGAGATCGAAGACGGCCGTCGTGAAACGACAGAGCGAGCGGCCCGCTTGCCGAGCGACGTTGCGGGCCATCGACAACGCCTTCAGGTAAACCTCGGGGCCGGTCACGGCCGAGCCGATGTTCAGGTAGACGCCGCCTTCGAGGCTCGAGATCGCGTGCGTGAAGATGAGAAAGTCGGTGTACGACGCCGCGCCGAACGCCGCGCCGTCACAGTTGGCGTGTTGGTGAATGATGTCGCAGCCGATTCCGACGTGCGACGTGACCGGCACGGCGCAGCGCCATCCGGCCTCGCAGACGCTCAACTCGCGGTGCGCGAACCGGCGTTCGTGGATGGTGCGGCCGACCGCTTCGCCCAACCCCTCGCCCGCGGCGGCCGCCTCGCGCGCGATCTGGTTGATCCGGCCGGTCTCCGCCCACATGCCGAAGTCGCCGTGCTTGATGTTGGCGGCGACGTCTTCGCTCGTGCCGCCCGCGAGCGCGAGTTCGTAGTCGTGGATGACGCCGGCCCCGTTCGTGGCGAGGTGCGTGATCCACCCGCGCTCAATCAGGTCCACGAGAAAGCGGGACAGTCCCGCTTTGATCACGTGCGCCCCGATCATCCAGATGATCGGCCGCCCGCCGCGGCGGGCCTTGACGATCGCCTCGATCAAGTCGGCGAACTCCGGATGATCGAACGGCGGCGGCTCGACGTCGAGCGACATGCAGCCCGCCAGTGTCAGTTCGTTCGTGCGGTCAGAGAGCGGCCGCAACCGTATCTGCGACCGATCAAAGAGTTGATAACGACTCACCGAGGATCCCCCACGAGGTCCGATCTGGTTCGCGGCTTATAGCACAACCCCTCGAACTGGGCGAGGCGACTGTGGTCCGGACTTACCAGCCTCAGTAGCAACATGTCCTCGCTGCCGGAGCAACCAACGGTGACACGGCCCGCGCCGGCCATTATCATGCTGCGGTTGTGTCCGGCCCGTAGGTGCGACCATGTGGAGTCTCCGCTGCCAACACGGCGCCCGGTTCTGTGACGCACTGGCGCGACGTGAACTGCTGCGCGCCGGAGCGATCGGCGTCGGCGGGCTCGCGCTGGCCGACCTCTTGCGGCTTCGGGAAGCGGTTGCCGCGCCCGGTCGGGCCAGGCCGAGTGCCAGGGCGCGGTCGGTCGTCATGCTATTCCTGTCGGGCGGCCCGTCGCATCTCGACATGTGGGACCTGAAGCCCGACGCGCCGCAAGAGATTCGCGGCACGTTTCGGCCGATCGCGACCAGGGTGCCAGGAATACAGATCAGCGAGCACATGCCGCGATCGGCCCGCCTGGCGGATCGGTTCACGATCATCCGGTCGATGCGGCACGGCAACTCGAACCATCCCGCGGCGAGCTACTGGATGATGACGGGCGGCCCGATCGCGCGCACTGCGCCGCAGGCGGTCACGCTCAGCCGTGAAGACCGTCCGCATCCCGGCGCGGTGCTCGGCAAACTGCGCGGCGCGGCCGGATCGGTCCCACCGTTTGTCATGTTGCCCGAGATGATCTCGCCGGTTGGGCCGCCGCGGCCGGGGCAGCACGCCGGGTTCCTCGGCTCAGCATTCGATCCGTACCTGGTGAACAGCGATCCGAACCTGCCCGACTTCTCCGCCGGCGCGTTGGCGCCGCTCGCCGAAGTAACGCCCGACCGCCTGGTCGATCGCCGCGGGCTGCTGAGCGTGATCGGTCGAGCGTCGCAGCACTTGAACGCCTCGGCCGCCGCCGGGTCCCTTGATCCGTACTACGAGCGGGCGTTCGACATCATCACATCGCCGGCGGCGCAGCGCGCGTTCGACGTGACGGCGGAATCGGACCGCACGCGCGATCGGTACGGGCGGCACGTGTTCGGCCAGTCGGTGTTGGTCGCGCGGCGGCTCGTCGAGGCCGGCGTGCGACTGGTGCAGGTGAACTGGGTGCGGCACGACAACGGCAAAGGAGGCCAGGGCTACGACAGTCACCGCGATCATCTGAACTGGGCCAAGACCGAACTGCTGCCGCCGACCGATGCGGCCTTCGCGGCGATTATCGAGGACCTCGACGCCGCCGGCCTCTTGGATGAGACGCTGGTGGTGATGATGGGCGAGTTCGGCCGCACGCCGCGGTTCAACAGCAACGGCGGTCGTGACCATTGGTCGCAGTGCTTCAGCGCGGTGATCGCAGGCGGCGGCGTGCGCGGCGGCTACGTACATGGCGAGTCCGACCGGATTGGGGCGTATCCGACTTCGTCGCCTGTCACGCCGGACGACCTGCTCGCGACCATCTACCAGTGCGTGGGCCTGGACCCGCACGCGACGCTGCACGACCTTCAGAACCGCCCGCACAAACTGGCCGATGGGACGCCGGTGCGCGAGCTGCTGGCATAACGCGGAATGGCTGAACCGTCTGATTCGATCCAATGTTCTGCGCCGGAACCGTTCGCCGCGTGGATGGCCACGGCGGGCGGCACGATCGCGGTCAGCACCTATCAGGCCGGCAAACTGGTTCTCATCAGTTGGGACGGCCGGCGCGTCGCGGTGACGATGCGACACTTCCCGCGTCCGATGGGGGTGACCGTCGAGGGCCAGCGCATCGCGTTGGCCACTCGCGACGAACTGTGGCTGTTCAACAACGCGGCGCTGTTGGCACCCGAGTACCTCGATCACGGGCGCTACGACGCCCTGTTCTTGCCGCGTTGCACGTACTTGACCGGGCCGCTGAACCTGCACGACATGGCCTTCGCGGGCAACGAACTCTGGGTCGTGAACACTCGGTTCTCGTGCCTTGCCACGATCAGTTCGGAGTACAGTTTCGTGCCCCGCTGGCATCCGCGGTTCATCACGGAACTGGCGCCTGAAGACCGCTGCCACTTGAACGGACTGGCGATGGTCGACGGCAAGCCGAAGTTTGTGACATGCCTGGCCGAGACGAACCGTGCGGGGACGTGGCGGCAACACAAGACCGACGGCGGAATGTTGATCGACGTCGAGTCGGGTGAGCCGGTGGTCCGCGGTTTGTGCATGCCGCATTCGCCTCGCTGGCACCGCGGCCGACTGTGGTTGCTCAACTCAGGAGCTGGACAACTGTGCACGGTGGATCTTGCGCGTGCGACCTACGAGGAAGTATGTACTGTGCCGGGCTACGTGCGAGGTTTGTGCTTTGTCGGCAAGCACGCGCTTGTTGGGCTGTCGAAGATTCGCGAGTCTCATTTGTTCGAGGGTCTTCCAATTCAAAAAAAGTTCGATAGACTCTTGTGTGGCGTCGCGGTGATCGACGTCGAGCGCGGCACACTCGTGGGGGTATTTGAGTTCACGGCGGGCGCGGAAGAGCTGTACGACGTGCAGTTCCTTCCGGCGATTCACCGGCCTTCGATTCTGAATACGGACAAAGAGGCGGTGCGCCGTGCGATCACGGCGCCCGAGTTTGCGTATTGGCTGGCGCCTGAGGCTGAACCGGCGCCGGCCGGCAAAGGAGTGCCCCGCAGCGTGGCGGATTCCCAGAGCAACCTGAGCGAGGATCGGGAACACGGCGCACTCCAGAAAGAAGGTCCGCGATAGGCGAGTCACGACGCGGCGCGCAAAGCCCACACTGGTCCTGGAAGAACTGGAGCGACGCACGCTGCTGGCGGGACCGGAATTCGTCGTGAACACGGCGACCGCCGGCGCGCAGATCGAACCGCACGCGGCGATGGGGCCGAACGGACATTCGGCAGTCGTCTGGAAGAACGGAGTCGACGGGCACATCTACTTGCAGCGCTACGATGCCGCCGGAACCGCCCAGGGCGCGAACCTGCAGGTGAGCGTCGCGGCCACACAGAACTCCGACCCGCGCGTAGCGATCGATGGCGACGGCGACGTCACGGTGGTTTGGACGGGTCAAGGCACAGGCCTCGATGTCTTTGCTCGCCAGGTAGACAGCACCGGCGCGTTCGAGGGCGATCCATTTGTGCTGAACAACACCGTCGCCGGCGATCAGTCGAACGCTGATGTCGCGATGGACCTGGACGGCGATACGGTGGTCGTCTGGGAGGGCGACGGCAACCAGGACTTCGGCATCTACTCGCGACGGTTCACTGCCGCGCGCGGCATTGCGACGACTGAATCGCGCGTCGACGACCCGCCCACCGACGAGGATGTGACGATCACGCCCTCGGATCCGAGCGTGGCGATGGACGACGACGGCGACACCGTGGTTGCCTGGAAAGACGAACGGACCGAGTACGTGACCAAAGAGGAGTGCTACACGTACGACGGGCAGCGGTACTGCTACGACTACAGCTACGACAAGTTCGACTCGGCGAATGTACTGGCCAAGCGTTTCACGGCGGCCCGATCGGCCCGCGGTGCAGCGCCTGTTGTCGTGGTAGCGACGGAGACTCAGGAGGACGCGCCGTTCGGCGCTGTCGACGTGGCGGTGGACGGCGACGGCGACTATGTGGTCGGCTGGATCAAGAACCAGTACGAGATCAAGCGGACGCGGTACTGTGAATACGGCGAGTGTTACACGTACGAGGAACTGATCTTCAAGGGAACCAAGTTCCTCGGCCGTCGCTTCACGGCGGTGGCAGCCCGCGCCGCTGCGCAGGGACCGACTGAGTTGGCGAGCACCGACGCGACGCGCACGCTGGCGAGTGGGTCGGTGGCGCTCGCGCGCGATGGACGGCTCGTGGCGGCCTGGATCAACGAACCATACGACAGCGATGAACCTTCGCGCGTCGAGGCGCGAAGATTCGACACAGCAAACCGAGCGCAGGGTGGCGTGGTGGCGGTCAACACCAGCGAAGCCGAATCGCCCGCCAGCGTCGCGGCCGGCGCCGACGCGGGCGGCAACTTCCTGGTCGGGTGGCAGGCGGATGGCGCTGCTGCCAACCCCGATGTCTTCGCTCGCTTGTTCGAGAGTCCGCGTCCCGACCTGGTGGCCCAGTTCAAGAAGCCCCCCAAGAAGCTCACCAAGGGCAAGAGTGTCTCGGTCGTCATCAGAAACAACGGCGCCGAGGCCGCCAACGGCCAGGTCACCGTGCAACTAAGCCGCTCTATCGATCAGGTTATCGGAAACGAAGATGATGCCGTACTAGGCACGGCCACCGTGACGCTTGTGAACCTCGGCGCGGGCCAAGCCTCCAAGGCGGTCAAGGTCAAGATCGCGCAGGTGATTCCGCCGGGCAACTACCACGTGGTCGCTCGGGCCGACACGACAAACGCCGTTGTCGAGGAAGATGAGACGAACAACGGCGTAATCTCTGCCAATGCGGTTCCGGCGTGACTGACATGGTAGGCGGTTCGCCGCAAAGGGCGGGCCGCGGGGCGAACGCGGGTCTGGCTGATGGAGGCCCCGGCGACGACCCGCGTTCCGCCCGCAGCCCTCCCCTGCCCTGCTACCGCGTCGGCGGCAAGCGCCTCTTTGAATCGTGCCTCTTGCTGCTCCGCATCGTGTGTTCAAACACAGCCGCTGCCGTCCACCCGCCCATCTCCCTGAGTCTGGGAGGATGAATCCCGGTCTCCGCGGGACTCAGGACTATGACACACCGCGGCCGAGGGCACGGGCGCATCAGGCCCGTCGCTATGAATCAGTATCAGTATGGGCCCTTGGTCCGGGGGGAGACAAACGCGTTCCCTTCCCACGAAAACGCAACGGGGGACGGCAGCTTCGCGAAATCTCATGACGACCTCCGACAATCCAGAATATGAAGATGAAACCAGCTTCGTATCCGCCAATGCCTCATCGCCGCCCGTGCACGTTGAGTCCCATTTTGGCGTCGCCGTCCGCGCGGCAAATCCCCTAAACAGGGTAAGGCCCGATTTTTTTCGGCTCTCCGCCAACTTTGGATTGCAGGCGTCCCGCCTGCCGGATTCTGCACCAGGTTGTTGGGCAGGCGGGACGCCTGCACCCCAATAATCCACAACGTTGGCGGAGAGCCGATTTTTTTTCGGCTCTCCGCGAACCTTGGAGAGCGGGGGTTCGGCGCCGGTCTCCTGACCCCGCCTTGTGTGTGACCCACGGTTTCCAAGCATCGAGGCCGCGCGGCAGTTGTGGTCGCGCGTGGCTCGGTCCGAGACCGGTCACAACCTTGCCAGCGGCGTAAGAAGTCAGTTGCCGAACGCCGCCGAAGCGTCTATCGTGTGGCGGCCGTTTTTCGTTGAATCACTCACCATGACCGACCCGATCTGGCTTCTTGTCTGTTCCGGCACGCTGGTGACGCGGGCGTATCGCGTCAAGCCCCAGCGGCAATCAGTCGGCCGATCGCTCGACTGCGACCTGCAGATCGTTCACGAGACTGTGTCGCGGCAGCACGCGGAACTGTTCGGCAAAGCGGGTCGAATTCACGTGCGCGACCTCGACAGCCGCAACGGTACGTTCATCGACGGCAAGCGGATTTCTGAGTCGCCGCTGCCGCGCGGCGCCGTGGTGCGGTTTGGCAAAGTGAACGTGCGAGTCGTCACCCAGTCGGACTTGATCGCCATGTCGGCCGAGTCCGACATGCCACCGACCGCGACAATCAAGGGCAAGACGTCGGACGACGCGGCTGACGACGCGCCGTTTCGCGGCTTGTCGGCCGGTCAGCTTCAGGTGCTGCAGTTGTTGTTGCAAGGATACGCCGAGAAGAAAGTTGCCGCCGCGTTGCGGCTTAGCCCACACACTGTGCACACACACGTCAAGCACATCTACCGGCAGCTTGGCGTGCGATCGCGCGGCGAGCTGATGGCCTTGTATCTAGCCAAGTCCACGCGCGAGTCGTCGCCGTGAAACCCTCCGATCCCCAGCGTGAGCAACGGCCGCTCGTTCACGCTCGCGGTTCGGAACATCAAATGGAGGTGAAAGATGAGCGTCGGACCGAGAACATGCGTGTGCGTCTTTGCTGTCGCCGCGTCGTTGCTGGGTGGGTCGATCATCTCGCGAGCGGGCGGACAGGCGTCTGAGCCGCGAATCGAACTGTTGTGGCCCGCCGGCGCGCCCGGATCGGTGGGCGACGAAGCGGCCGACAAGCCGACGCTCACGATCTGGCTGCCCCCCGCCGACAGGGCCAACGGCGCGGCAGTCGTGATCTGTCCCGGCGGCGGCTACGGGCACCTGGCGGTTGATCATGAAGGGAAACAAGTGGCCGAGTGGCTCAATGCCAACGGCATCGCGGCGTTCATGCTGAAGTACCGCATCGCTCCGCGCTATCGACATCCCGCACCGCTCGACGACGCGCAGCGAGCCATTCGCACGGTCCGCGCCCGCGCGGCCGAATGGAAGGTCGACCCGTCCCGCATCGGCATCCTCGGTTTTTCCGCCGGTGGTCATCTGACGTCGACGGCCGCGACGCACTTCGATGCCGGCGACAAGGACGCTAAGGATCCGATCGCTCGGGTGAGCTGCCGGCCCGATTTCGCGGTGTTGCTCTATCCGGTGATTTCGTTCACGACGCCCTACACCCACAGCGGCTCGCGCAAGAATCTGCTCGGCGACAAGCCGGACGAGAAACTCGTTGAGAATCTATCGAACGAAAAGCAGGTGACGGCCGCGACGCCGCCGACTTTCCTGGTCCACACGAACGAGGATTCGGGCGTGCCGCCCGAGAACAGCGTGCTGTTCTATCTCGGGCTGCGCAAGGCGGGCGTGCCGGCCGAGCTGCACATCTACGAGCGGGGCAGACACGGCCTGGGCCTCGGCCCGAAAGACATGCCGTTCTCGACCTGGCCGCAACATTGCATCGAGTGGATGAAGGGACGAGGGCTGCTCACCGCCAAGTAGCATCAGCCGACCGGCAGGATGATCCGGAAGCGGGTCCCTTCGCCGACCTTGCTGTCGACTTCGATGCGGCCGTGGTGGTCGGTGACGATGCCGTGCGTGATCGATAGGCCCAGGCCCATTCCTTCGCCCACATCCTTGGTGGTCGTGAACGGGTCGAAGACCTGCGGCAGAATGTCGGCCGGGATGCCACAGCCGTCGTCGGCGATCTCGACGATGATCTCGCCGTCGGTCGCTCGGGTGGTGATTTCGATCTTGCCGGTCGGTTTTTGCGCCGCTTCGATTGCTTGCATGGCGTTGACGATCAGGTTCAGGAACACTTGGTTCATTTGGGCCGGGGCGCAGGCGATCGCGGGCAGGTTGCCGAGGTTCTGAACGACCGAGATATTGCGGCGTTCGAGTCGTCCTTGGACCATCTCGAGGCTGCTGGCGATGCAGGTGTGGATGTCCACGCGCTCTTCGGCTTCTCGTCCGACGCGGGCGAAGCCGCGTAGTTTGTGTACGATGTCAGCCACACGTTTTACTCCGTCGCGCGAGCTATCGAGTATTCGCTCCAGGTTCGCCTTTACGTACGGCAGGTCTATTTCGTCGCCCAGGCGTGCGATGCGGTCGGCGAGGTCGGGCCGTACGCGGGCCAGATCGGCGGCGGCCTCTTCGTAAGTCGCGAGGACGTCGCGCAGGCCGCGCAAATCGCGGTCGAGCACGGCGAGGTTGTTGGCCACGTATGCGACTGGGTTGTTGATCTCGTGAGCGATGCCCGCACTGAGCAAGCCCAGAGACGCCAGCCGCTCGGACTGCTGGATGCGCGCCTGCATGCGGTGCCGTTCAGTAACGTCCCAGAAGATCACTTGAACGCCGATCAGCCGCCCCTCGGCGTCGAACACCGGCGACTTGAGGATCTGCACAAACAAACGATCGCCGTTTGGCCTCTGATGTTCCTCGACCGTTTCAAACGTCTGTTGCGCTTCGATCACCTTTTGGTCGTCGCGGCGGTACTTGTCCGCCAGTTCCTTGGGGTACAGGTCATGATCGGTCTTGCCGACGAGTTGGTCGAGCGTCATGCCGAGCGTCTTGAGGTACAGTCCGTTGCCGAAAGTGAAGCGGCCTTCGAGGTCCTTGCGCAGCACGTGGGTGGGCAGAGCCTCGACGAGCGAGTGGTACATCGCCTCGGAGTCGCGCAGCGCCTGTTCGGCCAGCTTGTGTCGCGTGATGTCGCGCGAGATACCGAAGGTGCCGACGATCTTGCCCTGCGGATCGCGCAACGGCAGTTTGGTCGTCGTCACCCAGGTGACCCGTCCGTCGGGCCAGGTTTCGGTCTCTTCCTTTTCGATGACCGGCTGGCCGGTGCGCATGACTTCTTGCTCGTCGCGCATCGCTGGTTCAGCATGCTCGCGAGTGAAATAATCAGTGTCGGTCTTGCCCAGCGCTTCGGCCGGGTCGGATAGCTTGTTCTTCTCGGCTAACGCGCGATTGATGCGGATGAACCGGCCCTGACCGTCCTTGAAGTAGATGCAGTCGGGCACGTTATCCATGAGGGCGTGCAGCAGGTAGCGTTCCTGGTTGAGTGCGTCTTCGGCCTTCTTGCGTTCGGTGATGTCCTCGGAGATGCCCAGCAGGTGCTGCGGGTTGCCGCGCTCGTCGAGCAGCGGAATCTTGCGGGTGTGCAGCACGCGAGGCCCCGATCCGGTTTCGATCACTTCCTCGGGTATGTCCAGGAGCTGCTTGCTCGCGAGCACCTCGCGGTCCTTGGCGACGAAGTGGTCGGCCTCTTCCTTGGGAAAGAAGTCGTAGTCGTTCTTGCCCATCAGCACGTTGCGTTTGTAACCCAGGATCTGCTCGCCGTACTTGTTGATGCGCTCGAACCTCAGGTGCTCGGCGTCCTTGACGAAGAGCATGATCGGCAGGTGCTCGATGATCGAATCGAGGAACGCGCTGAGGTTTCGGACTTCTTCCTCGGCGCGGCGCCGTTCGATCAGTTGACCGATCTGGTTGCCGATGGCGGTGAGCGCCACGAGCAGTCCCGCATCGGGTTTTGTGATGTCGCTGCCGAAGAATTCCAGGACGCCGCCGACCTGGTGTCTGAACAGGATGGGGCAGGCAATGCCGCCGCGCAGGCCAAGTTGAGCCGCGAGTTTCTCGCGATCGGTTTCGCCTACCTCGCCGACGTCGGCAACCCACGCCGGTCGGCCGGATTGCCAGACGCGGCCCGCCAGTCCCGCGCCCGGCGCGACGCCGGCCTCGCGGAACGTCTGCTCGATCTGAGGTGCATGCAAGGTGGGCGGATGCCAGAGGCCGGCGCAGCGCAAGAGGTCCGACTCCTGGTCGACGATCCACAGCAGTCCAAGGTCCCAGCCGAGGTTGTGGCAGATGGTCTCGAGCACCTTCGGGGCGGCCTCGCGCAGCCGGCTGGCCTCGGCCAGCACGTGCGCGATGATGTGCTGCACGATCGGGCGCTGCTCGGTCCGGATGCGTTCCGTCACGTCCTGCAGGTAGCACCGAATGTGGTGTAGCCGGCCTCCGGTCGCGTAGCGCGCCTGGGCGTGAACCTGGACGTGGCGCAGCCGATCACCGGCGGCTAGCAGGCGCGTCACGAATGCGGGGCGTTCGCCGACGAGTCCCGCCTGGCGTAGTTCATGCTCCAGCGTGAGTCGATCGTCGGGCGCGGCGAGCTCGATGAGCGGGCGGCGATTCAATTGCTCGTCTGTCTGGCCGAAAAACCGCTGGGCCGCCTCGGTGGTCTTGATGCAGCGCAGCGTGACGGGATCAATCCGGCAGATCAAGTCGGCCGACAAGGATCGGGCGGCCGGGCCGGCGCTCGGAGGCAGCATCGACCGGCTGAGCAGGTCGCCTTGGCCGGTCGGTTGGAGCACAGGCGGCGGCGAGTCGGATGAATCGTCTGGTCGCTCAGCAGGAACTCGACGCCGCAGCCGCTGCAGCGCACGCGTTTGCCCAGCATCGCGCGCGACGCCCGCAACGCCTTGCCGCACTTTGAGCAATGCACCGTGACCTGCATGGGTCATCCGACGGCTTCGCCGGGCAGTTGAATAACGAAGACGCACCCGCGCGGTTGGCGCGGCCGCATCGCGACCGCGCCGCCCTGCATCTCGACGAACTTCTTCACGATCGCCAGGCCCATTCCCAGCCCGCGTTTGCCGTATTCGAAGCTGCCGCTTGAATGGTGCAGCGTGTCGAACGTACTGAAGAAGGTTCTTCCGGGTCTGGAGTGGCTGATTGATCGCGGTTGGTGTGTGCGGA
>DAIOWH010000093.1:0-23957 GCA_036758585.1 Planctomycetia bacterium
CCCACCGCCCCCACGCCCGCCACCCATGCCGCGGCGCGGGACACCGCCCATCAGCGTGAGCGTCGTGTCCAGGGAGTGGACCAGGAGTCGCGGCAGGCCGAAGCCGCTGAGGCCATCGACGAAATCCGTGCTGCGGCCCGACAAACGAACCGCCGCCGAGACGTAGATCACCGTCAGTATCTGTAGAGACATGAGTAGCGCGGTTGCGCCGCCGGTGAGATTCAGCCGCACCCCCGGCAGCGCGGCGATCGGTTTCCATTCGTAAGTCTGGTCGGCGGCGCCGGGTGTCGGAGGCAGGAGCAGATAACAGACCATCAGGAACACGAACAGCCAGCGCGGCCGCGTCGCCATTCGAACGATGTCTAGTGGCGCGGTGCGCATCGTCAGCAGCATCGCCGCCTGCAGAAGCAGCAGCCCAAGCACGACCTGCCAGCGATAGGGGCGAGTCGCCTCGATAGCGGGAACCGCAAACACGGCCGCGCTGACCGCCAAGAGGTACAACACCTTGAGCCGCGGGAATCCCGACCCGCCGCGCGGTTTGTCGTCGGTCGACTCATTCATGCAGCTACTGCCTGTCTCGCTAGGACGTGGCCGATGATGGGGCCGGTTCTGCTACACTGTAGCAGATGCGTGGATCACCCGCGACCGTCGCGCCGCGAAGTCAAGGTGCGCCGTCGATCGGAACATGGTAGAGTCTCCTGTCGAAACCGGCCGGCGACCTTCGAGTATTCCGCACCGAGATGCACCAACCGTGCGTTCAGATTGAGATCTCCAGGAGAATCCACGCCGACCTCTCCCTGAACTTGGCGATGGAGCTGGGGCCGGTCTGTTCCATCCTGTTTGGGCGTTCCGGCTGCGGCAAGACGACGGCTCTGCGCTGCATCGCCGGGCTGGCTCGTCCCGACGCCGGCCGAATTCAACTCAACGGCGACGTGCTGTACGACTCGCAATCGCAGGTCTGGCTGCCGATCCACCGACGCCGGATCGGCATGATCTTTCAGGACGACCTGTTGTTCCCACACCTCACGGTGCGCGAGAACATTCTCTATGGGCTGATGCATTGGCCGCGGCGCGAACGCGGCGAACGATTGGACGAGATGGGCGAGATGTTCGCCGTGCGCCGGCTCTTTGCCCGGCGGCCCGGCAGCTTGTCGGGCGGCGAGAAGCAACGGGTCGGGTTGGCCCGCGCGATCGCACCGCGCCCGCGTCTGTTGCTGTGCGATGAGCCGATCTCGGCGATCGACCAGGAGGGCCGGGCCAGCTTGATCAGCGACCTGCGGCGCGTGCAACAGAGCGAACAGATTCCGGTGCTGTATGTCACCCACAGCACGAATGAGGCGATGGCGTTGGGCGAACACGTGTTCGTCGTCTCCGGCGGCCAGATTGTCGCCTCGGGCTCGCCACTCGACGTGTTCACCGAACCGCGCACGCTGGCGCTCGCGCGCCTCGTGCGCGTCAAGAACATCTTCGCGACGACGGTGGAATCACACATCGCTGCCGAGGGCGTCACGGTCGTCCGTATCGCAGGCGGCCCCACGTTGCGAGTCTCGTTGCACGATAGACCGCTCGGCAGTCACGAGACCTATGGCGTACGCTCCGATGATATCTTGCTCGCCGCCGGTCCTGTGACCGGTCTCAGCGCCCAGAACATCATTCCGGGCGTCGTCAGCGAACTCGTGCGGCACGGCGGCGAAGTCGAGGTGCTGATCGACTGCGGCGTCCGGTTTGTCGCCTCCGTGGTTGCTGCGGCCGTCGAATCGCTTGGCTTGCGACGGGGCGAGCCGGTCTACATGATCATCAAGGCCCGCAGTTGTCATGTGCTGGAAACACATGAACCTACGGAACAGGCCTGAGATCACCAAGTTCCGTGATCCGATAGGCTGCGTCGCCGGGCAGCGACTCCCATCGCTGTACTTGTCCGCTCGGCCAACGCACCACGAGTTCATCCACGATACGGTTGTCGCCCAGTCCAATAAGAGGTCGTAGGTCGCTCGACGCAGCGAAACTGCCGCCGCCAAACACCTCGAACACACGCTTGTTGTTTCCACAACGGACGACGATTTTCGCGTTCAGGGCGGATCTATTCGACTGCGTGCCAACCAGCTCCAGTCGCAGCCAATGTCCGGCTGCAACCGTGTCGTTGCGCAACAGCGACGGGCAACCTTCCTGGTGGTTTATCAACACATCCGTGTCCCCATCGTTGTCCATGTCGCCCACCGCTAGCCCCCGGCCAACCCATGCCTTCTCAAAGTAATCCCCGGCCTGACGACCGACCTCAGTGAAGCGACCGTTGCCTAGGTTGTGGAACAAGCCCGGTCTTTGGCGGAATGCCCCACGGTCTTGAGGTTCTCGGTCAATGTGGCCATAGGCGACGATCAGATCGAGCCAGCCGTCGAGATCGTAGTCCACGAAATGAGTTCCCCAGCCCATTCGGCCGTGTCGTGTGGCAGACAAGCCAGCAACGACCGTCTTATCGTCGAAACTCATTCTGCCCGAGTTGGCGTATAGGGTGTCTAGCTCGTGAGTGAAATGAGTCACAAACAGGTCGAG
This sequence comes from Planctomycetia bacterium, assembly GCA_036758585.1. Taxonomy (GTDB): domain Bacteria; phylum Planctomycetota; class Planctomycetia; order JALXBF01; family JBGPMX01; genus DAIOWH01. The sequence continues at coordinate 2,551 of DAIOWH010000093.1, forward strand.
AAAGCCGTTGTTGTCGTAGTCACCGCAGGCGACTCCCATGTTGGACATGGTGTTACCCGCTCCATCGAGGGCGGCCCCCGACAACAAGCCCTCTTCTGAGAACTTCATTGCTCCTTGATTGCGAAACAGAAAGTTTGGATTGATATCATTGGCGACAAAGATATCGGGACCACCATCCATGTCGAAGTCCGCGATGACGATTCCCAGTCCCGTGCCACGCTCGGCGTCAGCGCCGGCCTCCTGTGTTACTTCTCGAAAGCTGAGTGTGTCCATATTTCGGAATAACATGTCCGGCTGGGGCGGGAAGTGATTGGGTGGGCAATGGTACTGCACCCCGTTTTCAAAGCACTTCTTGTTCGTCGCGAGCGACCAGTCCACGTAGTTGACCACGTACAAGTCCAACAGTCCGTCCGAGTCAAGATCACCGAACGCAGCCGTGCTGCTCATCTCGTTTCCGGCAAGCGCGGAATCTTGAACGCGGCGTAGCGTGCCGTCGCCGTTGTTCATGTACAGGACGTTAGGCCCGTAGTTGCACACGTACAAGTCCACGAAGCCGTCGTTATCCACATCCGCAGCCACTCCACCCAGGGCATAGCCGTAGCTGCCTACACCGGCCTGAAAGGTGAGGTCGTCGAACCGCCAGTCGTCCAGGTTGCGGTAGAGGCGGTTCGTTACGGTCGGATCCTGTCGATCGAAATCAAGATGGTTGCCCTGAAGCAGGTAGGCATCCAGCCTTGCGTCGCCGTCGTAGTCTAGCAACATGCATCCGCCAATCAGTGTGGCCGGCATGCTGTAGAGTTCGTAGGGCCCGCGAACTTGTTCGTAGTCGATTCCACTCTGCTCAACCACGTTTGTGAGACGCGGCTGCTTGTCTTGGGCCAGAAAGCCACCGCCTATCAGCACGACTGACATCAGCGCAAGGAGCGGGCAACAGAATCGGCTGTGTGCGAACTTCATTCGTGCGTGGCACCCACAATGGGACCGCTTGGGTTCCGGGTCATTTCGGTCTGCAGTTGCAGCACATCAGCAGCAGCAGACCCAAACGCCTTGGCCAGCTTGAGCCACTCCGTCGCGATTCTCCGCTTGCCCAGCCGATAGCATAGTCGCGCAAGCTGCAGGCACTGCGGTGCAGTTGGCTGAACCGACTGCATTGCAGACACGGTCTTCAAGAGTTCAGCGCTTGCCAGGTTTAGCTGACGCCCTATTTCGATTCGATCCGCCGCCTCTAGGCGATTGCCGGCCGCCATCAAGCAGCGGCCCAGACGGTATTGTGCCTGGCTTAGGTAGGGGTCGATCTCGACTGCCCTTCGAAAACAGTCCGCCGCCCGTTCGTGCTGCGCATCGCTCAGGAGGATCTGCCCGCGGAGATCCCATACCTGTGCATCGTCTGTGAAGTCATCTGGATGTGTGCCCAACCACTGGCGACAAGCTTCCAAGTCGTTCATTGCGAGCGCACACTCCAACAATGCCGCGGCAGCCCGTGGGTGATCAGGGCGGCGCCTAGTACAGTCTCGCAGCAGATCCCAGGCCTCGATGTGATTGTCCGTGCGAATACAGGCGAGTGCCAGGGCAACTTGAGCCTCGAAATCGTCCGGGTCGGCTTCGTGAAACAACCGGAGCTGATCGATCATGGCTGCCGCCTCCCATCCGAAGTACTGAATGATGAGAAGCTGAACGAGTAGGTTTGGTTCGAGTATCCGGTCGCCTGGGTCAAATGAAGCAGCCTTTTCCGGTGGTGGCGACTTACCGCGTGAATACAACTCCAGGATGAGAGGCTCGACCTCCTGACGCCTGGCCTGCGTGGCGTAGAGCTTGGCCAGTTGAAGGGTAGCTCCTTCCTGGTGTACATCTCGCCGGAGGCATTCCTTGAACGCCGCTTCGGCCTGAGACGCCTGCCACATCCCTAGCCGTGCGTTGCCGAGCCAAAAGTGAAACTCCGGGTTCGCATCCGGTCGTGATGACATCACGTCGCACAGCGCAATGACGCGCCGAAAACCCATCTCGTGGTAGCAAGCTTGAATCAGCAACAACAGCGCATCGGTCTTCAATTCTCCGGGCGGACCCAGCGCTTCCAGTACCTGGACTGCGCTGCGCGGATCATTCGCGGTGAGCAGCAGCCTAGCCCGATCGAGAGTGGCCATATGGGAATTGGGCCTGGGCGGTCGGCTGACCCAGACAAGTGCACCTGTCGTGCAGACAAACGCGGCAAGGCCAATTGTCAGAACCCACGAAGACGGGCGCTTCAGGGCTATCATTCGAATCCCAATGCCGAAACGGGCCTATTAGTTCCGCAGGAAAAGCAACGAGGTGGCACGCGCCCACCGGGGCATGTGCCACCTCGTCATGCCAAAGCCATCTTTTACTCTTTTGCTGCCCCGGTAGTACTTGATGTTGCGGGCGCGGATTCGATCTCTAACTTGGGCGATTCCTGCGTGGCCTGGTCTCCTAGCGGGGTTGTGCCGCCACCTCCCCCGCCGCCGCTACAGCCAAGGGCGGCTAGGCAACAAGTAAACAGTACCGAGGACAATAGGCTGCGCAACATCTGTTCTCCTCAAATCCTGTTGGTTTCCAAGAATCCAGACGGGCCATACAACTATCGCGCGGACTCGGCCAATCGCCGTCGCCTTGCCGTTAAACTAGGAAGTTATTCTGAAATCCTAATTCGCGTTATCGACAGTTTCCTGACCCGCCCTGGTTCCCATCGCCCACCAAACGTTCAGGTCTACATTGTCCGTAATGAATGCTACCGAGCCGTCCACCTTTGAAACGAGCACGCCGCCTGGATGGTTGCTTGTGGGGGGGTGTTGCTCAAGTTGACCATTGTGCGCATCGCTATGCGCTGTGCCAGTATTCGTGCACGTACGGCCGTTCGGAGGTCCGTAGTGGGTGTATTGCGCATTGCTTTGGGATCCGTGGTAAATCCAGTAAGCATAGAGATTCCATCGTGCAGCCACGTTGGTGTTCACGGGTCTTGCGTTACAAACACCGATGGCTGCTCTCGCATAAGCACCCGTAGCCTCAGCCTGATTGGACGATCGCGATGTCAAGCCGGCACCTCTGTAGACGAGTCGTTTCTGGTTCGTTGGATCTGTGCTGGTCGTGGCTGTCCGCCCAATCAGAAACTCACTGAAGGCCGCGGTGTTCGCGGTTCCATCGATGATGTCGCGCATTCTCAGGGTACCCTCACCGAGATAGCCAGGCCGCGAAAACCCGAACGGCGACATACCGACGACGTTGCTTGCCCACCCAGTGGGTGCGCCGCGGTTCATTCCATAATTGGTCGTTGCGAACCCGTTCCACAGGGTTTCACCCGCTCCATCGCTGGGACACAGCAATGCCTCGATAACTCGCTGATTTGCTGTAATCTGAATGTTGTTTTCAATAACGCCACCGGCTCTGTGTGTTACCCCGAAGTTGAAATTTATCGCGTTGTAAACTCCAGACCCTTCAATATAAGGCAAGAGCATGCAGATGGCCGAAGGGCCACGGTCGCAGTTGTGGGTGCCCGCAAACGGCGCCCAATACGCGAGCTGTGGGAGTACTCCCGTCGTATTCTCGTAGTTTGCCAACGCCAGCCCCAACTGCTTCAAGTTGTTTCGGCACTGCGTCCGCCTGGCCGCCTCGCGTGCATTCTGGACGGCGGGCAACAACAGCGCAATCAAAACCGCGATAATTGCAATCACCACCAGCAACTCAATCAGTGTGAAACCTCGAACACGTCGCATGGCATCTCTCCTTATGCAAGTACAATAGACCAAAAACCTGAGGGCGGAGATGGATTCTGTCAGCGAGGGTCGTCGCTGTCAACACTCAAAAAACCGGAAACTCTCTCGAACTCTGATCCCTGACAACTGAGCCGCAGCCCGTATCGGCGATCAAACCGTGAGTGCGAAGCAAGTCTCGCGCGTCGTCGGCTTGCAGTACGGCAAGGAATGCCCGGACGGACGGGCGGTCGAGCCGCACGGACGGGATCACAAAGTCATACTGCTCGTCGCGCATCGGCAGGAACCCCAGGCGGGCTGCACGGGCCACGGTCTCGATAGCCAGGCCCCAGTCGGCGCGACCCTGCGCGACCGCCGCGGCCACCGCGTTGTGCGATTTCACCTCGACGAAGTAGCCCGGCGGCTGACGCGGCTCGCCGCTGCTGGCGAGCAGCCGGTCGATGAGCACGCGCGTGCCGCTGCCGCGGTTGCGGTTAACCATCCGGCACAGAGGGTCGGCCAATGCCGCGCCGACCGCGTCGGCCAGCGTGCGATCGCAGAATCGCCCGTCGTCCGGCCGATAAACCAAGCCCTGCATGCGAGTGTAGCCCCGCACGAGCACGAGGTCGGGAGTCAGAAAGGGCAGGTTGTACGAGTCGGTGTTGGGGTCGAGCAGATGGACACCGGCGACGTCGCACTCGCCGCGCCGGGCGGCCGTGATGCCGCCGGTCGATCCGACAGCAAGCGACTTCACGCGCAGGCCGCGATCGTGCAGCAATCCCAGCAGCAGGTCCAGTCCGACGCAATGGCTGCCAATCGCCACCAGGTCGGCCGGCTCAATCGTGCGTCCCAGCAGTTGCACCGAAACGACCGAGTCCTCTTCCAATTGCTCGCGCTCGCGCGGGATGACGACGAAGCCGTCCGCCCGACTGAATGTCGTCACCGAACCCGAACCCTTGCCCATCGGATACGCCGCCAGACCGCGCGGACCGTCGACCAGCCCCACGAGCAGGTACTCGGTTCGCCCGCGCTCGGAGTTCACTCGAACGGGCAGCCGGGCCGGCACGACACCCGCCGGTTCACGGCGCCGTCCGCCGAGCGCGCGGATCACGGGCGCGACGAACTCGTGAAACGTAAAGATGGCCGACGTTGGAAACCCCGGCAAAATAACCACCGGCACGTTCCGGCGATCGGGCGCGACGCGCGTGGCCGCCAGGCAGATTGGCTTGCCTGGTTTGAGCGCGACGCCGTGCGCCACAATCGCCGATCGCTGATCGCTGGGCGGCGGCAACTTGCTCACGACGCGATACGACAGGTCGCCCGCGCCCTTGGATGTGCCGCCCGACAGCAGCACAACGTCGGCCGCGAGAGCCGCCTTGAGCCGCACCGCCAGATCCGGTTCGTTGTCGGCGACGATTCCCAGCCCGATCGGCTCGCCGCCGAGTTCGCGTACGGCGTCGGCCAGTATGACCGCGTTGGAGTCGTAGACCAGGCCCGGTCGCATGGGTTCGCCGGGCGCGATGATCTCGTCGCCGGTCGAGATGATGGTTACACGCGGACGACGATAGACGCGAACTCGCCCGATGCCGAGCGCCGCGAGTACGCCGGTCTCACGCGAGCTGAGCAGCTCGCCGCGTCGCAGCACAATCTCACCCGCGCCGATGTCGGACCCCGCGAAACTGACGGCCGCGCCGGGCACGGCGGGCCGAAAGATCAGCACTTCGTCTCGTTCGGTGCGCGTGAACTCGACCATCACCACGGCGTCGGCGCCGCGCGGCACCATGCCGCCGGTGGCGATCACCGTCGCCGTACCAGCCGCCAGTTCGCTGCGCGGCTCAACTCCGGTGGCCAAAATCTCGGCGTTCACGTGCAGTCGCCGCGGGTGTTGCTCCGACGCCCCAAAGGTGTCGGCCGCTCGCACCGCGAACCCGTCCACGTTCGAGCGGTCGAAGAACGGCACGTCCACCGGCGCAGCAACATCAGCAGCCAGCACTCGACCGAGGGCCGCTTCCAGCGCCACTACCTCTTCGCCGAGCGGAGTCAGGTCAATCGCCGCCTGGAACCGACGCTCCGCCTCGTCGCGGTCGATCACCTCCAGGAACTGGTCCTGCTCGCGGCCAGCGCTCGGATTCGAATGCGTCATGACACGACGCCTGGAAATGTGCCATTCGGCGTCAGCACCGCTTCGTGCGTGTCGCCGCGAAACTCGACCGTGAAGAACTGAAGAAAGCCCGCTTGGCCGAGCTTGGGCAGGCCGTCGAACATGATTCCCAACTCTTCGCCGGATGTTCGAGGAAAGACTGTGTCGTCAGAACCGGAATCGAGCAAACCCCGTGAGAGAATCGTTCGATCGTTTGCTGTCAGCACAACTTGGATGATGGGTTTATGGCGAACGAACACTCCGCCCATGGTGGCAACGGGTGCGTGTGTCCGAAGTCGGCGATAAACGAATCTCACCCTGCGCCTCCCATGAATGCCACATCGAAGGGCATTACATAATCGAACACGACCTCGCTCATCTCAAATCCCGCGGCCTTCACAGCCGGTTCGAGTGCAGGGATGTCGTCCGCGCCGGCAATGATTCGCGTCCCGTCGGGAGTCCACGCGACCCACATGTCTCCGTACTTCTCGAGTTCCTCGAATGGGAAGTTGTTCATGTTCTCCGTGACATGACTCGCGGTGTGTCTTGGCATGGTGAAGCCCTCGCACGAAACACTGATATCAACCGTCGCAGCGTAGATCATATAGAAAGACCGTCACGTCGTCACCTGGCCCGCAACCCTCGCTGTCTTTCGGGACGACGACGAATCCGTCGGCTCGCGTAGTCGATGAGAGGATCGACGCGCCGCTGATCGCGAGCGGCTCGACGCCTGCGTCGGTGAGTCGCACGCGGACATAATCGACACGACCGACGGCCGAGGCGATCTTGTGGGCGAGCCGCGCGCGGCAGGCGCGATACGGCCAATCGGCCGACCGGCCCGCCAACAGGCGGACTGCAGGTCCCGCGAAGAAATCGTAGGCCGCGAGGCACGACACCGGATTGCCCGGCAGCAGGAACACCAGGCGTCCGGCAATGCGGCCCATGCCGGTGGGACTTGACGGACGCATCGCGACACCATGAACCAACAACTCGCCGCGATCGGCGACGATGACGGGCGCGTGGTCCTCGGCGCCGACCGACGAGCCGCCTGAGACGAGGATCAGGTCGCCAGCCGGATCGGTGATCGCGGCCTCGACCGACTCGCGGCGGTCCGGCACGATCGGCCCACGCAGCACCGTGCCGCCGTCGCGTCGTACTAGTGCGTCGAGCATGAGTGAATTCGAGTCGACGATCTTCGACCCGGACGGGGTCGACCCCGCGGGCAGCAGCTCGTCGCCGGTGATCACGATCCGCACCAAAGGCCGCCGCCGCACGACGGCCTCGGCGGCCCCGACCGACGCCAACACGCCCACGTCCTGCGGCCGAAGCACTCGGCCGGCACGCAGCAACAGTTGACCCGGTTCGATGTCCTCGCCGATCTGTCCGACATGCCGGCCCGGCGGGACGGCCTCGCTGATCGACACCTGCGGGCCGCCCGGTCCGCTCGACTCGATGGCATACTCGGCCATCGCGACCGCATCGGCACCGGCGGGCAACGGAGCACCGGTCATGATTCGCACAGCCTCGCCCGGTCCGACCGCTGCGGCGAACGGCCGGCCTGGCATCGACTCGCCGACCACACGCAGCACGATCGGGTTGTAGTCCGACGCCCCGAACGTCTCTTCGCCTCGCACGGCGTATCCGTCCATTGCCGAGCGAGCAAAGCCCGGCACGGCGACGGGGGCTGCGATGTCGGCGGCGAGCACGCGACCTGCAAGCCCATCGAGCGGCACAGATTCGCCGCCCAACGGACGGGCGTGCTGCCGCACAAGACGCTGCACATGATCGACGTCGGCCCGGGTCGCAAAGCCGCGCATCCGCACGTCCGCGTTCGGCACACTGGCGCGTGTCATGCGTCCAAGTATGTTCATCCGGGTCGGCTCGTCAACTTGCGGCGGACGGCTGGCGCGAAGAATCCGTTTGACCGCGCGGGGGTCGACACGGTATAGCCTGATGTACGCCGATAGTCCCTGTCCGGGCTTTATGGAGGTTGCCGCGTCCAGGCCGCGCCGCTTCGCGCTCGACAGGGGTCTCACATCTAACACAGGAGATCGCCATGAAGATTACTAGTCGATGGGTCTGGTTGGTGCTTGCCACGTTGGTCTTTGGTGGTGTGGGGTGTTTCGGAGACCCTCCGCCCACGGATGAGTCGGACCCGTTGCCTAATCTATACGGTAATAAGGACCTAGATCCGTCGATGCTTGGCGGTGGTGGCGACGGCATGGGAACAGGCGGAGGCGGTGGCATGGGCCGACACGGCGGCGATGGGCACGGGCATGCGCATGGGTCGGGAGGCGGCGAAGGTGTCGGAGGCGGCAAGAAGGACGGCACCGGCGGTGGCGAACAAAAGGCCAAGGCCGCGCACAAGGACAAGGCCGCGTCGGGCGACAAGCCCGTCCAGTCAACTGAGACTGTGGCTGAGCCGAAGGAGTCGCCTGCGAAAGACGGCGACGGAAAGGCGGACGAAGGCCAGGCGACAGAGTCTGGGGCCAAGGCCGAGGGCAAGGCCAAAGAGGAACCAAAGGGGCAGCCGTGACCTTGCTTATTGCACAGACCGCTCCGCCCGCGAGAAACTTGGGCGCAGACGTCTACCGCTTCATTCAGGGCGGCATGGTGACGCCACCGGGTTCGATGTTTCTGTTGCTGTTGTTAGCGATCGGCTGGTTGGCGGTTCTGGCCATCGTGGCGGGAGCGTTGCAGCCGGATCGACGCCTCTGGCTCCGCGGCCTGCTGGACGTTCGGTGGAATCTGGAACAGATCGCCAGCGGCCTGGAGTTGCTGCGCCGCAACAAGCGACCGCTTTGGGTGTTGTTGGTCGCGGCGGTGTCGAGTTGGACCTGCTGGTCGCTGCGCGCGTGGCGCGAACCTTCGGGCGTTGTTGAGTTGGAATCGATGCTGGCGCTGCACGGCAATTCGGCGACATCACTGGCGTGGGCGCACTCGTTCGTCGCGGCGGTCGTGCCGTTGCGCGACTTCGTCAGCTTGGGCGACCTGCTACCTCTGTTGCTCGGCGCGACGTTGTTGCTTTTTGGTCGCACGCCCGAGATGGGTATCCACCTGAGATCGATGACCCGCGCGATGGAAAACATTCGGCTCAAGCGCCGGCTCGGAACACTTTGGGTCGCTCTGATCATCTTGCTGGCCTATCGCACAGTCGCGAACGTGGTGGACCCGATGGCCGGCATCACGAGCGGGTGCTTGGTGATCGACATCATCGTGTTGCCCGTGCTGCTGCTCATGTCTGACGGGCTGCTGCTCAGTTGGTTGCTCGCGGAGTATGGTCGAGCCGCGCGTGAACACTTCGATTGGCAGGCCGACGACACGGCGGCGTTTGTACGTGGCTGGCCGGGCGCCATGCTGGTGTGCGGCTTGATGAATCCGGGGCGTTACGCCGTTCTGCTGCTAGCCATGTGGGAGACGCAGTTTCGCCAGCCGCTGCGTTGGCCGGTCACGCGGTGGGGCCCGATCCTTTGGGCGGCCGCGATCGCTCAGGTGATCGGATTGGCGTGGTTTGCGCTGCCGGCGGTGTTGGCGGTCTCGCGGCGCGAGGGACTCAAGCAGAAACTAGCGGCGTTTCTCCTGCTGTTTCGGCGTGCGGGCGGACAGGTCGTGGGACTCACCGCGCTCGCCGTTCTGCTCAATGTGCTGGTGCTGTGGCCGTTTTACTGGCTGTTTGCGTTCATGCAGCCCGAAACGTGGTCGCTGATCGGCGCGGCCAGCTACGGCCACTACGCGACGCTGTTGCTTGGAGTCGTCATGCTCGGCGGCACGACTCAACTCGCCGCCCGCGAGATCGGCGTGTCCGACGAGCCGGCGCCCAGCGTGATCCAATCGGCGGCGGCACAGCCGTTTCTGGCCGCTATGCGTTCGCAATAGAAACCCAGCGAGGAACGCGAACGCACGCTGAGTCGCGTGCATTCTCCGTACGTGGCTCACGCCGCGAGCCAACCTTTAAGGCCGCTTCGCCGGTGACTCATCCTCATTCCTGACCGCTTTGTTGAGAAGTTGAGTCAGTGTCTCGACTCGTTGTTCAAGCGACCTGATGCGTTCCTGGCGGTGGCGATCCGAAAGTGCGACTCGCTTGATCGCGTCCGGCAGCTTCCGCTGCGCCACGATGTCCCCGGAGTCGAGCGCGACGATCGCCAGCCGAACCGCCGTGGTCGAGTCGGGACTCGCTTGCGGAATGCCGGCCGGCCCCGACCAGATCGCGGCCCGTTTTACCTTCCAGTCCAACACGAAACCCGTCGCCGCGAACGGCAGTCGCACGCTCGGGTAGGCCACGTCCAGATCGAACCGCATGCTCCGCTGGACATCGCCGTGTTTCAGCGTGACGGCGACGGTCGCCGGTCCGACTTGGTCGAGCCGGGTTTCCAGCGCAATCGCAGTCCGTCGCGCTCGGTTCCGTCCGGCATCTCGTCGATCGTGACTTCCGCGCGCTCGTCCGCCAGATCACGCGACCGCGTTCGTCGTCGGCGAACAGGCGGGTGCGTTTGCGACCCGTTTGAAATCCGCTTGCGATTCAACGCCCCGAGGCAGCGCGCCGTCGTCTGTCGGCTGCGAACGGCCCAGCACGACCGTCTCGCCGATCTTCGAGAACGTGTTGTACGACGCGGCTTCGAGCGAGATGCCCGGCGATCGCTCGCGGCCGAACTCGTCGCGATTGTTTTTCATGCCCACGACGATCGGCCGCTTGCGGAAGAAACAACGAGGGGCGAAATTCAATCCAGCCTCGCGCCTTGGGAGACCCTGGGCGTGTGCCTGCGGCGCTCCAAGCGGAGCAGCAACTCGCCAATCGTCAGGCAGGCCAGCGCAACGACACCGCCGAAGATGAACCCAGTCAACGCTGATCGCATCGGCGGTTCATTGCTTCGATAACCGGAAAATCCGAACCACGCAAACGCAAGTGCGCCGAGAAACGCGGCACTCGACGTCCACGCCATGACTCTTGCCAATACCCTGCGGAGCTGTCGTGGCTCGCTGCGCCCGTTAGGAACTGCGAAGGACGCAGCAAGTCCGGCAGCAAGAAGAACCAGGCATGGTCCAAGCCAAAACGCCCACTCGGGAACCAAGTAGCCGCCCTTGGGACCGGGCCGACACAAGATTGCTTCAAGCGTCACCACGCAAACAGCCATTGCAGAGCCAGCCGTTGCACCTGCGACCGCCCCGAAGAGAAGACCGATCGGGGAGCCAGCAACATGTCCTGTCCGAATGGCGCGAACAACGGCACCGACCGCCAAGCCGCAAAGTGCTCCAGCGAAGCCGCCGTAAAATGCGGAGCCCGAAACGCTCCAGATTAAAGAGACCGCCCAGTGGGGCAGCAGCGGACCACGGCTCAGGGTGCCCCAGAGTCGGATCGCGCCAAAGCAGGTCGCGAACCCTACGACGACGAGCAACAGCGCAGCGAGCCCGAATTGCGGGCGACGTAGACGATGTGTCACCGACTCTCGACCGCTCGTCGTTGCATTCATCGGACACCTCATCGCGCCGTGTCTAGATGGGTCTAACGTCGGCGGTCAGCGGGGCGACCCCGGCGAAGGGCAAAGACGCCCCGAAAAACTAGACCGCATTGTACGCGCACAAAACTCTCGAACAACCAAAAACCAGGGGTCGCCTCCGCTGCACCGCCTCGTTATGTCGCGGGTTGTGTACCGTCAATGGGCGTTCAACGGCATTGCAATGTTGGCAAATGGTTACGCGTTCCGTGGCAAAGCGACGCTGGTCTCGACCGGATCATCAAGATAGTGATCGACAAAGTCGGTAAACGAATCGAAGAAGTTCTCGACTTCAAACGCCCCGAAGTCGGCGAATATGCTCGCGATGGGGTTTGGGTCAGCCGGGTTGGAAGACAGGCGAATCGCATAGGTAGGAAGAGCAATGGAGTGATCAGCAAACATGAAATAGCGCGACGCGTCTGTGAAGTTTGAACACCGGTCCGGCAAGTCTTCGGCAATTGTGATCAGATCTTGCAGCGGCCAAAAGCTAAAGAAATCGTTATCGCACGTGCCGCGTTCACCCATACCGTTCACCGCAAGAAAATAGGCACGCATGTCGCGCGGTAGCACGGCGTTGTGCCGAGCCTCGAAAGCGGCGATCTCAGCAGGTGCTGCGCCAACGGGGCACTCGATGCCGTGTGACTTCCATCGTGCGATCAGGCGGGCGATCTGGTCCATGCACAGGGTCCGCCAAGGTGGGTCTCAGTGACATTAAGAATCCATGTAAGCCGTGTGCCTCTTGATCGCGGAGCACGCGATCAAGAGGATCGAGGCCTGTACGATGTCCGGCTGGGTGTACGATCTGTGCGGCGAACTCGGGCGGCGGGCGAAGGTGGCGAACACCTCCGGCGAGGCGTGGAAGTTCAAGAATCTGAAACGGAAGACGGATCGCGACGATGCCCAGCGGCTGGCGACGCTGGAGGCGATGGGCGAGTTGCCCGAGGTGCGCGTGCCGCCGGCCGTGGTGCGGGAGCGGAGAAGTCTGATCGCGTATCGCCAGTCGGTGGTGGGGCGTCGCGTGGCCGTGCAGAATCAGATTCGCGCGGTGTTCTTGGGCCAGGGGCTGGCGGCGCCGCGCGGGGCGAAGGCGTGGACGGTGGCCGGCACGCACGAGTTGCGGTCGCACGCGCGGCCGCTCGGCGATTGCCCGGCCGGCGAACTGTGGCGCGGGCAGTTGTTCGAACTGCTCGAGGAACTCGACGGCTTGTGGCAGCATCTGGCGGTGGTGGAGAAAAAGCTCGACGAGTTGGCGAAGGCGGACCCGGCGACGCAACTGTTGGAGACGACGCCGGGCGTGGGGCGTCGCACGGCGGAGGTCGTGGCGGCGTACCTCGACGAGCCGAAACGATTTTCGAACGGCCGCGAGGTGTCGTCGTACTCGGGGCTGGTGCCGCGTCAGTATCAGTCGGGCGAGTTGGACCGCCGCGGCCGGATCACGCGACGCGGCCCGAAGCTGTTGCGGAAGTTGTTGGTCGAGGCGGCCTGGTGTGCGCTGCGGTACAACGCGTGGGCGCGCGGCGTGGTCGAGCGCATCTCGCGCGGGCAAAAGACGCGCAAGAAGCAGGCGATCATCGCGCTGGCTCGGAAGTTACTGGTGCGGTTGTGGGCGATGCTGCGCGACGGCACGCCCTGGCGCGACGGCGCGCCGGATCCAGCGCGAGCCGGCTCGGCGCCGGCCGCGGCGCGGTCGTGAGTCGCGTGCCGTCGCGCCGCGTGCATCGCCGTCGAAATCCTGAATCCTGACCTCTGAACCCTGAGCCCTGAACTCTGACTTCTCATGTTCGACCAGTTGGATTCGCCAGATGAAGGAGAAAGTCCGCGTCAGCTCGCAGCGTTGGCGGCTCTGTTGCGTCGCACCAGCTCGAATTTTTGGCGGCTCTCAAGAGGCCGCGCCAGCTCGAAGCTTGGTCGGCTCGGAAAGAGCGTCCTAACGAATGAGCGGCGCGGCGTATAAAGATGACTGAGCCTGGGTACGGTGCGACCGGCCGTCGCGATTCGCCGGCCGGATCGCCCCGAACCAAAGAAACCCAGAAACTCGAATAGTCGATGGAAATCCCACGCTGGCGATTGCGACCGAGACGACGGAAAGCAGCCCAGAGCCAGGAAGGAAATGACGCGAATGAACCGACTGGCGCGACAGACCGGGCATCCGTGCAAGCTTTCGCTGAGCCTCCGTGCCAGCGACGAGGGGGCGTTCATAGCCACCCCCCTCGAGCCCCCGGCTAGCCTTTCTCTGTTCCCGCCAGAGGCCTCCTGCCGGGCAGCAGCACTCCGCGGCATCCGTGCCGCTTACGAGTGTTCTTGCAGAACACTCCAGGGAGAAAAACCATGACATGACAAAATCGGCCTTGACACACACACGGCTTCATAGTCGCCAACGATCAGCGGTCGGGGCGGGTGCGCCGCCAAACCGCGTTGCACCAAAACAAAACTTTCGAACCACCCAACAGCCCGAGGCGAACGAAAATGCCCGCCCCGATCCGCTGGAGCGTTTCGTTCGGCATTACGGGCTTGCGGGCGGTTGCAGTAGCGCCACTACTGCGGACAGCACCCGCGCGAATGTAGCCGGGGTAAGGACGCCGACCAAGCGGACCATCAACCCGGCGTGCGCTGTGAACAGTTTGCCCGGCCGCGCGAAGCTGGCCACCAGCAGACCACCCGATGCGAAGTCAGGAGCGTCCAGCGGGATCGCCGCCGGGTCCCCATACGGACTACTCGTGACTTGGCAAAGAACCCAATCTCCGCGGCCGGCGTCGGCGAGACAGACAACCGGACGAACCTTCGACTGCGACAGGTCCGAAAACGGGAACGGAACTAAGACTACTTCCCCGGCTGCAGGTGTGACCACGCCGAATCCTCCTCCGGTCGGAGCCAGTCCGCTGCCAAGGCCGCTTCGGCTAGCAGTGCGGCCTCGCCCGGCACGGCGGCCGGCTCTTCCAGTACCGTAACCAATGCGCGGCGAGGGCTATCGACATGGACCTCATCGAGCAACCGGACCCGACCGGCGGGATCGACAACTGCTTCGACTGTTTGGATCATGGCATACCTCCACGTGCATTCTACTGAAGTTCAGCCACGGCTCAACGCGCCTTGCGAACCGCCCCGCACCAAAGAAACCCAGAAACTCGAATAGTCGATGGAAATCCCACGCTGGCGATTGCGACCGAGACGACGGAAAGCAGCCCAGAGCCAGGAAGGAAATGACGCGAATGAACCGACTGGCGCGACAGACCGGGCATCCGTGCAAGCTTTCGCTGAGCCTCCGTGCCAGCGACGAGGGGGCGTTCATAGCCACCCCCCTCGAGCCCCCGGCTAGCCTTTCTCTGTTCCCGCCAGAGGCCTCCTGCCGGGCAGCAGCACTCCGCGGCATCCGTGCCGCTTACGAGTGTTCTTGCAGAACACTCCAGGGAGAAAAACCATGACATGACAAAATCGGCCTTGACACACACACGGCTTCATAGTCGCCAAAAATCAGCGGGCGGACGGGCGGAGCAACCAAAGACCGTCACCCGCGCCATAAACTTCCGAACAACCAAACCGGCCAGACCGGGCCAACGACTGCCCGTCCGCTCCGCTGCATTTTTTCGTTAGCGTAGTGCAGGCGGCCCGCCTGCAATGTCGTCAAAGGAAGCCGCAGGCGAGCCGCCTGCACTACGACTTCCTTGGGAGACAGCGCGGCTGCCAAGGTCGAGAAAGTAAACCAGCTCGGGATCCCCAACGTCGAGATTCTCGATAATCCCGCTCGGCACGTATCCCAACGCCGCGAGCAACGCCTGCATCGGGAGGTTTGACCTGTTCGTTGACGTGAATAGTTTTCGAGTTCGGCAACGAGAGGTCACCGCCTTCATAAGAGCCGTCCCCACACCTTGACGCCGTGCTGTCTCGGCCACGTACAGCATCGAGATGAACCCGTTGCCGAAGAAGGTGTACTCGAGCACGGCGTACCCGAGAACCCCACCATCGCCGGCAGCCACCAGGCAAGTCGCCGACGTCAGGCTTCGCTCTATGCAGGCGATCCGCGCGGGCTCCCGCCCGGCGATGTGGTCAATCGACAGGATGGCGTCTTGATCCGCTATATGCCCGTCTCGAATTAGCATCGCGCTTGTTCGCCCTGTCTAAACGTAATGGCTTCTATCGCACTGGCACGGGTAAGACATGGCGGTCGCACAGCGTCGCGAACATCCGTTATTACCATCGGCTTCCGAACTATGAGAAAGGTGTGGACTTTCTCACAGTGGAGCAAGCTTCCGGGGCACTGAACGTCAGCCACACCGTGATCCGTCGACTGATCACTGAGAACACTCTGCCAGCGGCACAGCTCGTACCCCTTGCGCCTTGGATCATTGCGCGTGAATCGCTATCACTGCCAGACGTTCAAGCGGCAGTGGACGCAGTTCGCCAAGGCCGCCAACTGCGGAAACCCACTCCTGGACAACCCGAATTCCCCTGGAAAAAGGCCATTCTCTGAAAGGTGGTGTAGTATGCGGCTTGTGAAAGGGGGACATTCTACTTTTCACGTAAAGTAGAATGTCCCCCTTTTGCCCCGGACGCCATCAACGGGCAACAGCGCCCGAGCAACCACAACGCATCATACGCGCACGCAGCCCATGACCAACCAAAAACCTGGCGTCCGAATCCGCTGGATCGCTTCGTTGGGCCGTGGGAGCCTCGGGGTCGCAATGACGAAAGCTGACTAACCAATAACCAATGAATGTTGCAATTTTTCCCCCCAAATCCGGTTGAGCGTCGGATACAGATTATAGAAACGATAGAGTTCTCCCGGAGCCTGTTGGCCAAACGCAGAACACCACGATTCTTCGGAGGATTGACCATGTTGACACGCACACTCGGAAGTCTGTTCGGTTATCGACGCACCGTTGCCCGAGACAAAGGAAATCGTCGGCCTGTGTGTCGCAAGGTCACCTCGTTCGATACACTTGAGGAACGTTCTCTGCTGAGCGATGGTTTGACGCCGTCGGGTTCAGATGCAGAGGACCAGTGGCCGAATCCCTACCCGGCTGCGGACCCATTTCCGTCTGCCGCGCAGGTCGCCAACCAAGTGTACCAACAATGCATGAATGAAACGGCCGGCGTGGACCCAGTCCTGTGCCAGAACGCAGCCATGAACGCGTACACGAATGCCGTTAATTCACTTCTCGGTCCGGCTCCGCCCCCGGCGCCCCCGGTTACACAGCCCACGCCGCCGCCGGCGACGTCAGGTGGCTTGCTCGATGGTCTTATCAACACAGTCTCGGATTGGTGGGACTCAGCTGCCACAGCAACCACTGAAGCGTACTACGATGCCTACTGGACTGTTGCAGATTGGCTGGGCGATGAGGAGAGCACGTTTGGACAACTCGCCGCTAATGACATCTATGGCAACGATGTTTGGGGAGACCCAGGACTTGGGGCCGGTGTCACGGGTAACATTCCGTTCGTCCTCGGTGGCGGTGGGACGATAAACGTTGGTTTTGGATGCGAAGCAATCTACATTCCACAAGCCGGCGCAATTGTCGTTTACTGTTACTACCAAGGTGGGGCAGGGGTTGGCACGCCTGGCGTGACGGCATACGTCGGTCCGCAAATGACGTATGACTTGGAGGATCCCGCTGAATACACGGGGAGCTTCGTAAACGGGAGTGGTGGCGCGGCGGCCCCCACCGGGTTGCCTGGTCTTTCAGTTGACGGAACGCCAGACTGGTGGAACCAAGTGCTCAACGGCGGAGGGACCAATGGGGACCCCTACACGGTTTCGGGATCCGCAAACTTTGGATCCGGAGGATCAGCGACTGTGATGTATCAGCAGTACTTCATCGTCTGCATCATTCCCGTCGGCGAGCCACATCCGTGTTCGAATCCGTTCTGGTTCTTGTAACGGAGCAATGGAGATCGCACAACTCGCATTTTGGAACATCCCTTGAAGAAAGACTATTCCACACGAATCCTGCTAGCTGCTTCCTTGATTGGATTCGTCTTGAGTTGCGTCGTCCACGCAGCCACGTATGCGGGGCTGCACATAGGTGATTTTCCCTACATCTGGGTTCTTCATCTCTCTTGCCTCGTGATCATGTTTGCCCTCGTCTTCAAGACGGCGAATCTCACCAGAGGCCAAAGGCGAAGAGATTTCTGGGTTATCCTTCTGAAACCCTTGCCGTCCTGGGTGCGTGCAGCCAGTCTGTTTGTGCTGCTCCACGGTGCAGCGAGTCTTACATGGACGTTGATTCTCGACGAGAAGGGGCAGCCTAGCGTCATCAATGGCCAAAAAGTCATGCAAGAGCATGGGCGAGTACTGCGTCCTCTGAACGATGCCGAGTATCGGCGAGAAATGGCCCTGCAGACACGGCTGATTTCCAACTTCTTGGTCTTTTTCTTCGGACTTGGCTGTTTGATGGCGTGGGCGACAGTTGTTCGAAATCAGTCGCGTTCAGCGGCAGATCTGGCGCGACAATTCAGCGAATCCAAGGAGCACGCACTCGCCGATCCACGACAATTTTGATCAAGACACCCCAGCAAGGCGAAACCGAACGAGTGAGCGATGGATCATGCAGTAGCTCCTAATAGTCTTCGTAGTTCATCCAACGCCTTCCTGCGTTTCGACTTCGCCGACTCATACGCCATGCCCAACTTCTCCGCAATCTTGCCGGACTTGTACCCGTCCAGCAACAACCGCACGACGACGCGTGAATCGTCGCCTAACTTGGCAATCGCGCGGTGCAGTCGTGCGCACATTTCTTGACGTTCGAGTAACAGGTTCGGCGATGCCCGGCTGAATGCAGCAGCCGGCTCGACGTTAGAAGGAGTCTGGCGGCCTTCGGAATGCGATGACAACCCTGGGCCGAGGTGAACAGCGACCGCGATTCGTCGTTTTATTCGCCGGTCGTGTTTCACGAAATCCTTGAACGTGGGCGACCAAGGGCCGAACGCTCGGGCTAAGCGGTCGCGGCGGGCAGGAGGACCAAACCGCGTAGCACGCAGGCAAGACTCTCGAAACCAACCGGCCCGAACTGGCCAACAGTGCCCGCCGCGATCCGCTTCAGCCCGTTGTTCGGCATGGACCTGGCTTATGTAGTATCACTCCAATAAAGCAGGCTCTCACCTGTCCGAGCTATTGCAAGTCGTTGTAGGAGTAGAATCGGCATGTTTTCCACGTATAAGTAAGCCCACGATGTGCCAGCAAAAATCATCTGAATTCGTTTTCCCATGCGTTTCCGAATCAGTTCGCAACGATCCCAACGTGTTGGTGAAGGACGCTGGGGAAAGCGTAGAAGGAGGGTAGGTTCGACCGACAACGTTTCGTCATTTGGCAGACATGTCGGCGATACACCCCAAACTACCGTTGGGCCATCGAGGCGAAAAAGCACTGATTGGCCGTTTGAGAGTTGCAGCCGGAGTTCGTGATCATTCCACTGGGCACCCTCGATGAGGCAACCCTTAACGGCAGCAGTATCACGCTTGGCTGCCGATGCGCGGTCGGTTCTCTGCACGCCTTTGATGGCTTCACTCATGCTATCGAACGGTGTCTCATCGAGGGCGACAACAACTTCTAGTTCGCGCATTTGCTCGCTCATAGGCCACGAAACCCCGATGAAGGATGCGCGAAATACTGACCCGTGGTTGGATTGTGCCATACCGTCCACTGAACACCGGCTGTATCCTCAGCGTAGATCGTCACTGTGTATCCCATGTCAACTAGATTGGCGTTACCAGTGGCTTCGGTCCCCAGAATCGTGGCGCCATCCGGTGATATTTCACCAATTGCGTCGTCAACGCTGTCGAATGTCTCGGACGGTTGTTCTGGAGGACCCTGGCTGCTCGGTGGTCCCTGACTTGCCATTTCGACTGTGAGCTCGCCAAGGCCCACTCCAACGGTAGTAACGACAACGCCCTCGGCGGTCACGATCACGGCTCCAATTGAAACCGTGCTCCCACCCGAAATGAGAACCGTGCCCGCCTCGGTAACTCCAAGAAGCGTCCCTCCGGTGGTACCCATACTGACCAAGCCAGCCGCCGTGTAATAGGCACCGTACACGGTGACGTACGCAGACCCAACGGCGATCTCAACCATGACTGTGTAATAGCCAACAACAGCACCTTCGTTGAGTGCGTCCTGGTGCCCGTACAGCGCTGGGATTTCGATCAAGTCTGTGCCGACCGGAAGGCCAGTAACGTTCTCGATTCCGTCTGTGATGGTATCGATTGCGCCCGTAACCGCGCCCTGCAAGCTGTCCCAGGCCTCTCCACTGGAGAAGGTGTCCGCGATGGCTCCAGGCAAGGCGCCGACGAAGGCCGTAGCCTGATCCCACCAGTCACTGAGAGAACTCCACAGCGATCGTGTGCTGCCAGTTGAACTGTCGCTGGCGGGATTCGAAGTAACAGGATCGGATGGTGGACATTCGGCAACAATCAGGGACGCGCCACCTGTGATAGTGACAGATTCAGCGACTGCCGCGTCTGTCGGTGTTGAGGACGAAGCGACCTGGGATTCGCTAGTGGAAGTTTCACGGCTGGCCTGTTGCGGAGTGGCAACTTCGGCCTCGACAGGCTGCCCAAGGCCTGGTGCGATGCACTGGCTAAGAAGGCAGCGTTCTTCCAATGCCTCGATCGACAATCTCACGGGACGACGGCGTTGACGAATTCTCCTGGTGTCGATGGAGCTTTCGCGTAAGCCATTGGTCGACGCAGATTGCATTTCCATCACAGATGTCCTTTCTCAAAATGTGGCGGCTCAACTGTGGACCATGTGGTCTCACCGTCTCTGCCGCCGAACGCTGCGGCTCAGCGGGACGGCGGGCACGATGGGCCAAACCGTCCACGAACAACCAAGCCGCATTGTTCGCGCAAAAAACTTTCGAACAACCAAAAACTGCCCGCCGTCTGCGCTGGAGCCGCTCGTTAGGTCGGGCTTGCGGATTCGTGGAGGGCGTGAATGCCTTCGGGAAGAATGTAGGACTTTCGCCCGTCCGGACGTTCGACAACAAGCCAACGGTTCCTGAGATACCCGAACTTAGACGCTTCAGGGTCATACTCACGTCCGACATAGCCGATGATCCTGGCACCTTCAATCTTCTCTGTCAGCTGCGAGTGGTAATCACCTGCGTAGATGATGTCGTATCGTCTCGAGAAGTCGATCGTCTCAGCACACTGCGGAATGGCAGTCCCGGCGACCTTCGGCGGCACTTCGCGTCGCCGCCTCCGAGCAACCGTTATGATGAGAACGAGGACGAGAGCAAGAAAGAACCCGACACATCCTGCGCCTAGCGCTACGCTAACTTCGTCCTGTGTCTTCATCAGGGGACCTAGCGAGACCTAACGCCCAGCATCAGCTGCGGCGCGCAGCGCCGTCAGCTGCATGCTGTGGTTAGACGTCAGGCTCACGAGTCTGCTCCTTCGCTGGCAGACGCAGTCGCGTTGTATCGGCAAAGGTGCCGAACAGCCCTTTCCTTACTGCGAGAAAGAAAACAGGGCAAGCTGGCGCGGGTCCTGCCCAATGGACTTCGGCAAAGGATGGGGTACCGGAAGCCGATAGAGGTGGCTTCGGATCAGGTAGTCCACCGCGGCGATGGGATAAGCTGGATCGCCCTCGACAAGGGTCTTCCGCGCCTCGACACCGACAACGTTCGCCCCATCGTCATGAAACAAGATGTGCGCTCGGTACTCCAGCTCACCAGTCCAGCTTCTCGCAAAGTACAGGTGGCCGTCGAAGAGATAGATGTCCCACTTGTCCTCCATGACCTCGGCCTTGAAGATGGGACCATCGCACGTGTCACCTTTGTGCGGGTAACGCAGGTCGCAGTTACATGTCGTCGAATCCTCGGGGGCGCGACCACGGTACTGCTCGCCACTTGAGCCGCGGAGAGTCGCGTAGGTCTCGGCAACCTTGGGATCCTGCGTTACTGCTAGCATCGACTGTGAGAAACTCCGGCAGTCAAGAAGGTCCACACCGAAGGGGCTCTCGCTGGCAGACAACCAACGAACTTCTGAGAGTGGATCGCTCGCCGGCATCGCCTTCCTGGTTACAACGAGCCCCTTCAGCCATGACCAGAACGCCATGCGTTTGGCTCCTGACGTCTAACG
>DAIOWH010000094.1:0-23834 GCA_036758585.1 Planctomycetia bacterium
AATCAGGCCCGGTCCCTCGCTGGCGCGTCGGGCTACTGTCCCTGCGGACTCCCAGGATCACGCAAGGCCATTTAGTTGGCAGGTTGAAAACCTGTCCGCGACTAGTTCCTCAAAGACGCCGCAGCGAGTCCCTGCCAGAGCTATACTGGTCGCCATGCCAGGAATCCCCACCTCTCGTCGAGATTGCATCGCCGTTGCGGCGGCGGCGCTCAGCTTGCTGGTGATGTTTGTGTCGCCGGCCCGGTCGGACGGGCCGCCGAACGTCGTGCTCATCGTGTCCGACGACCAGCGGCCCGACACGATTGCGGCACTAGGCAACCGCGCTATCGAAACGCCGAGCCTTGACCGGCTGGTTCGCGAAGGGACGGTGTTCACTCGGGCGACGTGCGCCTATCCGTTGTGCGTGCCGAGCCGGGCGGAACTCCTGAGCGGCCTGACGTCGTTTCGCAACGGGTTCGCGGCGACGGGCCGGTTGCGGAGCGATGTTGAGACATGGCCGGCCGTGATGCAGCGCGCGGGCTACCACACGTACTACGTCGGCAAGTGGCACACGGCCGGCCGGCCGTCGCAGCGCGGTTACGAAGCGGTCGACGGCTTGTTTGCGGGCGGCCAGGCGCCGAAGCAGCCGCAACTCGACCACGCCGGCCGATCCGTCACGGGCTACGTCGGCTGGCAGTTTCAAACCGATGACGGCGTGCGCATGCCGGAACGGGACGTCGGGCTGACGCCGGGCATCAGCGTCGCGTTTGCCGACGCCGCGATTCGGTTCATTCGTCGCGGCGAAGACCGGCCGTTCTTTCTACACGTGAACTTCACGGCCCCACACGATCCACGCCTGTTCCCGCCCGGTTACGAGCGGCGCTACGCGGCCGACCGCCTGCCGTTGCCGGTGAACTTTCTGGCAACCCACCCGTTCGATCACGGAAACCTGAACGGCCGCGACGAACGGCTGCTGCCGTCGCCGCGCACAGCTCAGGATGTCCGAGCGGAACTCGCGGCATACTACGCCGTCATCTCGCACATGGACGCGCAGATCGGCCGCATCCTGACCGCGATCGACGACACGGGACAGGCGGCCCGCACGATCGTCGTCTTCACGAGCGACCACGGCCTGGCTATCGGCAGCCATGGCCTGGTGGGCAAGCAGAACATGTACGAGCACACCATCAATGTGCCGCTGGTGGTGCGCGGGCCGGGCGTCGCCGCAGGCGAGAGGTGTGAGGCTCTTCGAGCGACCCATCGTCGCCGCCGTCCATCGACCACTCGGTGTGCCGGTGGAATTCGCCGCGCAGTAGCTGGTACTTCTTGCCGCCCGCCTCGATGCGGTAGTCGCGGATTCGTTTCACGTCGGCGTCGAAGTTGGGGTGGATCGCCTTCGATTCCGGGTCCGGATCAGTCAGTCCCTGATTCCGCGCCGCCGGCGTATCGGCCGCCGGCCCGGCAGGCCCCGGCTTGGTCGCGTCGGCCGCGACCAGTTTCATCGGCTTCGCCGGTCCGAGGTCCGGCAGCACGGCCGCGAACAAATCGTTCTTTACTTGCCCCGTCACCGAAACGCCGCCGCCGGTAAAGAATATCTTGCGTTGGCGGTCCTCACCGATCGCCTCGCGCCTCAGTCGCGCGTCGCTCGGATAGATGGCGATCAACCTCGACCGGTCGCCTGTGCCGACTCGTGCCAGTGCCGGCCGGACATCGAGCAGATTGTCGCTCGCCGCGAGCAAGATCGGCGGCGACCATTCCGCGCCGGCGTAGCAGGTCGCATACTCGAGCCACACGCCGCCGACCATCATCGCACTCGGGTTCCCGCCCCACACCGCCTCGTGCCGATGCCGGAACACGAGCCACAACCGGCCGCGCCCGTCGAACGCCAGCCGCGGGCAACTGTTGTATCGCCGCAAGTCGTCCGGGAAGTTCTTCATCAACTCACCCGCCGGCTGCATCAGCTTGCCGTCGGCGACACATCGCACCTGGACGTTCGATCCGCGCATGTACAGCGGCGAGCCTGACTCCGGCGCTAGCGGCCCAAAGTCCTTGCCCCAGTCGCTCGCCCGCTGTTCGTACGCGATCCAGACACGGTCCTTGGCGTCGCACACAATGTTCGGCCTCGCCTCGAATCGCGACGACGCGGCAACGGCGATCGGCTCGCTCGGTTTTCCCGCCACGATGGTGCACAGGTGCACGTCGTAGTTGCCGCCCCGGTACGAGTCGAACGCAACGTGGACTCGACCGGTCGAGTCCGCGGCAATCGCGGGTGACCAGGCGTTCGCCGTTGAATCCGTCAGTCGCATCGGCTCGCCGCCTGGGTCGGGTCCGGCCGGTAGCCGCCGCAGCCAAACGCCGGCGCGCCCGCCACGCCACGCCTGCCACGCGAGCCACGGGCGGCCGCCGCCGTCGAACGCGAACACGGGCGACGCGTCGACGCCCGGATCGCTCGTGACTCGCGCGGCGGGCGGAACGAACTGCCGCCCACTCTTTCCCGCGGGGTCGCTCCCCGTCGGTCGCAGCGCCTGCGCGATGTCCCAGTTCGCCTCGTTGTCCTGCGACCACACCGAGTGAACAACGCCGAACCGATCCACGCTGACCACTGGCCGCCAGACGTCGAGACCGGCCGCGCTGATCGGACCGACAGTCGACCACGTCTGGCCGTCGAACCGAGCGAGCACGATCTGGTCGCCGCCGCCGTCGGGAACCAGCGACGTGAAGCTTTCGGGCGCGGTAACGAGCGGCTGCAAGTCGGCCGGGCCGCGATGTGTGTGGGCAACGTACGCGACCCAGAGCGATCCGTCAGGACCTGTCGCTGCGTCGGGAAAGTCGTTGTCGGCGCCGCCGGACGTAATCTGCACCGCCGGCACGACGCCGTCGACCATGACTCGGCCGTCGAGGAACAAGGCACGTTCGCCGGGCCTGACGTCGTCGATCGCAACGCGGAAGTCGCCCTGCGGAGTGGACACGTCGAGCTGAGCACCGCGCAGGTCGCAACGTGACGACAACGCCCGTCGGCGAGAACCGCGCTTGGCCTTGCGGCGGATCCGTGAGCTGGTAGCTCGTCGCCTTCCAGCCGCTCGTGCCGGTGATCGAGTCGTCGGGCCGCATGCGCCACGACTCAATGCGGACGATCTCGCCCGCTGTGACTCGCACGGTCCCATCCCACCGCGTCGG
This sequence comes from Planctomycetia bacterium, assembly GCA_036758585.1. GTDB lineage: Bacteria > Planctomycetota > Planctomycetia > JALXBF01 > JBGPMX01 > DAIOWH01. Next base: position 3,157 of record DAIOWH010000094.1, read on the forward strand.
CTGTTTGTCGCCGACCCCGAGCAACACGCGAACCGCCACGTCGTCCAGCGCGGCGGCAATAGTACTCTGCTCCCCGCCGAGTGCCGTGGCTGGAACGGCCGAGACGCTCGGTCGCGCTAGACAACAACAGACAAGCACGAGCACCGCGATCCGCGAACAGCAACGCCGATACATAGGTGAGTCTCCACGGGATTTTCCCCATTCCCCACCCCCACTCCCTAGTCCCCAACCACGTAACACGCGGCTTCGTGATCGTTACGCACGATCAGGTACGGGCCGGCCAGGGCCGGATTATTCCAGGTCTTGCCGTCGAGCGCGTGGATGCGGCCAAGTTCGATGAGCCGGCTCGGGTCGGGTCGGACCAGCACAATGTCGCCCGTCTCGGACAGCACAAGCAACAGTTCGTCGACGAGCAAGATCTGGCCGTGGCCGTAGCGACCGGCCTTCCATCCCTTCGCGCCAGTCGCCAAGTCGCGACACGCCAGCACACCGTCGTCGAGACCATAGGCGTGGTCGCCGAGCACGACCGCGGTGCAGAACTTCGTTTTCAACCGGCTGTTGCTCCAGAGCTGCTCGACGGACCACGTGTCGTCGGCCGACCGGTCCACTCGGATGAGCGCACAGCCCGTGCCGTAGCCGGTTGATACGAGTATTTGATTCGGGCCGCCCGCGTGCACGACTGGTTGCGAGCAATTCGTCGCCACGCCATTGGTCCATGCGAAGTGCCAGAGCGGTCGGCCGTCCGCGGCGTCGTGACCGGTAAGGCCAGCGGCGTTGAACAACAGAATCTGCCGCACGCCGCACAACTCCGCAACCATCGGCGAACTGTAGCTCGCTCGGTCCGTTCCCGCCGCCCAGACGCGCCGGCCGGTCGAGACGTCATACGCGACCAGCGACGGCCCGCCGTCGCCGGTCGGCGAGACCACGACGCGATCGTCGAGTACAAGCGGCGAGCCGCACACGCCGTGCGAGATATTCTGCGCGGCGTTGTCGCGCAGCACGTCGACCGACCAGATGCGACGCCCAGTGAGCGCATCGAGGCAGTTCAGAATGCCGGTGGCGCCGACGGCAAAGACTCGACCATCGCTCACCGTCGGTGTCGCCCGCGGTCCTGGCCCGCCCAGGCTCGACGTGAATTTGACCTTGTCCGCGTGCGTCCATACTTCATCGCCGCTCGTCACGCGGTAACAGACCACGCACTCAGCATCGCCGCGCGTTTCCTGAGTGAACGCGAACTGGCCGACCACCGCGAACGAACTCCAACCGACCCCGACCGGCCGACGCCACAGCTCGCGTGGCGGACGCGCCGACCAATCAGACGCCAGGCGCGCGTGCGGCAGCGCGGCGCTGCGATCCGGTCCGAGAAACTGAGGGAAATCGCGGGCCGGATCGATCTCCAGGATGCCCGCCGGCGAGGCGGCAGTCGATGCGCCGACGCTCGGCGCGGACTCGATCGCTGGCCGACGCCACCTGCGCCAAGCGAAGTTCACGCGCGAATCGCCCGACAGTCCCTGTACCTCAAAGTGTGCGAGGAACGCCGCCAGCAGCGCACCCAGCCCAACGAGGCCGACCAGCCGCGCCCGCCAGCGCCACGGGCCCGAGAACATCCATGTCGACCAGACCACGAACAGGCTCGCCGGCGCGTAAACCGCCGCCACGGCGGCGCGAGGGACGCCGCTGCCCGCCGCGATCCCCAGCAACGCCGCATTCGCTGCGATCCATGTCGCCGTCAAACCAGCGCCCAGCAGACGCCGACGACGCCAGATCGCCGCATCGCGCCCGACCCCGACAGTCGCCAGCACGATCAATCCGCCGACCACGCCGAGCAGCACCGTCACCTGCCACTCGGGTCGGCCCACCATCATCCACACGAACAGCGTTCGACCCCACGCGTAGGGCAGGGCGGCCACCGTCAACACCCACGCGGCGGCCAGCCGCGCCACGCGCCACGCCACGAGCCGGGGCGACGACGACGCCCGGGACACGACCGGCTCAGCCGGGCGGTCCGCAGCGTCGATCGTTTCCGGTCTCTGCGTCATCGCCGCGAGAATACCACCTGGCAACGCACAGGTCCAGCCGTAGCACCTGCAGCCCGCTCACCGCCTTGAACGACGCGCGGGCCATCTATAGAATCTCGTCGCTTCATCGCCCGCCGACCCTTGGAGCCTACACCTGTGGCCAGCGACCGCATCGCCGAACTCCTCGACTCGTTTCACAAGAGCCGTTCGCTGATGATCGAGGAGCTCGGCAAGGTCATCATCGGCCAGCGCGACGTGGTCGAACTGATGCTGGCGGCAATCTTCACGCGCGGCCATTGCCTGCTCGTCGGCGTGCCGGGCCTGGCAAAGACGTTGATGGTCAGCTCGCTGGCCCGCATTCTCGACATCGCCTTCAAGCGAATCCAGTTCACGCCCGACCTGATGCCGTCCGACATCACGGGCACCAACGTGATCGACGAAAACGAGGCGGGCCGCCGCGAGTTTCGTTTCGTCCAGGGACCCGTCTTCACCAACATCCTGCTCGCCGACGAGATCAACCGCACCCCGCCCAAGACGCAGGCGGCGCTGCTGCAGTCGATGCAGGAGCGCGAGGTCACCGTCGGTCAACAGACCTATCCGCTGCCCGACCCGTTCTTCGTGATCGCCACGCAGAACCCGATCGAGCAGGAGGGGACGTACCCGCTGCCCGAAGCGCAGCTCGACCGGTTCATGTTCGACATCCGCGTCGGGTATCCGGCGGTCGACGAGGAGGAGAAGATCCTCGGGGCGACCACACGCGGCGAATCGCCCGAGCTGCGCAAGGTGCTCAGCGGCCGCGCCATTCTGAACCTGCAGAAGCTGGTGTACAACGTGGCCGTCAGCGAGTTCGTGGTGAAGTACGTCACGCGGCTCGTCCGCGCCACGCGCCCGGCCGACAGCTCGGCCCCACAGTTCGTCAAGGACATGGTCGACTGGGGCGCCGGACCTCGCGCCGGTCAGTACCTGATCTTGGGCGGCAAGGCAATGGCCGCCATGGACGGCCGCTTCAGCGTTTCGCTCGACGACGTGCGCAAGGTAGCCGGCCCCGTCTTGCGCCATCGCATCAGCGCCAACTTCCAGGCCCAGGCCGAAGGCATGACCACCGACCGGCTCATCGCGCGACTCATCGAGACTGTCCCGGAGCCGGAAGTGCCGAAGTATGAGAAGAGGGGGTGAAGAGGATAGAGGATAGAGGATAGAAGATTGAGGATCGAGGAATGAGGACTGAGGTGTGAGATGGCACTGATCAGGAGTTTTCGGGAGTTGGATGTGTATCGGCTGGGGCGAGAATCGGCGAAGAAGGTTTTTCAGGTCAGCAAGCGATTTCCGAAGGAGGAGACATACTCGCTGACGGATCAGGTACGGCGATCATCGCGAGCGGTGAATGCAATGATCGCGGAGGCGTGGGCGCGAAGGCGCTACCCAGCTTCGTTCATCAACAAGATCGACGAGGCATTGGGCGAGGCGATGGAGACGCAGGCATGGCTCGACCACGCGCTCGATTGCGAGTACATCATTCTCAAAGAGCATGCCGACCTCGATGCCAGGTGGCAGCACATCGGCGCCATGCTCAATCGCATGATCGACCGCGCCGACGACTTCTGTCGCTCCGCCCGTGTCAGTCGGCCGGGCTGAGGTGGTCCTCTATCCTCTATCCTCTATCCTCACTCTGCACATGCCCACGAGCGCCGAAAAGTACCTGAGGCCCGAAGTCATCCGCCAGGTCGGCCGGCTGGACCTGCGCGCGAAGTTCATCGTCGAGGGGTTCATGGCAGGGCTGCACGCCAGCCCGTTTCATGGGTTCTCCGTCGAATTCAGCGAGCATCGTCGCTACACTCCCGGCGACGACCCCAAGGACCTCGACTGGAACGTCTACGCCAAGACCGATCGCTACTACATCAAGAAGTTCGAGGCCGAGACGAACGTCACCGGCTACCTGGCCATGGATCTATCGGGTTCGATGGGCTACACGTACCGACAGGAGCTGACGAAGTTCGAGTACTCGATCTGCCTGGCCGCGGCGCTGGCGTACTTGATGATCCACCAGCAAGACCCGGTGGGCGTGCTGGCGTTCGACGATCGCGTGCGGCACAGCCTGGCCCCGCACTCGAAGCGCACGCAGCTCGGCAACATCCTTGCCATGCTCGCGCGGCTGAAGCCGACCGGCCCGACCGACGTCGCCGCCGCGCTGCACCAGATCGCCGCGATGGTGCAGCACCGCAGCCTGATCATGCTGTTCAGCGACCTCCTCGCCGACACCGCTCCGATCATCAAGAGCCTGCACCATCTGCGGCATCGCGGCAACGACGTGATCCTGTTTCACGTGCTGGACGAGGCCGAGGCGACGTTTCCGTTCGACGGCATGGTCGAGTTCGAGGATGTCGAGTCTCACGAGAAGCTGACGGTCGACACGCAAGGCATCCGCCGCGACTACCTGGCCGCCGTCGATGAACTGCGCGGCGAATTCCGTCGCGAATCCTCGGCCGCACGCATCGACTACGTCCCGCTGCACACCGGCATGCCGTTCGACCGGGCCCTCATGAGCTACCTCGCCGGCCGGCAACGAAGCTTCTGATGCCTTACGTCGAGACGGGCGATCGGGGCGGGCTGGGACCCGGTCAAGCCAGGCGCTGTTGCAATTCGGTGCGGCGTTTGCGCAATAATATGCGCGCGATGACGCTGCGCGCCACAACGGCGAACCGGCCGAATCGCGAACACCTCACAAGAACTCAAGGAGGAGATGCTCATGCCGACGTTGGTCCCCCCCTCGACCAAGAAGAGTTCCGAGTTGACTCTCATCGACAAACTCTCGCGGCTGTCTTACCGCGACACCGTCAAGCTGCTGGGAATCGATGGGACGAAGCTGCTGCGGACCGGCGACAAATGGACATTTCAAATCGCGGAGGACGTCTATCTCGGCGAGGACCTCTTTCGGCTCAAGTTTCCGCCCGAAGGAGACGGCAATGGCGAGTCGGCTGCTCCGGTGGTCGTGACGATCACGCTGATGGCTGAGTCGCGGGATCGCCTGCACTGGAACTGTACGTCGTGCGACACGTTGTGCGAGCACGTCGGGGCCGCATTCTCGCTGATCCTCGACGAAAAAATGGCGCTCGGCCTGGCCGCTCCGCCGACCGAGCGAGTGCCGATCGAAAGCCTGGGCGAAGAGCAATTTGATGCGGCAGGCGATCGAGGAGCGGCGCGAGCGGGCGCTAACGGAGCGGATGACGATCAAGTCGGCGGACCCGGAACGGCCGTGGACCGATTACACCGTGACGAGCACGCTGTCGGGCAAGACCTACCGCGTGGCCGTGCGCGGGCGCGAGCCGGGTGAGTCGTATTGCTCGTGTCCGGACTTCCGCACCAACACGCTCGGAACGTGCAAGCACGTCATGAAGGTTTTGGAAAAACTGAAGCGACAGTTCTCCGCCGCGCAGCTCAAGCGGCCGTACAAGCGGAAAACGATCGGCGTCCACTTGCGCTACGCAAAACAGACGACGCTGCGACTGCTGCTGCCGGACCAACTCGACGCAGAGTCCGAAGAGATCGTGGGCAAGTTACGGGACCAGGCCATCGACGATGTGGCCGATTTGCTCAAGCGGATCGCACACCTGGAACGACTCGGCCGCACCGTCAACGTCTACCCCGACGCGGAAGAATACGTGCAGCAGCGGCTGCTGCTCGACCGGATCAACCGGCGCGTCGCCGAGATTCGCCGCGACCCGGATTCGCATCCGCTGCGGCGTGAGTTACTCAAGGTCGAATTGCTGCCCTACCAGCTCGACGGAGTCGCATTCGCCGTCGGAGCCGGCCGCGCGGTGTTGGCCGACGACATGGGCCTCGGCAAGACGATCCAGGGCATCGGTGTCGCGGAGTTGCTCGCGCGCGAGGCCGGAATCTCCAAGGTGCTGGTTATCTGCCCGGCGTCGTTGAAATCGCAGTGGCGGCTCGAAATCCAAAAGTTCTGCAACCGCGACGTGCAATTGATCACCGGCAGCACGGCGTTGCGGGCCGGGCAATACGCCAACGATTGCTTCTTCACCGTCTGCAACTACGAGCAGGTGCTGCGCGACATTCTGTCGATCGAAGGGGTGAAGTGGGACCTGATCATCTTGGACGAGGGACAGCGGATCAAGAACTGGGAGGCGAAGACGAGCCGCGTGATCAAGGGTCTGCGCTCGCGGTTCGCGCTCGTTCTGTCGGGCACGCCGCTGGAAAATCGTCTCGACGAACTCTATTCCGTGGTGCAGTTTATCGACGACCGGCGGCTCGGCCCGGCGTTCCGCTTTTACAACCGCCATCGCGTCGTGGACGAAAAGGGTAAGGTGCTCGGCTACAAGAATCTTTCCGAGCTGCGCGAGAATCTGCGGCCGATCCTGCTGCGCCGCACGCGCGAATCCGTGCGCCAGCAGCTCCCGCCCCGCACCAACGAGATCGTCCGCATCACGCCGACCGACGAACAGGTTGAACTGCACCGCTCGCACATGCGGCTCGTCACGCAGATCACGCGGAAAAAATTCCTCACCGAGATGGACCTGCTCCGCCTGCAAAAACACCTGCTCATGTGCCGCATGGCCGCCAACGGCACCATGCTGGTCGACAAGCAGCCGCCCGGCTACTCCAGCAAACTCGAACAGATCGACGACCTGTTCGATCGCCTATTCCAAGAGCAAGGCCGCAAGGTGCTTCTGTTCTCCGAGTGGACCACGATGCTCGACCTGATCGAGCCGCTGCTCAAGAAGCGCGATCTCCGGTTTGTCCGCCTCGACGGCTCGGTGCCGCAAAAGCTGCGACAGAGCCTGGTCCACGAATTCCAAAACGACCCCGCCTGCAGCCTGTTCCTGACCACCAACGCCGGCTCGACCGGCCTGAACCTGCAGGCAGCGAACACCGTGATCAACGTCGACCTGCCGTGGAACCCCGCCGTCCTCGAACAGCGCATCGCGCGCGCCTACCGCATGGGTCAGACGCAACCCGTGCAAGTCTTCATCCTGATCACCGAAAGCACGATCGAAGAGAACCTGCTCTCGACCCTTTCCGCCAAGCACGATTTGGCGCTCGCCGCCCTCGACGTCGAGTCCGACGTGGATCAAGTGGACCTCCAATGCGGCATGGAAGAACTTCGCCGTCGCCTCGAAGTCCTGCTCGGCGCCCGGCCCGAAGCCCCGTGCGACGAAAGCGTCCGCCGCGACCGTGAGGCCGAAGCCGCGCGTTCAGTCGAGCTGGAACGCGCCGCAGCGGCAAGTCTTCCCGCTGCCACCGGTCGTGAGGGCACAGCCGACCGCCAGGCCCGCCGCGAAAAACTCGCCGCGACCGGCGGCCAACTGCTCACCGCCGCATTCCAATTCCTCGGCGAACTTTTGCCGCCCCAATCGAGTTCGCCCACCGCAAGCGAAGCGGCTTCCGCACTGGCATCGAACCTAAAGCAGGGCCTCACCGACCTCGTTGACCATGACGACCGAGGACGGCCGCGGCTCACGATCTCGCTGCCCGATTCCGCCTCGCTGGACAATCTGACCAACGTCCTCGCACGCCTGCTCGCGCAAGGACAACAGCAATAACACGAACGGAACTGCCCCAAGGAGAAACACATGCCGACCGCCGAACGCGCCAAGACGATCGCCGAACTGTTCGAAGAATTCCTTTCCGAGCAGAAACCGAAGCAAAGTGCAAAGACTCACGCCAAATATTGCTGCATCATTGAGCTGTTCGAATCCTATCTGGAAAGCTACTGGCCCGGTCACAACGACGAGTACAGTAGCGTCACCAAAGCCGGCGGGTCGTTTTGCAAAACCTTCGGCCCCACGGAACTCCTGGACGGGTATGGCGAGTTTCTCGGTTACTTCATGCCGCGAAAAGTCATGTGCGGCAAGGAGACTTTGCGGGCCGCCGGGACCGTGACCAAGAAATTGGCCAAGTGGCTCGCCGAGAAACGTTACGTGGACGACGTTGAATCCGCTGAGGATGCTCATGAGCGGGCCGCGGAAGCCGCCGCGGAATTGCCCGCCGCTCAAGACGTCCTCGACATCCTCGACGCCTTCATCGACGCAGACCCGATCGACCCCGCGCGAGAGACCCTTGAAGACCACTTCTACGTGCAGCGGATCGAACCGGGAAAACTCTGGCTCGAACCACTTACGATGCACCCCGATGTGATCGGTCCGGTGCCGGTACCGACCGCGGTCACGGACCGCTGCCAACCGATGTGGGACATCGCCGGCGTCGTGACGAAAACGCGCCGCGGCTGGCGATTCGTCGAAGTGTGGAACGTCACGCCGTAGCGCCGCAGTTGAACCGACGATGATCGCGCGAGTAAGGACATGGCCAAGAGGAAATCGCTGCCGCCACGACGACTGCGCATGAAGCGATCTGTGCGGCTTCAGTCCGCGCGGAGCTGGCTGGCAAAGTTTCGCGGCCGACACATTGCCCGCGCATACTCCCGCTGGTACGGCGTCGATCGTCTTTGCGCCATTCGCGAACTACGCATGCTCGGCGTCGAACTCGATCCGGATTACGTCCGCGCGGTCGAGACTACCTTCCGGCAGAATTCACCCCGCAAATCGAAACGCGTGCATCCGTCGCACAACCCGCGGGGCACTTACGGAATCGACTACGACGATCACTTCTCATTCGTCGCCGGCCACACCGAAGGCGGCGCCGCCTTCGGTATTACTTGGGAACAAGGGCACGAGAATCACGGCGCCACATAAGCGGGCGCTTCGCGCTCACTCAGGACGGTTGACGTGGAAGTTTGATCTCTGAGGCGGGCCTTCTTTCCCCATTGGCAAGCAAACTCGTCGGGCTTCGTGAGTACCCAGAGTGTGCGGGTACCGGGATCTTCGAGCGGGTACGGGCCACAGCCATCGGTGAAGTAGATGACACCGTCCGGCTGGTGCTCGCGCAGAAACTCCGGCTCGAAGACCGGGCGCAGGTCGGTGCCGCCTCGGCCCGCGACGTTTGGCAAGACGCCGTCGAAGCGGTAAACGCGATGGATCATCACGTCGCATTCCACGATCGTGATGTTCACAAGATCGCTCAGCGGACGGAGCTGACGGGCGACCTCGGTGAGTTCCTCGGTCGTCATGCTTGCCGAGGTGTCGATCGCGACCAACAGATTGGGCGTGTCTGCCTCGCGCGGATAGTACATGCGCCCCGGCACCTGTCCGACGCGGTTGGGAAAGCGCCGGTTCGGTCGGCTGTAGGTGTGGATCGGGGCACGCAGCAGGGCGACAAACATCTGGATTGCCGCCTTCCAGTCCACAAATCTTTCCGGTTCGGACTCCGTGCTCATGAGTTCTTCGATCAGCGAACCAGGCTCACGTCCCGCCAGCTTGCCAATCGAGTCCTGCCCTGTCGCGGCGTGTTTCTCGGCTTCAGCAGCCGCACGCTGGATGAGCTGTGCGGCCTCTACGTCGGCTCCCCAGTCGCGTGCCGCGAGCCCGGTGGCCGCCACGGCCACGCCGTCCGGCAGGTGGTCGTCGAGCACGGCGGACAGCTCGACGAACGATCCCCGCTCACGCGCGCGGCGCAGCAATTCGTATCGCTCGCGCGTGCTTTGCATCAGGCGAATTCCAAACTCGCGATAGTCGGACCAGACGACCGGCCGGCCTGGGAGCGGCTCGCGAATGAATTCGTTCGCCGAAATCTCCATCGCCAATTCCATGAGGTCTGGATGCGCCGCGGCGCGAAATCGGTCCTGCGTCAGATGACCGAGCACAATGTGATGGACCTCATGCAACATCACACCGGGCAAAAACTCCGGGTGACGGCGGAAGAACTCCGTATTTACGTGCAAATAGAAGCGGCGATCGTGCCGCGAGACCGCCATGACCTTCACAAACGGGTCGTCGATCGGGTCGAGCAACGCGAGCACGTAGGCGTAGAGTTTGTATTTTCCGAGGAACTCGCGCGAGTTCACAAACCGAATCAGCCATTCGTGAACGTCATCGCTCATTCCGACTTCTCCACCGGTTCGATGTCGAGCTTCTTCAGCGTTTCGCGCAGCGGCTTGGACCACTTCGCTCCTGAGTCGGACAGGAAGTTACCCAATCCGACCAGCGAGTGGTTGCTGGATCGCACGGCGATCAGGTCCGCTTCCTTTTCCAGGTGATGACACAATGCGCGGACGAGAATGCCGCAGCGATGAGCCCGGTTCGGATCCTTCATCCACGCTTGTACCTGGCGAGCGGCCGCCCCGCCGGGGTAGCCGCGCAGCACGTCAGTGGGCTTCAGCAACACCAGGGACGCGGCAAACAGATTTCCCCCGATCGCGCGCTGTACCAATTCGCGCTGGTCGCCGGGCAAGTCCTGAATCAGCCGCTCGAATGCATCGAGCCGGAATCGGCCCGATTGAATCCCTTGTTGCAGTTCCGGGCCGTCCACGATCTGCAGCACGCGGTGCGCGACTTGATCCAGCCCATCCGTCTTGCCGCGGCGTTTCCACGAGGCGACCGTCCTGCGCAGGTCATCGGAGCGATCGTAGTCGCGCAGCAGCGACCAGACATCGATCCCCGCCGTCGGCCCCGATTCTCTCAGTGCGTCCAGAACACTTTCGACCCATGCCGGCGGCACATAACCGCCCAGCATGGCCCGCAACAAACCGATATGGCCCAACTCCTCTGGCCCAGCGGCCTGCAGAACGCGCGACACGTAGGTCCAGGTGCGCGGCGGCACTTGATCAAGAAAGTGGTCGTGCTTTCGAGCCAACTCCAAGATCGCCGCATGCACGCCGCTGCGTTCCGCCCAGTCGATCCAGGCCATCCGGTCGGCTCGAACGCGCAGATCGAGAAACCGCGCGCGGAGCGCGGGATCGAGCGGCGTGACTTGATACTCGTCATCCTCGGGATTGATCGCGGCACACGGCAACCAACCCTCCGGAAGTTGGTATTCGTGCAGCTTGCGGGCCGTGAGCAACTGCAGGGCCGGCTGTTGAATGTATCGCTCCGCCCGATTCAACTCTTCCAACAGCAGAATACCCGCACCGTCTGCGGGAAGGATGCTGGGCATCGCATACTTCGTCCGACCGTTCTCAATCACGGGCAGTCCAACCAGATCGGGCGGCTCGAGCAAGCTCAAGTCGAGCACACAATGCTTGATTCCCAAATCGTCAGCGGTCTGTTGCACAATCTCGCTCTTGCCGATCCCCGTCGGTCCTTCCAACAGCACGGGCAGCCGCGCCCGGTACGCCAGTCGCAGCACGTCCTTCACGAGCGGCCCGAGCGGCAAGCCGCGCGTCACTTTTTCGGTGGTCTTTGGTTCCGCCATGTTGAACCATGTTGGACAGGAATCGCCTCAACCGTCAATCCGAAACGCGGTCGCTAAACTGGACCGTTCGTGCCGGAAGCCGTATTCTCCTCTCACACAGTCCTCCGAACGACACACAACAGAATCGAAACCAACCCTCAGAGGTGCATGCAGTGAAACGGTCAGCGTCGCAGCGTAAAGTTAACGTCGGGGCCGGGAGGCTCCGAATCGGCGACCATTGGAACGCGATCACGATCATCGCGCTGTCGCAATCGAATCCGCTCCAGGCGGAAGAGCACGCCAGCCGGAACACGCTGCGTTCAATTCAGAAGGCGTTTCGCGAAGCCCTGCTGCTGCTCCCCGAGGAAGAATACGACTGGTTCAACATTCGCGCCGGCGACAATGGACGGCTGGCGCGACGACCGCCGTCCACCGCGGGCATGCCGATGACGCCGGTTGCCGCTGGCGAGCCGGGCGTGTCGCAGTCCGACGCATCCGAACCCGGCCAGTGCGACGCGGCCGTGCCCGAATCGGCGGAAACCGCCGCGGAATCTGCCGCTCAACGAGAGTTCTTCGAATTCGCCGGACCACTATTCAGCGTGCGCATCGCGCCGGCCACTTGCGTAATGGGCGTGGGGACCACCCGGTCCTTTCGCGCCGTCGCGCGCGACCGCGAACGCCGACTCATCGAGTCCGGTCTGGCGTTTCACTGGCAAATTGCCGAGGGGACCGGATCGATCGATGCACCCGATCAGCAGATCATCACCTACACGGCCGCGCCGGAGCCGTGCCTCGCCAAGCTGCAGGTGGCCGTCACTCAAAATGAAATCACGTGTACTGGCGAGGCACTTGTCACCGTCACCGATTCGCTCTTGCCCAAAAAGCCGTCGTCATCGGCCGAGCGCCAGGGTCTGCCCGGCTACACCTATCACAAGGCGCCGGGCGAACTGTGGCGGTCGCGCTACGATGCACAACAGAACGTCATCGTCGTCAACAACGGCCACCGCGATTTCGTCTACGCCTCGCGCAACAAGACGCTCAAGCTCCGCTACCTCTGCCGCCTGTTCGCCAAGGAACTCGTCGTCAAGAATTTCCCCGGCTACTCGGCCGACCAGTTGCTGGAACGGATGATCGAGCTGGGACTCTACACGGAAGAGCACTTGCGTTAATCCGCCCGACCGCCCCTGATGAGCCGTCTCATCGGGCGGCAGGGAAGCTACTGATGCTGACTGCTGATCGCTGACTGCTACTCCGCGCCGATGCAGAAGAGGTGCTGGTCGGTGCGGATAAACAGATCACCGTGTGCGACGGCGGGCGAGGCGAAGACGGGTTGTTGCAGCCGGTTGCGAGCGATCGTTTCGGGCTCTCTGCCGGCCTTCAGAACGCTCGTGTTGCCCGCCTCGTCGATGAAGTACAACTTGCCGTCGGCGACCACGGGTGAGGCGGTGAACGCGCCGCCGAGCCGGTCTTGCCAGACCACTTTGCCGGTCGCCGCCTCGAAGCACGCTGCAATGCCTGTGTCCTCGACTAGATAGTACAGTCCGTCCACCAGCACGCCCGACGGCACGAACGGGGCGTTGCGCGCGGCACGCCACGCGACGTGCGAGCCGGTGACGTCGCCGCGCCCGCCGGGTCGCACCGCCAGCGTCTCGCCCTTCGGACCCGACACCGCCAAGATCAACCCCGCGCCCGCCACGGCCGTCGGAATACACTCGCGCGTCAGGCCCTGGACCGACCAAAGCTCGCGACCACGCAGCGGATCGTAGCCCTTCACCTGGAACGTCGCGCACACGATCAGCTCCTTGCGACCGTCCACGTCGGCGACGAGCGGACTCGACCACGAGATGTGCTCGGCGCGGTCCGTCTTCCACACGTTGCGTCCCGTCCGCTTGTCGATGCCGACCAGGTACGACTGACCCCAGTGATCGCACTGCAAGATCATGAGGTCGCCGACCAGCACCGGTGAACTGCCCATCGCGAACCGGTTCTGAAACGGCCCGTACTCCTGGGCCAGCGAGCGGCACCAGACGAGGTTGCCGTCCATGTCGCAACAGAACAGGTCGCCGGTGCCGAACAGCGCCCAGACGTGCCGGCCGTCGGTGACCGGAGTCGGCGTGGCCATGGAGCTTTTCTGCTCGTGACGCAGCGTGGGCGCCGAGCCCCAGAAGTTGCGCCGCCAAAGTTCGCGGCCGTCACGGCGGTCGAGGCAGTAGAAAAGCAACTGATCGTGCCGCGGTCCGTCGGACGCCGTCAGGAAGATGCGGTCGCCCCACACCACCGGCTGGCCGACGCCTCGGCCCGGCGTCGCGACCTTCCAGCGCACGCCTTCGGCGTCGCTCCACCGCACCGGCGTGTTGCGATCGTCCGAGACTCCGTCGCCGCGCGGACCACGCCAGCCCGGCCAGTCGCCCGCGCGAGCGATGCTCGTGAACAGTACTGCCGCGATGAACAACGATCGAGTCATGGTTGTTTCTCACTCCGAGCGTCGCGCGATGTGGTGGTGAAACGGATGCCTCTGCCGCTCGAGTCGCAGATGCGAAGCTGCAACGACCACGGGTTGGCCATGCCGGGGTCGCGATACTTGGGGCCTTGACAGACCTTGACGAGCAGATCGTTCGCGCCCGCGAGCAGTTGTATCGGCGCGATGAAGCGGTCGAGCCGCGTGCCGTTCTGCCACTCTTCCTTGGCAAAGACCCGCTTACCGTTGAGCCAGACCTGGATGTTGTCGTCGGCGCCGCAGCGAATCTGGACGTCGCGCGCCGTCGGCGACTCGATAACCGTGAAGGCGTAGGCCGCCGCGTCGTCTGTCGCGGCGACCGCCTTGACCAAGTCAACCGTTCCGAACTCGTCGAGTGTGCGGTGACTTCGCCAAGACACCCTGCCGGCCTGGGCGTTGTAGGTCGCGTCCAGCTTGATCTCGCGTTCAGGCGGGAAAACGGTCGCGAACGTCTTGTACTCTGGCCCATTGAATGGGCCGATCACGGACCAGTCGACCACGAAGCCGAGATGTTCGACGATGCTCACGTCGCGACCGAGCGACTTGAGTTTCGCGGCCGCGCTGCGGACTTGATCGACCTCGCGAGCGGCGTCGAATGCCCGGTCAAACGCGGTCAGGGCCGCGGCCTCGTCCTGATCCTTCACGGCCCGATCGCCGGCCGCCAGCGCGACCGCGACAGCGTCGCGACGGAACTCTGGATCATCGAGCAGCGCGGGAATCAGATTCGCCGGCGCGGTCGGGTCCACTTTGGTCAGCACGTCGAGCGCGAGTCGACGCGCGCGCCCTTGCCGACTCGCGTCGAGCACGTATCGCCGCAACTCGGCGGTCGGCAACGACGCCGGGTCAGCCTTCATCGCACGATCGACGACTTCGTCAAACGCGCTGCGTAGCCAGTTCGCAGCCACCGTGTCGGGCGTGTCCATGCCAACGAGCAGCGCGGCAATCGCGTCGGGGCCGCACCGCGCGAGCGCGTCGCGAGCCGCCCGCGCCTCGGCCGATCGCGCCGCTTCGGGGCCGACCGCGCGCACGCGACCAACCAACTCTTCGATGTCGTTCGCGTGCTCATCGGACCTAAGCTCGACGCTAACGGCCAAGCCCAGTAGCAAACATCCAAGGGTCGCGTGGTTCACCATGAAGTCTCCAAGTTGTTGCCGCGGCACGGGCGCGGTGCGTTTCGGGTGGACTACAAGCCAAGTGCAGCAAGCTTTTCGCGAGTCGGTTCGCCGCGCTGGTTCCAGCCGCGGAGCTTGTAGTATTCGGGCAGCATTTCGTGCAGGCGGTTGACCTGGCCCTTGGTCGGACCGTGCGGGATGGCCGCTCGCAGCAGGCGTTCGGGCAGCGTGTCGTCAGCGCCGGTGAAGCCGGCTCGCAGCAACCACTGGCGTTCGAGGTTGAAGATGCGCTCGCCTACCTCGAGCAGCGAGTCGGTCGTGTAATCGACGCCCGTGGCCGCGACGAGTTCGGGCAGTTCGTCCTCGATGGCGATGCCGAAGGTCAGGAAGACGCACGTGCCTGTGGCGTCGAACGCGGCGTTGGTGTGTTGGAAGGCGATCGACAGGGCCGGCTTGCCAGCAGTCGCGGCCGGGTCGGTCTTCATCGGGATGCCGAGAATCTCGCTGGCGAGCGTGTAGCCGCGCAAGTGGCAGCCGCCTCGGTTCGAGGTGGCGTAGCCGAGTCCCATGCCTTGCACCGCGCGCGGGTCGTACGCCGGGAACTCCTGGCCTTTCGACCCCATGAAGAATTCGGGATGGCCGAACCTGTCGCAAAGCCGCTTCGATCCCTCGGCCAGCTCGGCGCCGAAGCCGCGGCGAAACGCCGTTGCCTCGGCCGAGGCGACGAGCGCGTCGGCCGAGCCGAATAGAAGCGGTATTCCGGTTTGCGTGTCGGTGACCGCGCCGACTTCATACAGCTCCATCGCGGCGGCGAGCGTCGCGCCGAAACTGATCGGGTCCATGCCGTACTCGTTGCACATGTAACTGGCCTTGAGCACGGCGTCGAGGTCGTCCACGTTCGTGGCCGCGCCGAGCGACCAGGTGTTCTCGTACTCAGGTCCCTCACCGGCGATCTTCCAATTGTGCGGCGATGTCGTGACGCGGTGCCGCGTGCGACCCGCGTCCGAGACTTGCGTCACGCGCCCGCACGCGATCGTGCATGCGAAGCACGCCTTGTTGCGGATCGTGTTCTGGGCCTTGAGGTGCTCGCCGCTGATGTTCTCGGCGTCGGTGCCGGTCTCGGCGGGGTTCATGCGGCCGAACTGGAAGTTGCGAGTGGGCATGCCGCCCGATTCGTTCATGACGTGAACGAGCACGGCCGTGCCGAGCGCGGGCAGACCTTCTCCGGTGACTGGGGCGGCCCGCAGCTTTCGCTTCTTGGCCCACTGAGCGCGCAAGAAGTCGCCGGGCCGCGCGATCGACACGTTGCCCGTGCCGCGCACGGCGATCGCCTTGAGGTTCTTCGATCCCATCACCGCGCCGACGCCGTTGCGGCCGGCCGCGCGGTGCTTGTCGTTCATGATGCACGCGAACTTCACCAGGTTCTCGCCGGCCTGGCCAATCGACGCGATCTTGGCGTCGGGACACCCGATCGCCTCACGCACGAGGTCTTCGGCGTCCCAGCAGCTCTTGCCCCAGAGTCCGGCCGCGTCGCGAATCTCGACGACGTCGTCGCAGATCCACAGGTACACCGGCCGGTCCGCACGGCCTTCGACGATGATCATGTCGTAACCGGCGAACTTCAATTCCGGTCCCCAGTGGCCGCCCGAGTTCGATGTGGTGATCGTGCCGTTGAGCGCGCCCTTGGTCACGACCATGTACCGCGCGCCACACGAGACGCTGGTGCCGGTGAGCGGCCCGGTGGCGAAGATGAGTTTGTTATCCGGCGCGAGTGGATCGACCCGCGGGTCGACTTCCTCGGTGAAATACCTAGCCGCCAACCCGCGTCCGCCGACGAACGCCCGCGCCCAGTCGGTGCGCGTCGGCTCAACGCGCCAGGTTCGGTGCGTCAGATCCACGCGCAGAATCTTTCCGGCCCAACCAAACATGGCAGCTCCTCCTGACTCACGGCCCCAGGGCGAATTGTGGCCCGATCGAGAATCAGAGTCAATCGTCTGATCGTGATGTGGTGTCTGCGAATCCGACGATGTTTCACACCGTCGTACACCATCGTCTAGAATGTGGCGGGCGGTGGGTTCGGGCGGCATGCAGAGAAACCAGCAGTGACTGAGGTGACGCGAATCCTGCCGGCGATCGGAACGCTGGCCGGAGTGCTGATCCCGAAATAGTCGCGGATGGACCCTCCTCGTCCGGAAGAGGATCATCAAGCTACGCGGCATCGATTGGCTATCTGCGGCGCCGCGACGGCTTGCGTGCGTGAGCGGATTCGCCGGGCATCTCGAAGAACTCGGCGACACGGCAACGAAAGTCCGGCAACACTTTGTTGCCGGTCAGTTCCTCATCCTCTTCGACTACGTAAGGCTCCTTGCCGACCTGGTAGATGGTGACGTTGCGCGCGTCGGGGTCGATGATCCAGACCAGTTTGACGCCGCGGCGGAGGAATTGGGTGATACGACGAGCGAGTTTTCCCGGTCGGTCGTCCGGTGAAAGGATCTCCACGGCCACCGTCGGTGGGCGTACGACATATTTTCGCGGCACGTCCTCGTAACGGAGAACGACATCGTAAAACGTCACGTCGATGCCGCGAACGGTGTCCGGATCGCGCTCGACGATGACTCCCGTGTCGTTCGTGCAGACGAAGCCCTTCTGCCGTCTGAAACTAAACTATCGAAGGATTTCTCCCGTGTTGCCACACACAACTCCGTGGACCCCGCCGGGTGGTGGCATTTCAATCACCTCGCCACGTTCAAGTTCGAAAAACCGATAATAGTTCGCCGGCCGGTGGACCCAGTCGTAGAACTGCTCGGCGTTCATGCGACGATTGGGCAGCTTGCGGCGAGCAGAGATAGTCGCAGTCGCGGTTGCCATCGGGTTAGTTCGCAAACGCCTCGTGATATGCCTTGGACACTTGATTCGCCAACAGGCCCATCCACGCCGAAGATGCGCCGGCGGAATCGGGTACGTCGGCGTACGTGATGCAATCGGTCGGACAGGCCATCGCGCACGCCGGATCGCCGCCGCAGAGATCGCACTTCGTTGCCTTGTGCTCGGCGGGCTTCAGGAACACGGTGCCGAACGGGCAGGCGATCGTGCAGAGCGAGCAGCCGACACAGGTTTGATCGAGGACAACCTTCGCGCCGGTCTGCGGATTGATCGCGATGGCGTTCACCGGACAGGCCGTCAGGCACCAGGCCTCCTTGCACTGGAAACAGGTGTACGGCGTGTAGCGGGCCTGCTCGTCGAAGATGTGTACTTTGATGAGCGACGCCGACGGCTGGAATGTTCCCGTTTGAACCCACGAGCACGCCAGTTCGCACTGAATGCAGCCCGTACATTTGTCCGGTTCGATCTTGAGCATCTTGGGCATGGCAACCTTCCTGTTGGCTGAAGCTTCTCCAGAAAAGGCCCGACGCCGCGCAAGCGCGGTGCGTGCTGGCTGGATTCTGACGAACGCGGCAAGGCGAGTCAATCGCCCCGGTCGGCTCGCTCGCCGCCAAGTCGCCCGCGGCCCATCACCGAATAGACCGGCCCGTCGGAGGTCAACTGACTGGCCATCACCAGGATTTCTGCGACATCCACCGATCCGCCTTCCCATGACCTCAGCCGCTCGATCGCCTGTTCGAGTCCGGGGTTTGCCGCGGTGCGGCGGAACCGTCCGATCGTGATGTGCGGCGTGAACGGCCGGTCCTCGCGCGGGCACCCCAGCGGCCGCAGGGCCTGTTCCAGGTCAGCATGAATCGCGATAAGCTCCGGCGCACCGTCGCGCACGCCGCACCAGACGACGCGCGGTCGCGCGGCGTTCGGAAACGCTCCGCAGCCGGCCACGGTCATGGTGAAACGCGACTGCCCGGCCACGGCTCGCTGCGCCACCTTGCAGACCTCGTACAGATCGCCCTCATCGACCTCGCCCAAAAACTTGAGCGTCAAGTGAATGTTCTCGGCCTCGACCCACTTGACGTGTTCGACCGATCCGGCGATGCGATCTTGCAAATCCACGATGCGCGCGCGAAGCGGCTCGGGTAGTGCGACGGCGATGAACGTGCGGGTGCGTTTGGGCATGGGAACCTACCGTAAGCGCTGAACAGCGTGCGCGTCATCCGAACAACGGCAGCGGCCGGCCGACGCTGAGCATGCCGAAGCGGATGCCGCGCACGAACTGACGCCGCGTCCATTCACGATCATCGCTTTGCAGTCGAGCCTGGCTCATCGCAGCCGCCTCTCGGGGTTGATCCTGCCGTCTCAGAATGCGGTCATGCGCCGGTACTCGTCAAGCCGTCGGTCGATATCGGCCCGCGTGATCTCACGGAGCCGATCCAAGCTGAAGCCTTCGACCGTGAAGCTCGCGGTGACGGTGCCGGCGGCCATCGCCTGTTTCAGCCCGCGCGGACTGGTGTCGCCTGACGACGCGATCAGGCCCATGAACCCGCCGGCAAAGCTGTCGCCCGCGCCGGTCGGGTCCAGCACGTCGGGCGTCGGGTACGCGGGCATCACAAAGGTTTGCTCGGCACTGAAGAACATTGCCCCGTGCTCGCCCTTCTTCAGCGCCACGAAACGTGGACCCATCGCCTGGATCGCACGGCCCGCGCGCACCAGGTTGTCGGTGTCCGCGAGCATGCGAGCCTCTTGGTCGTTGATCACTAGCCCGTCGATTCGTTTCAGCAACCGTCGCAGCTCGTCATGTTGCGTCTTGATCCAGAGGTCCATCGTGTCAGCCACAGCGAGGCGCGGCGAGGGCACTTGATCGAGCACCGCCAGTTGAGTGCTCGGCGCCCCGTTGGCCAGGAACACGAACGGCGCCAGGCGGTATTTCTCGGGAAGCCGCGGATTGAATTCGCCGAGCACGTTCAAATGCACTTCGAGCGTCTCGCGGCTGTTCATGTCGGGACTGTACTTGCCTCGCCATCGAAACGTCCGCGCTCCACGGCGCGTCTCGAGGCCGGTCGTGTCAATCTGTCGCGATTCGAGCAGCCGGCGGTGCTCGGCCGGGAAGTCGTCTCCCACGACGCCGACCAGACTGACCGGCGTGAAGAAGCTCGCCGCGTATGAAAAGTACGTCGCCGCGCCGCCCAGCACGTCGGTCGCGACGCCGGTCGGGGCCTCGATCGTGTCAATGCCGATGGAGCCAACGACAAGTAGATGCATGGTGGATGCGTGTGTTACTGCTGTTCAGAGTTCCTGGATGTCCCGCGCGCTGTAAACCACACGGACAATCTCAATGCCGCGAGGGGTTGGCCGATAGAAAACCACGTACTTTCCGACGAATCCTCTCGCCGAATTCCGCGCGGCTATGTCCCGAGAGGGGCTGCTTGGCTACGAGTTCGCCCCGCTCGTGAATTCGTCGCATTAGGTTGTCCGCGGCGGCAACGTTGTCTTGGGCGATGTAGTCCCAGATTTCGTCCAAGTCACGCAGCGCGGCAGGGGACCGATTGATCTCGGCCATCACTCGCCTCGTTGAGTCAGCCGCTCGCGGCCCCGTTTCATGATGTCGTCAACATCCAGAGGCAAACCTTCGCCCCGATCCAACTGGTCAATTCCGACTTGAATGTCCTTTCGTAACGCCTCCAACTTCCGCTCTCGAACCTCCAGCAGGCGAAGCGCCTCCGCGACGACGTCTTCTTCCGAGTGAAAACGACCACCAGCCACGATCCGAGTGACGAACTGTTCTAAATGGCTTTGCGTGATTCTGGGAGTCCGCAGGGACAGTAGACCGACGCGCCAGCGAGGGACCGGGCCTGATTTCTTGTGATTTCGCCATGTGATCCCTCGCTGGCGCGTCGGGCTACTGTCCCAGAATCGTGCAAGGCTATTTAG
>DAIOWH010000095.1:0-23794 GCA_036758585.1 Planctomycetia bacterium
CACTACGACTTCCTTGGGACCGTAGTGCAGGCGGCCCGCCTGCAATGTCGTCAAAGGAAACCGCAGGCGAGCCGCCTGCACTACGACTTCCTTGGGAGGACATTCTGACGGCCGGCCGGCCGCTCGACAACGCCCGCGCGGCCGGTTAATCTGTAGCCCGTCTGCTGGGTCCTTCCACGGTCAGTACCGATCCATCGAGTGGCACACCAGAAAGGAGCTGCTTCCAATGAAACTTGGTTCGAATCGACGTGATTTCCTCAGAAGCTCGACCATGGCCGGCGTCGGCTTTTGGGTCACCGGAAGTTGTCTCGCACAAGAGAGCAAGTCGGCCAACGAGAAACTGCAAATCGCCTCGATCGGCGTGGGCGGCAAGGGATCGAGCGATTGCGACCAGGCCAAC
This sequence comes from Planctomycetia bacterium, assembly GCA_036758585.1. Lineage (GTDB taxonomy): Bacteria > Planctomycetota > Planctomycetia > JALXBF01 > JBGPMX01 > DAIOWH01. The sequence continues at coordinate 401 of DAIOWH010000095.1, forward strand.
AACCACGGCAAGGTCGTGGCCATCTGCGACTGCGACGACAACCACCTCAAGCAAAAGGCTGAGCGGATGTCCGACGCCGCCAAGTTCAATGACTATCGCGAAATGCTCGACAAGATGGCGACCAAGATCGACGCGGTCACGGTGAGCACCGCCGACCACACGCACGCGCACGCGAGCATCCTGGCGATGCGTCTCGGCAAGCACGTGTACTGCCAGAAGCCGCTGACTCACACCGTCTGGGAAGCCCGCATGATGCGCGAGACGGCCCGGAAATATCGCGTCGCTACGCAGATGGGCAACCAGGGCACGGCCGAGAACGGGCTGCGCGAGGCCGTCGAGGTCATCCGCGCCGGGTCGATCGGACCGGTGAAGGAAATCCACGTCTGGACCAATCGCCCCGTCTGGCCGCAAGCGCCGCAGATCATGGCGCGGCCGACCGAGAAGGTGGAGATCCCGAAGCACGTTCACTGGGACCTGTTTCTCGGCCCCGCGCCCGAGCGGCCGTATCATCCGGCCTATCATCCGTTCAAGTGGCGCGGCTGGTGGGACTACGGCACCGGGGCCTTGGGCGACATGGCCTGCCACACGGCGAACATGGCGTTCATGGCGTGCAACCTGGGCTACCCGAAGTCGGTCTACGCCGAGTGCGGCGACCTGAACCCAGAGACGTATCCGACCTGGGCGCAGGTCACGCTCGAGTTCCCCGGCAGCCAGTCGATGCCGCCGGTGAAGTTTGTGTGGTACGAGGGCAAGAAGGACGGCAAGAAGGTTTTGCCGCCGGCCGAACTGCTTCACGGCGAAGAGCCGCCGGGCAGTGGCTCGCTGATCGTGGGCGAGAAGGGAATCCTGTATTCGCCGAACGACTACGGAGCCAGCTACAAGTTGCTGCCGGGCGAAAACTTCAAGGACTTCAAGAAGCCCGACCCATATTTGCCGCGCAACGGACGCGGTGACGACGGCATGAAGGCCGAGTGGATCGCGGCGGCCAAGGGCGGCCCGCCAGCCATGTCGAACTTCGACTACGCCGGCTCGCTGACCGAGACCATTCTGCTCGGCAACATCGCGATCCGACTCGCCGGCCAGAAGCTTGAATGGGACGGTCCGAACCTCAAGTTCACCAACGTCGCCGAGGCGAACAACTACGTGAGCAAGCAGTACCGCAAGGGCTGGGAGATCTGAGCGTCGGTCGGTGCTTCATGAATCGTCTCGGTCCGTGCACGGTCGTGGTAATGCTCTTGGCGGGACCTGCTCTGTGGTCCGCTGCGCGGTCGCCGGCAGGCCAGGTCGATCCGTACGACGTCGTCGTCTACGGCGGCACGTCGGGCGGCGTGGCCGCGGCGGTGCAGGCTCGTCGCATGGGCAAGTCGGTCGTGCTCATCGAGCCGAGTCGCCACATCGGCGGGTTGTCGTCCGGCGGCCTCGGCGCGACCGACATCGGAAACAAGGCGGCGATCGGCGGCATCGCGCGCGAGTTCTATCGCCGGGTCGCCCGGTACTACGACCGGCCCGATGCGTGGAAGTTCGAGTCGCGCGACCAATATCGCAGCGGCCGCCAATCGGCCGGCGAAGACACCATGTGGACTTTCGAGCCGCACGCAGCGGAACAGATCTTCCGCGAGATGCTGGCCGAGGCCAAGGCGCCGGTGATCGAAGGCGAACGACTCGACCTGAAGAACGGCGTGAGCAAGACCGGAACAAGGATCCTCTCGATCACCATGGAGAGCGGCCGAACGTTTCGCGGCGAGATGTTCATCGACGCCACCTACGAAGGCGACCTGATGGCTGGGGCGGGCGCGAAGTACACGGTCGGCCGCGAGGCGAACGCCCAGTACGCCGAGACGCTCAGCGGCGTGCAGACACGGAACGCCAAGTCGCACCAGTTTATCAAGCCAGTCGATCCCTACATTCGACCGGGCGATCGGTCGAGCGGCCTGCTGCCGGGCATCGACCCCAACGGACCGGGCGAAGAAGGATCGCAAGATCATCGCGTCCAAACTTACAACCTGCGCATCGCCGCGACCGACGCCGCCGCCAACCGACTGCCGTGGCCCAAGCCGGCCGGCTACGACCCGATGCTCTATGAACTGCTGCTGCGCAACTTCGAGGCGGGCGACGAGCGAGTGCCGTGGTCGGTCCACATGATGCCGAACCGAAAGACCGACGCGAACAATAACTTCGCCGTCTCCACCGACTTCATCGGACAAAACTACGCATACCCCGACGGCGACTACGCGACTCGCCAGCGAATCTATCGCGAACACCTGAGCTACACGCAGGGCCTGTTCTGGACGCTGGCCAACAGCCCGCGCGTGCCGGAGAAGATCCGGAGCTACTTCCAGAACTGGGGTCCGTCGCGCGACGAGTTCACCGACAACGACCACTGGCCGCACCAGCTCTACGTGCGCGAGGCTCGCCGCATGGTCGGCGACTACGTGATGACCGAACACAACTGTCGCGGCACTCGCGTCGCCGAAGATTCGGTCGGCATGGGCGCCTACAACATGGACTCGCACAACACGCAGCGCTACGTCGACGCCGACGGCCACGTCCGCAACGAGGGCGATATCCAGGTCGGCGTGCGACCGTACCCGATCTCGTATCGTTCGATCGTGCCGCGCCAGTCCGAGTGCTCCAACCTGCTCGTGCCGGTTTGCCTTTCCGCCTCGCACATTTCGTATGGCTCAATCCGCATGGAACCGGTCTTCATGGTGCTCGGCCAGTCGGCCGCGACCGCCGCCGCGCACGCGATCGACGGGCGAACGAGCGTGCAGCAGATCGACTACGCCGGACTGAAAGTGCGACTGCTCGCCGACCAGCAGGTCCTCGTCTGGACCGGCCCGGCGGCAGCGACCGGCGTTGATCCGAAGCAGTTGCCTGGCCTGGTGCTCGACGACTCGCAAGCCAAGCTCACCGGGCAGTGGACCGCGAGCAGTTCGATCGGCGGCTTCGTGGGCAACGCCTATCTGCACGACGGCAACGAAGCCAAGGGCGAAAAAGCGGCTCGTTTTGAGTTCACGGTCAAGACCTCCGGCCGCTACGAAGTCCGCATCTCATACACCCCGAACCCGAACCGTGCCACGAACGTCCCCGTCACCGTGACGAGTGCCGACGGCGATCGCACGATCGCCGTGAACCAACGCCAGGCCCCCTCAGGCGCCGGCGCCAAGACCTTCCACACGCTCGGCACGTTCCGATTCGACGCCGCGCGACCGGGCGCGGTGGTAATCTCAAACCTCGGAACCGACGGCCACGTGATTGTGGATGCGGTTCAAGTCGTGCCCGTCAATTGAACGTGGGATGGAATCCTACTCGCGGATTCGTAGGGCTGCGCAGGCCGCCGAATAGCTCTCGTGCAGCGCGAGCGGCACGCACAAGTCGAGCGAAAGCCAGAGGGGGAGCGTCGGCAGCAACTCGCCGAGCGCAAGCGGCTCCGGCCACGCCTCGACGCGCGGGCTGTCGACCACGGTTACGGGCCTGTAAGCAATTGCGTACAGGCCGGTGGATGACTGCCAGGCAGGCCCGCCCGAAATCTGCAGCGATTGCCAAAGGTCGGCGTGCAGATTCGCGATCCGCTCGGTCACCACGTCAATGATGACGAGCGCCACGCCGTGTTTGAGATACCCGGCGCACTTCGCGGCGAACACCTGGCGACTGGCAGGCCGGTCCTTGTTCGATGGGCTGATCAACTCAATCGCCGCTCGAAGCTGCGCGCCGCCCAGATCCTCGAACACGCGCACCTCGCACGTGTCTAGGTGGGCGAAGTCCACCGTCGCCGTGATGGTCGGCTGCGGCGGCGCCCACACCGCCATCGCCACTCCGCCCTCGGACGCCACCGCCCCTTTCGACTCGACATTCTCCAGCGTGGCCACGTCGATCTCCATCGCCGGACCGAGGCTGATTTCGGGTTCGGCGAAGTAATTCTCGGGCAGGACGTCCTGGTTCAGGTGCTGGGCGATCGACGTGGCCCATGCATGATGGAATCCCTCCCATCGGCGTGGACCTCGCAGCGGCGGATGAAAATGATCGAGAAGCGGCATACGAGCCTCGCTAACGTATTGAAGGCATTCTAGCCGTCGACGTTGCCGGAATCAGCCCTTCTCTCCCAGTCCCAGTTCACCTTGACCATCGCAACCGCGACAAGAGAACTGTGGCTCTCCGCCAATCTTGGAGTGCAGGCATCCCGCCTGCCGGATCCTGCACCAGTTGTTGGCAAGCGGGACGCCTGCACCCCAATAATCCCCAAAGCTTGCGGAGAGCCAGAACTATGCAACCTCGAAGGAGTGTCATCGGCCTCTCTGGTCCAGCGCAGATTTGAGGTACTTGACGCTCTTCAATACCGCCTTGTGTTCGTCGCCCGACCGCGGGTGCAGGTAGTCAACCTCGACGGCAAGCAGGCCGCCGTACTTCACTTTCCGCAGGATGCCGAGCACCACGAGAATGTCCACGACGCCCTCGCCGAGCGGCACGCTGGGCCAGAAACTGAATTCCTTGGGGTCGCCCCGGAAGCTGATCACGTCCTTAACGTGCGTCGCTCGCGTCCAGGGGGCGAGCGTGCGGGCGACCGCCACGGGATCCTCGAACAGGCGGACGTTGTTCGCCGTGTCCAGACAGACGCCGAGCCACGGCGAGTCGATGTCGCTCATCAGCTCGGCCATCTCGGCGGCGGTGAGGTCGATGTGGTTTTCCATGGCCATGACGACGCCGTGGTCGCGGGCCGGAGTGACCAGACTGCGGAGCATGTTGAGCAACCGGCGACGATGCACCGCCCACGAGTTCGGCCGAGTGCGGCGACTGCCACCGACGATTCGCATCACCTTCGCGCCCAGCCGCTGAGCCACACCGAGGTGGACCACCAAGTCCTTGGCGGCGGCCCGGTCGGTTCCTGATCGCAACCCGTTCGGGTGCCCCCACGCCCAGACTCGCTCGAACCCATGTTGATCGAGCGAGTCGCGCAGGCGGCCGACGAGCGCGTCGTCCGGCGGCGGCAGGAAGCAAGACTCGATCGACACGCCCGCCACGCCGAGCCGTCGCGCGAGCCGCAGGAAATCCCAAACCGTCATGCGACGCCCAGGGTCCGCTTGCAGGCCCGGATACCATTCGCCGAAGTAGCGATGAAAACAGTACGAGTCGATGGCGAGTTTCATAGCGGGGAATCTATCACGCGGCCGGCAGTGAGTCACGTCGCAGAGCGCGTAGTCCACTGTCCAGGGCCAGAGGCGGAACGTGCTACTGGCCCTCGACCCTGGACTCTCGACCTTGGACCTCACCGGAATCGCCAGCCGGTGAGTGCCGCCCAGGGGATGAATGTGATCATGACTCCCGCGCCGGTAACGACCATGCTCGGCGGATGATCGAGCGCGGCCGCGACGGTCAGGCCGATGCCGATCGTCCACATGAGGAAACCGAGCAGCCCCAGCCAATCGCGCTGAAACCTGCAGCGCCACGAGATCGCGCTCATGACCAGCCCGCCGAGGCAGTACAGGCCGTTGGCCGCACCGGCACCCAGCAGCGCGTACAGGCGAGCCTCACTCGCGAATTGGGCGACTGAGATGCCGGATCGCGTCAGCCGGATGTTCACAAGTTCGCCCGTCAGATCGCACGCCAAGCCGATCGCACAGAGTACACAGCCCGCGACGATGCCGGCGCGGTTGCCGCCGAGTCTGGCCAGGTGCTTGCCCCAAACGATGAACAGAGCGAGCAAGCTTGTCGAGGCGACCATCCAGCCGACCCAGAGCACGGTCCAAGACGCCGCGTGGTCGCCGACCCATTCAGCTCGCTGCGCGATCAGCGGCTGAGCCTCGGTTCCTCCGCTTGCCAACAACAGCCCGACGCACGCGGCGATGTGAACTGCCACGCCAAACCAAGCGATCCACGTACTCACGCGAACGCGCGCGGCACCGACGCGGCCGGATTCAGATTGGATCGGTGGTTCATTCACGGCGTGTGCCGGTTGTCGTTCAGTGTAAGATCGCTCACGTCGTAGTACTGTGCGGTGGTATCTTACCCGCCACGTCGGGTTGGTCGAGCCGGCAGGCCGGAGAACTTTACGATGCGGCGAATCTGTGTCTTCTGTGGTTCCAAGGTGGGTGCGGGCGGCGCGTATCGCGCGGCGGCTGAGGATCTGGGCCGGTTGATGGCCGAGCGCGGCCACGGACTCGTGTACGGCGGCGGCAGCGTCGGGCTGATGGGGGTGATCGCCGACACGGTGCTGGCCGCCGGCGGCGAAGTGATCGGCGTCATTCCCGAGCGGCTCGCGACCGCGGAGCTGCTGCACACCGGCGTGCAAGACATGCACGTCATGGCCAGCATGCACGCGCGCAAGGCACGCATGGCCGAACTGTCCGACGCATTCATCGCCATGCCCGGCGGCTTCGGCACCTTCGAAGAACTGTTTGAGATGATCACCTGGTCGCAGCTCGGCATCCATCGCAAGCCGGTCGGACTACTCAACGTGGCCGGCTACTTCGAGCCGCTCGTGCAACTGATTGATCACGCGGTCGCCGAGGGGTTCATCAAGCCGAAGTACCGCGGACTTGTTGTCCTGGCCGAGCGCCCGGCCGCCCTGCTCGACGAACTGGCTCGCCATCATGCCCCGGGCGCTCCGCAATTGGTTCGCCCGGAAGAGAGCTAATGCGGTTGGTTACGCGACTCTTGGGTTTACGGCGGCGCGCCTTGGATCCGACGCGGGCCTGGGCGGAACACTACCGAACCAACACGACTTGAGCCCGGAAATCACACCGTCGCCCACTCGCCGGTGGCCTTCCGTCGCACCAGCCCGAAACGCTGACTAATCGCGCAGCACCATGTCCCCGGGCACCATCCTCGACACTTCTCCCTCCCCGTTGCGGCATTGGTATCTACACAAGTCCGAGACAGGGCCAGCCGCGAAGCGGCGCGAGTCGATAGCCAGGGGCGCAAGCCGGCTAACGCCCCTGGCTATCGACTCACGTCCCTTCGGGACTAAGTACTGTGCCACATTGAATAGGGTGTGAAATCGGCTTCGGTCGTTTAACCCGCAGCCGCAGGCGAGGCATGGCTGGCGCTTGTTGTGCCTCGCCTGCGGCTGCGGGTTAAACGAATTCGGACCCCTTTCAATGCGGAGCGGTACTAAGTTGTGTAGATACCAATGCCGTTGCGGGGAGAGTCGGGGTGAGGGGTTGGCGGCATGTTGTAGGTACCAATACCCGGCGCTCAGCCCGCAGTTGGTTCTGCCCGACGAGTGTTGACAGATTCCTCGCGACTCACGCCGCAATTCGTGGGCCTTCCGACTTGTCGACGCACGCGGCGACGGCCAGATCGCCGGTCACGTTCAGGACTGTGCGAGACATATCGAGGATGCGATCGACGCCCAGGATGATCGCGATGCCCTCGCCCGGCACGCCGACCGAACGCAGCAACACGACAATGAGCGGAATCGAACCGCCCGGCACGCCGGCCGTGCCCACCCCCGCCAGCACCGACATGAGCACCACCTTGATTTGGTCGGCAAGCGACAGCTCCACCCCGAACACCTGGGCCAGGAACAGCACGACGATGCCTTCGTACAGCGCGGTGCCGTTCTGGTTGCCGGTGGCGCCGACGGTCAGTACGAAGTTGCTGATCTCGGGTCGCAGCCGCAGTCGTTCGCGGGCCACCTCGATGGCCGTGGGCAGCGTCGCGTTCGACGACGATGTGGCGAACGCGGTGAGCATGGCCTCGGAGACGTCGCGAAAGAACGCGGCTGGACTGCGGCCGCCGAACACCCGCACCGCGCACGAATACACCACGCACAAGTGCAGGGCCAGCCCGATCATCACCGTGAGCACGAACCAGAAGAGCGTCCGCAGGATATCGACGCCCAGCCGCGCGGTCATGGCGAACACCAATCCGGCCACGGCGATCGGGGCGAGTCGCATGGCGAAGTGGATGATCGCCATGCAGGCGTCGAATACGCCTTCGAGCACGCTGACCACGCCGGCCCGCCGGCCTTCCGGCACGACCGCCAGAGCGACGCCGAACACGAGCGCGAAGAACATCACCGACAACATGCCGTTGCCCTTCGAGCTGCCGTCGAGCGCCCCGACCATCTCCTGCAGCGGGTTCTCGGGAATGATGTGCAGCAGCGTATCGCGCAGCGACTTGGCACTCTTGGCCTTGGTCACCATCTCGCCCGCGCCGGCGGCGTATTGGGCCTTGAGCTGTTCGCGCTGCGCCTCGGGCAAGCTGGCGCCAGGCTCGATCAGGTTCACCAGAGCGATCCCAATCGCCACGGCCGTAAGCGAGAAGCCGAGCGTGAACACGAGCGTGCGCACGCCGACGCGGCCGAGTCGCCTCACGTCGCCGATGCCGACCACGCCCAGCGCCAACGCCGAGAACACCATCGGCACGACGATCATGAAGATCAGTCGCAAGAAGACCTGCCCCACCGGTTCGGCCACGTTGCGCGCGACGGCGTCGAGCGTCTCGTTCATCTTGCCGTCAGGCCCGCGCGGAAACGACAGGTTGGCGATCACGCCGGCCATGGCGCCGAGCACCAGTCCAATCCCGATCTGCCAGTGCAGTGCAAGTCGCCCGCTCGATTCTTGAGGTGCTTTCTCAGCCAAGCCTGCCCGTCCTTTGGCCAGCATCCATGTTGTCGCGCGTCAAGCGCGGTCGGCCTCGCCGGTCCGCAACTCGCCGCGGCGGCGCGCCAGAAACTGTACGAATTCGGCGTGCTCGGGCGATTGTAGGCCCAGATTCAACGCGGTGAGCATTTGTGCGACATCGCCACGCAGCAACGCGATCGTGTCGAGCCAAAGGCCGGGGAATGAGACAGACCGAACAATGCCCCGGTCATCGGCGGGCAGCGGCTGATACGTCCCGGCGACGCGCCGCAGCCAGCGGACCTCGCGCTCGGCGAGCAGCACAATGATGTATTCCAAAACTCCAGCCGAACGATATAGGTCTAGTTTCTGGTTCAGATCGTACGAACTGCTGGACAGCGCGATCTCCGCCAACAACTCCGGTGCGCCGTGGCCATACTTGCCCTCCACGCGCGATTGACCGCCGCATTCCGGCAAGATTCGCAAGTGATCGTCCGGCTGCGGCGCATCCTGCAGCATGAGCCATGTGGTGTTGGTTCCGCCCTTGCACCCTGGTGTTTGTGCGACATAGACGGTTAGCCAGCCAGCGATGGGAAGGTCGGTCTCGCCGTGCTCGATACTCACCGGTGACGGCATGTAAACGATTCCTCCAATCAACTCGGCCTTGCGCACGTGCGGCATCGACTCGTAGCGGCGCAGAAACTCCCGCTGCGTCAGGCAGTCGCCGGCCACGAGCGGAGGAACGTCGGGCGATGACGATGCGGGAACGTGCGGCGAGCGCGAGGGCAACAGGATTTCGGCGCCGACGCTCATCGGTCAATCTCCGGATAGTACTCGGACCAGCCCCATCATAACCGACAACGGCAATTCGTGCCGGCGGGCCACAGGTCGGTTCACTTCTTATCCGACGCCTTGCCCATATACTCGTGCGTCTCGGTGTCGATCTTCACGACCTCGCCGGTCTTCACGAACATCGGCACCTTGATCATCAGGCCGCACGCCAGCTTCGCGTCCTTGCCGACGCTCGCCCCTTTGCCCGCGGCCGACGGGTCGGCGGTTTCAACGACCTCGTCGGTGAAGTTTGGGGGAAACGTGATGTTCGCGACCTGGCCGTCGACAAACCGAATGCCGAACTCGGCGTTCTCCTTGCACAGCCACTTGCCGCCGCCCACGACTTCCTCGCTGATTGTCACCTGATCGAACGTCTCCATGTCCATGAAGACGAAGCCCGATTTGTCTTGATACAGAAACTGGTGCGGTTTCGTCTTGACTTCCGGTTGGTCGAACTGGTCGGCCTCATCAAACCCCTTCTCGACGACGCGGCCGGTGTTCATGTTTCTCAGCTTCGTCACGAGCACGGGCTTGCGCTGGGCCGTCTTGTGAATGTGGTAATCCTCGACGGTCCAGTTGGCACCCTCGAACCGAATGACGACGCCCTTCTTGAATTGCCCCGCGTTGATCATGGCGTTCGCTTCCTTGTGCATTGGCGCTGTCGTTGTACACTGCGGATTGTACCAGTCGCTGCTGGGACGGGGGAGCAAGGATTTGTCGGCGAGTAGGCTGGGGGGTGTGCGACGCACTTTGCGCAGACGTGCGCCCGTAGGCTGGGTGCGGCACCCAGCCTACCCGCTACCTGCGTTGTCCAGCGGGCGACGGCGGGCCTGTTCTGTTACACTGTCGCGGCCCCGTTGGCCCCACGAACTCCACGCCGCGTGTCAACCTGCCTGAACTGAAACACGAGACGAAACATGAATCACGAACTTGAACTTGCGTCGGCCCTCCCTGCCGAGGCCGCAGCCCGGCGCGAAGCCACCGGTCGCTGGCTGGCGCTCGCCGCCGCCCTGTTGGGCTGGATGTTCGATGGGGCCGAGATGGGCGTCTTCTCGCTGGTCGGCCGGCCGGCGGTGAAGGACCTGCTGCGCGGCGCCGACGAGGGCCAGGTCGGCCTGTGGTTCAACGTGATCATGGCCGGGTTCCTGGTCGGTGCGGCGACCGGCGGAGTCGTGTTCGGTTGGCTGGGCGACCGGATCGGCCGCGTGCGGGCGATGACGCTGAGCGTGCTGGTCTACGCCGTGTTCACCGGGCTGTGCGGCGTCGCGGCCACCGCGTGGCAGGTCGGCGTGCTGCGGTTCATTGCCGCGCTCGGCATGGGCGGCGAGTGGTCGCTGGGCGTGGCTCTGGTGATGGAGGTGTGGCCGAACCGGTCGCGTGCGTTCATGGCGGGCCTGATCGGCGCAGCGGCCAACGTAGGTTATTTGGGCGTCGGCGTGGTCGGACTTGGGCTGATTGAAGTCCTGTCGAGCTTCGAGGTCTGGCTGCGCGGCACGGGGCTGCGCGATGAGTGGGTCGCGTCGCTCGTCGCCAACAGCGGCTGGCGACTAATGATGCTGCTCGGCACGCTCCCGGCACTGCTGACATTTTTCATTCGCATCTTCGTGCCGGAGTCCGAAAAGTGGCAACACGAACAACGGCGCGGCGTCACGTCGAGTTGGGCGACTCGCGACCTGACCGCCGTGCTCGTGGGCGTGGCCGGCCCCGCGCTGATCGTCTATGCCTGGGCCTGGGACGGCCCGGCGTGGCTGCCGCATTCGCTCGGTGTGCGACTCGCGGCGACGCTTGTCGGCCTCGTCATCGCCACGGCGGGCTACACCTACCCGGTGATCCGGTTCTTCCAGCGCCAGGCCCAAACTGAGCCGGGCATCGAGGCGGGCCCGACGCTGCGCCGCATGCTGCTGGGCGCGTGCCTGAGCGGCGTCGCGCTGTTGGGCACGTGGGGTTCGACGCAGCAGGCCCCGTCGTGGGCCGACAAGATGACCGAGGCGGAATTCAACGCACACCAGAGCCGCGTCGCCAAGACACAGGGTCCCGACGCCGCGGCCAAGCTGGTCCGGCCAAAGCTCAAGGCCAAAGAGTACACACTGATCTGGCTTTCGATCGGCGCGATCATCGGTACGATCGGGGCCGCTCTGGCCGGCGATTGGTTGGGCCGTCGACCGGCGTATTTCGTGTTATGTCTCGCGTCCCTCGGAACGACGTGGCTGCTGTTCCTGACCAATGATAGTTACGGACCGAAGTTCCTGATCATGGCGTTCATTGCGGGCGTGTTCACGGCGTCGTTTTACGGCTGGCTGCCACTGTACCTGCCCGAGCTGTTTCGCACGAGCGTTCGCGCGACCGGCCAGGGTTTCGGGTTCAACTTCGGCCGCATCCTGGCGGCGATCGGCGTGCTGCAGGTCGGCAACCTGCTGAAGGTGCTCGACACCGACGTCAAACTCGGTCCGCTCACCATCGCGCATGGACACCCGCTCGCCTGCTCGGCGATCTGCCTCGTCTACCTGCTCGGCATGGTGCTGATCTGGTTCTGCCCAGAAACGAAAGGTAAGCCGCTGCCGGAGTAGAGTCTTACTCGGCAACATGCGCGCGCCGTGCGCGCATATTCGTGGCCGACGCTGCCAGCGTCGGCACCGGACGCTGGCAGTGTCCGCCACGTTGGGTTGCGGGCGCAGCCAGCGTTAGGGTACGAAAGTTGAGAGTTTGAGCATGGACGAGTCTTTTCCAAGCAGTGTTATGTACGTCATGACGCCGTCCTTGACTGCCTTCCAGTTATGGGCGTTTCCACATGTCATTCTGATCCTGTTCCCCGTGCTGATCCTTCTGTGTCGCCTACGTCGTTGGCGATTCACGACTCGCGACCTACTCTTGTTCGTTCTCGTGTGCGCTCTGGTGTTCGGTATCACCGGCAGAGGAGTGGCCCAGGGCTGGCGTGCCCTGGGCGGCAGTAAGCTCGTGCTCTGGTGGTTCGATCACTCCGCACTGACGGGGTTTGGTGCATTGATCGTGTCCGCACTGGCTACAGCGTTGTGCTGGCGTTGCTCCGCCTGGTCGGCCGGTCAGTCCATCAAGGAGAGGAAGTAACGTGACCTCAGAAACGCGGCGTGAGTTCATGGACGGCGTCGGCCGAAACGTGCTGGCCGCGAGTGTCGCGATCGAGTGCCTCGGCGCGCGGACTCGGGCGGCCGCGGCGCCGCCAGAGATGCTCGCCATCGACACGCACACGGAGAGTTTCTTCTGGCGCAACGCACAGGCCGCCTACAAGTGGCGGCCTCGAACGACCACGTGACATCACTGTTGTGAGGCCGCCATGAATCGAATCGCATCCTGGCTTGTACTGCTTTCCTTCCTGACGGTAGAGACCGTGCCCGCTCAGGAGCCGGCCGCGTGGCATGCGACCGGCACGCGCGGAGCGGTGGCGGCCGGCGGCCAAGGCGCCGTCGATGCCGGCATCCGCGTGCTCAGGGAGGGCGGCAACGCGGCCGATGCGGCGGCTGCGACAATCCTCGCACTGGCGGTCACTGACGCCACGGCGTTCTGTTTTGGCGGCGAGGCGCCGATCCTGGTGTACGACGCGAAACGCAACGCCGTCGAGGTCGTCGCGGGGCAAGGCGCCGCACTTCGCCTGGCGACGCGCGATCATTTTGCACAAATGGAAGGCGGCATCCCCGCTCGCGGCGTCGAGCCGGCTGCCGTGCCCGCGACGCTCGACGCTGTCGTCGTGCTGCTCGATCGGTTCGGAACGAAGACGTTCTCCGAGGTAGCGGGGCCGATGCTGGAGTTGCTCGATCGCGGCGACAAGGACTGGCACCCGGACCTGGCGCGAACGATTCGCCGGCTCATCGACGCCGAGAAGGCGGCGATAGGCGATCGGCGGCGCGGCCTGCGGCTCGTGGCCGACTATTTCTACCGTGGGCCGATCGCCCAGGAAATCGACGCCTGGTGCCGCGAAAACGGCGGACTGATCCGCTACGTGCGAATACGACAAGAATTGGGGCGGTGAGAACCCGGTCCCGGACAGCTCCGGGCTCGGCGAGTAGGCTGGGTGCGGCACCCAGCCTACGGAAGACCCATTCAGAAGTAGGCTGGGTGCGGCACCCAGCCTACGGAAGACCCATTCAGAAGTAGGCTGGGTGCGGCACCCAGCCTACGGAAGACCCATTCAGAAGTGCAAGGACAAGATGAATGGCAAATCGTTGTGGAGTGACTGCTAAGAAGTCATCGGCGACGAGCAAAGTAATGGCGCAGATTCCCCTGCGCACGGCTGTTTGTTAGGATTACGCCCGATCGGAAAGTCTCGCGGAAGACCCACGAAGCCAATACGCAAGGAGTTACGATTCGATGAAAGTGCAAGACTGCGTTAACCTGAACCCGACGCGGATTCGCGCGGGCGCCACGATTCTGCAAGCGGCCGAGGTGCTCAGCACGTCGCAGGCGAGCGACTTGATGGTGGTCGACGACGACAACAACTTCGTGGGCGTTCTGTCCGAAGGCGATCTGATCCGAGCGGCACTGCCTCGTTTCGAGGAGGTGTTGGCCCAGGGCGAGGGGCTGTCGGCTGCTCGGGCGATCTTCGAGGAAAAGGGGAGCAACCTGGCGTCGAAGCCGATCGCGCCGCACGTGATCAAGAACCCGATCACCGTCGCACCGGGCGACGATGTGCTGGTCGCGGCGACCACGAGATGATCCACAAGCAGATTCGGCGGCTGCCGGTGGTCCAGGGCGGCAAGCTGGTCGGCACGATCGCTCGGGCCGACGTGTGTCTGGGAGTGCTGCGGACGAGTTGATCGCTCGGAGTGTCGGCGTTGATTTCGAGGCGGCCTGCCGTCACAATGCCGCCTCGTTTGCTCGGTGACTGTGCCTTGGTCGATACCGTCGGAGTACGAATGAACGTCAAACGACTCACGCTCGAAGAGATCGACGACCTGAAGCGACGCTGGACTGAGAAGTATGTCGAGGTGGACGCGAGCCGGCCGGAGCTGAAACGGTTCGCCGGTCGGGCCGGCCGTGTGATCACGGTGAACATGAGCGGCAAGGCGTTGGTGCAGTTCGACGATGCGGAAGGTTGCGGCTGGGGGCGCTACGACATCGGCCTGCCGTTCCTGACGCAGGTTGCCGCGCCCGCGCCGGCGGCGAAGAAGCACGAGGCGGCCGAGAAGCCAAAGGCGGAGGCTGCGGCGTCGAGCGGCGCCCCGACCGCGAAGAAGTCGCCCATCGAACTCATGAAGGAGAAGGCCGCAGCCAAGAAGGCCGCCGAAGCGGGCGCGCCCGCCGAGACGCTGCCGGCCGGGCCGGTCAAGAAATCACCCATCGAGTTGATGCGCGAAAAGGCCGCGGCAAAGGCGGCGAGTGAAGGCGCGCCGGCCGCCGAACCGGCGACGACGCCGACGGCCAAGAAGTCGCCGATCGAGTTGATGCGAGAGAAAGCTGCGGCGAAGGTGGCAGGTAGCGGCACGCCCGCCGCCGCTGAACCGGCGACCGCGCCGACCGCCAAGAAATCTCCGATCGAACTGATGCGCGAGAAAGCTGCGGCTAAGAAGGCCGCCGAGGCCGGTTCCACCGAACCCGCAGGGACCTCAGCCAGCCCACCCGATGCCTCCTCGTCGCCACCGGCTGCGACACAAAAGGAAGGTGGACTCTCCAAGATCGAGATGATCCGACAAGCGGCAGCCAAGAAAAAGGCCGAGGAGCAGGGCAAGGCCTGAAAATCGGTTCATTGTCGTGGGCGGCCTGCCAACATCACTGGGAACGGGCTGCCTGTTTTCGGGCGAGCGCACGCGGGCCGCGTGCGGCACACTCAGAGCCCCATCGTGGGGGCCTGCGTCAGATACATCACGCGGGGCACGCCGGCCCGAAGCAGCGACTGGAGATCGATCTCGATCTTCGAACTGCGGCCGGTCGCGCTGCCCAGCAAGAGTTCCAGGAAGTCGAGCGGCCGTTTGTATTCGATCACCTGTGCATCGCTAATCTTGGCCAAGCTCTTGGCGGCGTCGATCGCGTCCTCGATATAGCCGATCTCATCCACCAGCCCGCTCGCCTTGGCCTCGCGCGATGTGTAGACGTCGCCGGTGGCGAGTTTCTTCACTTCGTCCGCCGTCATGCCTCGCCCCTCGCTGACGACCTCGATGAACCGCTCGAAGGCGTCGTCGATCACCACCTGCCAACGTTCGCGCTCGGCCGGCGTCATCTCGCGAAACGGCGATCCGGCGTCTTTGAACGGGCCGGTCTTGATCACTTCCATACGGACCTTGAAGTCCTCCATCAGCCCGGCCACGTTCGGGAAGCTGGCGATGACGCCGATCGAGCCGGTCATCGTGGTTCGTTCGGCGAAGATGCGGTTCGCGGGGGCCGAGACGTAGTAACCGCCCGATGCGGCCAGCCCCTGCATCGACACGACGATCGGTTTCGTCTCGCCCGGCCCGCGGCAAACCTGTTGCACCTTGCGGTGAATGTGGTCGCTCGAGAAGATCGTGCCGCCCGGCGAATCGACCTTGAGCACAATCGCCTTCACCGCGTCGTCCTCTTCGGCGGCCTTGAGCTGCCGAATCACATGACGTTCGGTGACGTCCATGATCATGTCTTCGACCGAGACGATCGCGACCTTGTTCGGCGAGTTCTCATCGCCGCTGTGAAACTCCTCTTCGAGCCAAACGTCGGTCGTGGCGATGGACACGCTGCTGGCCAGCAGGTAGAGGCCGCCGACCAGCAGAACCGCGAACACGCCGAGCACGGCGAACAGGATCATCAGCCCGCGCAGCAGTCCGCTGCCTCGCCGTGGCGGGGGCGCGGCGGCGTAGGTCGGGTGAGCGGGCGATAGCACTTGAGGCTGAGCGTACACTGGGTTGTTGGGCTCGTTCATGGTCATTCCTTGCAAAGCATCACAGGAGCGAGAACCGATTCCGCTTCGACGGGTTCATTCTACTCGCGACCCTCGATCGAGACGTAGAGCAAGCGGTTCGATGTATTACTGGCCGCCGTCGCGCGGTTCGGGCGTTGCGGTCACGACGGGCGTCCCGTAGGGCACGGGCGGGTCGTGCGGTCGCGCTGGTTCGATCGCGAAGATCAGCCATCGCCCTCGCTCGCGGCGCAGCCGGTACGCCTGAAGTTCCCATGGTCGTTTTTCGTAGACGCGGTCTACCAGCACATAGACCTCGTCCGGGCCGCGCGACTCGGTCTTGAGCAGGGCCTGGCCCTTGATTTCGGCGGCGGCCCGCCGCAGTTCGGCGCCGAACTCGCCACCGCGCCGAGACTCGACGTCGCGTCGCGCGGCGTCGCGCGGCTCGCCCGTCAGGCACGCGAGGTATGCAGCCACGTCGCCCTGCTGCATCGCCTGCAGCAGTTGGTCAAGCACGGCCTCGGGAGCGTCGGTCGACCCCGGCGCACGCATGATCGCCAGCGGCGCGATCGCACCGATCAGCACCGCCGTCGCCGCTCCCGCCACCAACTTGGTCCTGCCAACCATTCGCAGTCCCTCAATCTCACTGCCGCCGCGACTTGGCGAGCCGCAGCGCCGCACGAGCCTCGCGCTCGGCCAACTCCGCTCGCACCCGCCACGCTTCGAGCTGCGCCACGTACTGTCGCATCCAGGGCGTCAGATTCACGGAATCGACGTACAGAGCCAATTCGGCGTTCGACTCCTTGAGGCGTCGGGCGCACAAGATGCCGAGTCCGTGGAACCCCGGAAGTTGCACCAGGTCGATCGGTTCGCTCGCTTCGCGCACGAAATCCTCGACCGCCGTGAGCACGCCGTTGCGCGGCCCGTGTTCGATCGTCGCGTTGCACAGGCCCGGATTGAATCCGCCCCGTTCGACAAGCTGCGTGGAATCCGGCCGCATGCCCTTCTTCTGATACGGATTGCGGTGCTCGGCCGGTATCGACGTCGGGTCGTAGTACAGGTCGCGTCGACCGTAGGGCCAGCCGATGTCGTGACAGAAGACGAGCGGAAACGGCCGACCGGCCGCGGTGCTCGACCGCTCGATCAGCTTCAGTTCATGATAGACCGAGTACCAGTTGTGATCTCCGTCGACCAGCGCGGCGTCGACGCTTTCGATTTGCGGCAGCGCGTCGAGGCTCTTGGCCCGATGCACGATCAATCGCCCGCCGAACTCCGTCTGCCAGCCGGCGACGTCGAACTTGGGCGCGGGATCGATCGCGTGCAGAACTGCGCCCAAGCGGCGGCACAATTCCGCGAGCCGCCGCGTGCTCTTGCCCTCCTCCGAACCGATCTCGACCACGCACGTCGGCCGCAGTCGAACGAGCAGCGGTTCGATGATCGTTTCCCAATACGGGTACATGAGCCTCCCAATCGCTCGCAGTTTACGGCTGATCGCGCATGATGGTCAGGTCGACGTCCTGGCCGCGGTCGATGATCAGCTTCGCGCGAAAGCGGGGCACGATCTCGGCGATGGTTTCGAGGTACATGCGCGCGGCGGCGACCGCCGGCGCCTTGCGATACTCGTAGAGCAAGGCGACGAACCGTTCGGCCTCGCTGCGCGCCAGGTCGACGGCCCGCGCGTGCTCGGCCCGCGCGCGGTCGGTCCGCTGTTGCGACTCGCTGCGGGCCTGGGCCAGCTTCTCGTTCGCGTAGGTCTTGGCCTCCAGCACCAGTCGCTCGCGATCGCTGCGGGCCGACGCGGCGCGAGTGAATGCGTCGACGACCTGCGGCGGCGGCGAGAGTTCCGTAAGGCTGACCGAGCGGACCTCGACGCCCATCTCATACCGCCTCAGATTCTGCTCCAGCGTGTCCTTGATCAAAATCGCCAGTGCATCCTTGCCGCTGGTCAGCACCGAGTCGATGGACTTGCCCGCCAGCGTCGTCGACGCCGCCGACTCGGCCGCGCGCGTAATGACCTCGGCCGGATCGGCCAGCGAGAAGAGGTATCGCGTCGGGTCGGTGATGGTGTACTGCACCGTTGCTTCGACGATCACCAGGTTCTGGTCGCCCGTCAGGAACTGGGCCAGCGACGGCGCGAGCGACGGACCGATCGCGCGATCGGTCGCGCGGTCGCCGATCTTCACGGTCTTGGTCTCGCTCGGCTTCACCAGATCGACGCGATCGAGGCCCCAGGGCAGCCCGATGTGCAGGCCCGGTTCGGCATGCTCGTCGATGACCGCGCCGAAGCGGCGCACGACCGCTCGCTCGTCCGTGCCGACTGTGTAGATGCCGGTCGCAAGGTAGGCGATCGCACCGGCGATCACTGCCGCGACGAACCATTTCATGGCTTGCCCTCCGTGTTGCCGCCGCCGGGCGGGCCGCTGCTTGCCGGGCCGGCGCCGTTGGCGGCCGGCGCGGACTGTTTGGCCGGCGGCTTGGTCGAGGTCGCGGCGGGATGGCCGTCGGTCAGGAGTCGCAGCAGGTTCGATTCGGACGAGAGCACGATGGTGGTCTTTTCGTTCAGGATCGCGCGATAGGTTTCGAGCGTCTTCAGGAACTGGTAGAACTCGGGGTCCTGACTGTGCGCGGCGTTGGCGATGCGCATGGCCTGGGCCTCGCCCTCGCCGCGGATGCGTTCGGCGTCGGCGGCCGCCTTGGCCAGTATCTCGGCGCGCTCGGTGTCGGCAAGGCTGCGTATCTTGTCGGCCTCACTCTTGCCCTCGTCGCGATACTTCTTGGCGACGCCCTGGCGCTCGGCCCGAATCATCTCGAAGATCGCCGGCTTCACCGCTTCGGGATGATTGAACCGCTTGATCCGCACGTCCACGATCTCGATGCCGAACTGATCGAGTGCATCGCGGCGAATCTGCTCGGTCAGCTCGCGCATCAGCCGATCAAGCCCGATGTCCTTGGGGTCAAGGCTGACGAACTCAGCGAGACTCATTTCTCCGACCCGGGCCTTGAGCATCGAGTCGATGCGTTCGCGCAGCCGGTCTTGAGCGGCCGGGATGCTGCCGACCGAGAGCACGAAACGCAACACGCCCTTTTTGAAATCGGCGTTGGCCTTCGCGGTCGGGATGCGCCAGCAGACGTACCAATCGACCGAGAGCGGCGGGCCGCCGAGACTGGCTCGCGACCGTGCGTCGCCCGCCGCCTGGCCGATCTGCGGCCGATCGCGCGTGAGCATGGTGCTGCCGGGCGGGCTGTACATTTGCAGCCGCCGATCCAGCCGCCGCACGCTCTGATACGGCAGCTTGAAACCCAACCCCGGCTCGACGCACAACCGGACCGGCCTGCCGAATTCCAGGACGTAGACATACTCGGTCTGGTCCACAAAGAAACACGCCGACCAAGCGACGAGGCCGACGAGACCCGCCGTCACGCATGTCACAACCGCCCGCTTGATCGAGCCGCCTCGGCCGGGGCCGTGCACGTGGGAGTGGTCGTGGTGATGGTGGTCGTGACCGCCGTCGTGCGAATGGCTATGTGCATGGTCGTGATCGTGATCGTGGTCATGATCGTGATGGCCGTGACCATGGTCGTGTGCGTGGCTGTGCGGGTGGCTGTGTCCGTGCGAATGGCCATGATTGTGGTCATGGTTGTGGCTGTGCCCATGAGATTCGCTCGGGGCGTGCGAGTGATCGTGCTCGTGCTTGTCGGATTCGTTGTGCATGCGATTCTCAGTAGGCGCGTTGAACTACTGATCCAGTTCCATCGGCGGCGTCGCGACCGGTGCGGCGGCGGCGGGGAGCCGGATGTTGAACTTATCGGGGTCGGCCAGGAAGAGCTGCCGGCGACCGGCGGCGGCCGGATCGAGCACCAGCTTGTCCTTGTCGGCGAGTGTGGCCTCGATCGCGTTCAGGTAGAGCCGCAGGCTGGAGATCGCCGGCCAATCGGCGTAGGCGGCGCGTCGCATCGAAAACGCCGCCGCATCGCCCTCGGCCCGGTACGTCTGATCGGCCGCCCGCGCCTTGGCCGCGGCCAGTTCGCTCGACGCCTCGCCGCTCAGGTC
The DNA here is from genome assembly GCA_036758585.1 of Planctomycetia bacterium. Classification (GTDB taxonomy): domain Bacteria; phylum Planctomycetota; class Planctomycetia; order JALXBF01; family JBGPMX01; genus DAIOWH01. The sequence continues at coordinate 20,679 of DAIOWH010000095.1, forward strand.
CGGTTTCAGTTCGGCCCAGACCGCGTCCGTCACCTGGCCATCGTGCCGCGCGAGTCGTTCGGCGGCGGCGGCGCCGGCGACCGTGATGATTTGCTGCTGAAAGTAAGCGTCGGCCTCCTTCTGCATGCGCTCACGGTCCTTGAACGCGCTCGAAACGTCGTGGAAGGCGTCGACGACTTGCAGCGGCGGGTGCACATCCTGCAGCGCGACGGCACGGACGTCGACGCCGAGTCGGTAGTCATCGGTGCGTTGTTGCAGTAGCGACCGGGCCTCGCGCTCGATCTCGGCGCGCTCAGCGGTCAGGATATTCCAGAACGCTCGCCGCGCGGCCAGTTCGCGCAGCACGCCCTCGGCCAGCGACTTGACGACCGAGTCGGGATCGCGCACCTCGAAGAGATATCGCACGATGTCGGCGTCGCCGCGCCGCACGCTGAACTGCACCACTGCGTTCAGCTCGAGCAGGTTCTCGTCGCCCGTGAAGAGCAGCGACTCGTCCTCGACCCGTTCGATCAGTCCCTCGCGATGCGTGCTGGTCCACTCGATCGGCCGCGCCCCTTGGAACGACTCGTCGGTCCGCGTGCGAAACCCCAGTTCGGCCACGCGCACGCGGTCGGGCGCGAATCGCTCGACCGTCTCCCACGGCCGCGGCAGCCGGAAGTGCAGGCCCGGCTCGAGCGCGGCGATGAACCCGCCGCAACGTTTCACGACGCCGACCTCGTCGAGGTCCACTACCGTGACGCCCATCGCCCAGTAGCCGATCACGGCCGCAACCGCCGCCCACGTCGCGGCCGCTCGCGGTTTGCGCACGGCCCAACGGACGGGCTGTAGCAGCGGATCGAGCGCGGCGCCTGCGCGGCGGGCCAGTTCGCACGCCTGCGATTCGAACCGACCGGCCGCCGATCGTTCCCAGCGCTCGAACCAGAGCAGGCGCATCGCATTGACCAGCACGAGAAACGAACCGATCTGGTGGTAGATCGCCGCGCCGACCGGGCCCAGCCGTTCCGCCGCAGCGAGCACGATCGCGACGCCGTTGACGACGAACGCGAACAGCACGATGTTCTGCCGAATCACCCGCACGGTCGCGCGGCTGAGCCGCACCAGGCCGGGCAGCGGGGCGAGCGGGTCGCCCATCAGGACCAAATCGCCCGCCTCGGCCGCGATGTCGCTGCCCACGCCGCCGAGCGCCAGCCCGACGTCGGCCGATGCCAGCGCGGGAGCGTCGTTCACGCCGTCGCCGATCATGGCGATGGGAACGCGAGAGGATAGAGGATAGAGGATGGAGGATGGAGGATGGAGGATGGAGGATTGCGCAGAAGCGGTCGGAGTGTCGTTGCGCGATCCTCGATCCTCTATCCTCGATCCTCTACCATCAACCCTCCTCTTGATCCACTCGGCCTTCTCTTGCGGCAGCAACTCGGCGTGGAACTCGTCGATGCCGACGGCGCAAGCGACGGCCTCGGCGGCCGGCCGGCGGTCGCCCGTGAGTAGGACGATCTCATCGATGCCGAGGTGTCGCAGCTCGCCAAGCACGTCGACGGCACCGGCCCGGATCGTGTCGCGCGCGCCGACGAGGCCGATGACGCGGCCGTCGAGCGCGACGGCGAGCGGCGTCTGGCCGGCCGCGTCGAGTCGCGCGAAGGCCGCGGTAACCTCGTCATCCAGCGTGACGCCCTGCTGCTCAAGCAACCGTCGGTTGCCGACGCAAATCAGAGATTGCTGATTGCTGATCGCCGATTGCTGATCGCTGACGGTTGACGTCTGACCGCTCGTCCGCGCGACAACTCCTGCGCCGGGGTGGGCCGTGAACTCATCGACGGAGGGCAGCACGAGTGCGCGTTTGGCGGCCTCGGCGACGATCAAACGACCCAACAGATGTTCGCTACGCGACTCGGCAGCCGCGGCGATCGCGAGCACCTCGTCGGCCGAGCGCTCGGCGAGCGGGATGACGTCGCCGAGTTGCAGCTTGCCTTCGGTCAATGTGCCGGTCTTGTCAAAGGCGATCGCGCGGACGTGGGCAAGGCGCTCGAGTGCGGCACCGCCCTTGATCAGGACGCCGCGCCGGGCCAGCCACGCCAACGCGGCCATGATTGCGGCGGGGGTCGCCAGAATCAGCGCGCACGGGCACGCGACGACCAGCACCGCGAGCGTCGGCATCCAATCGGCGCTCGTCAGGTCCGACCAAGGAGTACCCCAGGTCGTGTAGACCATCGTGCCGGCGGCACTCGCGAGCACGACCGGCAGGAACACGCGGGCGAGCCGGTCGGCGATGCGTTCGATCGGCGCCTTGTTCTCTTGCGCCTCGGCGACCAGCTCGATCACCTGAGCGAGCGTTGTGTCCTCGCCGACCTTGTCGGCCCGCACTTCGAGCGCGCCGAACTGGTTCAGCGTGCCGGCGAAGACCATATCGCCCGCGGCCTTGTCCACCGGCACACTCTCGCCAGTAAGCGTGCTCTGGTCCACGGCCGACTGGCCGCCGAGCACCGAGCCGTCGATCGGGACTCGTTCGCCGGGCCGCACCACCACGCGCTCGCCGACGTTCAGTTCCGTGATGGCCACGTCGACCTCGTGGCCGTCGCGCAGCACGTGGGCCACGCGCGGTTGCAGTTCCAGGATGCGGCTCATCTCGCGATGCGTGCGGGCGAACGTGATCGCTTCGAGCGATTCGCCGACCATCGCGATGAAGACGACTTCGGCGCCGACCCAGTACTCGCCCAGGATCAGCGACGCGAGCAGCGCGATGGCCAGCGCGAGGTCCGCTCCCACGTTGCCATCGAACAGCGCAAGCAGCGCCCCGTAGACGATCCGCGCCCCGCCGATCACGGCCGCGGCGAACGCGAGGTCGAGCCAGCCGAACGGCCGATCTGGCCCGGTGTAACCGAACGCCGCGAGAACGAGGTGTGCGCCGATCAGCACGCCGAGCAGGATCGTCAGCGCGTACAGTCCCCGAAACGACGGCAGTCGCAGTGCGTCTTCCGGGTCTATCTTGTGCTGCATGTGCATCGGACGGGTACCCACAGCGGCAGTTCCAAGCTAGGGGCGACCGTGGGTGAAGTCAAGCTGAAGAAAAGGTTCTTCCGGGTCTGGAGTGGCTGATTGATCGCGGTTGGTGTGTGCGG
>DAIOWH010000096.1:0-15515 GCA_036758585.1 Planctomycetia bacterium
CCTCGCCTGCGGCTGCGGGTTAAACGACCGAGGCCGATTTCAGGCCCTATTCAATGCGGCACTGTACTTAGTACTGCCAATTGACGTTGAAAGGCAAGCCCCATGCTCGAGATTGCTCGGCCGGCCTCGATCGGCTTCGACGCGGCCCGCATCGACCGGGTGTACGCGCGGCTGACCGAATGGACTCACGAAGACCGGATCGCAGGCGCGGGCATCGCGATTGGGCGGCACGGCAAGATGCTCGAACCGCGCGTGTTCGGCCGACACCGGCCCGACATGAGTTCGCCGGCGATGCCCGACGACGCGATCTTCCTCATCGCCTCACCCACCAAACCGATCGCGGTCACCGCGGTCATGATGCTCGTCGAGCGCGGTCAGATCGAGTTAGACGATTTGGTCGTGGAGTTCGTGCCCGAGTTCGCGCCGCACGGCAAGGACAAGATCAGGTTGCGGCACCTGATGACCCACACGTCCGGGTTGCCCGATCAGTTGCCCGAGAACATCAAGCTGCGCAGCGAACATGCTCCGCTCGATGCGTTCGTGCGCGGCACGTGCCAGGTGAAACCCGATTTCGCGCCGGCCACGGCCGTGCAATATCAGAGCATGGGCATCTTGATGTTGGCCGAGGTGCTGCGGCGCGTGACAGGAAAGTCGCTGAGCGACTTCCTGCGCGATGAACTCTTCCAGCCGCTCGGCCTCAAAGACACGGCGCTCGGCGCGTCCGACGGCTGGTGGACCGGATCGCCGGCCAAGGCCGACCGCATCGCTCACGTCCGGCTCGACGCGCAGCAGGCCGACGCCGACTGGAACTGGAACACACGCTACTGGCGCAGCCTCGGCGTGCCGTGGGGCGGCCTGCTTACGACTCCGCGCGAGTTCGCGATGATCTGCCAGTTGTTCATCGACTCACTGAAAGGCGATGGCCCGACGCAGCGACTGGGCAAGGTTGAGTTCGGATTCGGACAGCGCTCGGCGGCCGATTCTCGGTACTCCAGCCTCGATTCTCCAAGCTCGTCGCTTCTCAGTCCCGCCGCCGCCCGCGCGATGACGGCCAACCAGCTTCAGCCTATGCCGGCCGTGCCCGAAGAGGACCGGCGCACGCGGCCATGGGGATTCGGCTGGCGACTCAACTGGCCGGGGCATTCCGCGAACTTCGGCGACCTCCTAGGCCCGCGAGCATTCGGGCACTGGGGCGCGACCGGGACGCTCGTGTGGATCGATCCGGACGCCGACGCATTCCTCGTGCTTTTCACAACGCAGCCGCAGGAGCCGGAGGGGCGGTACCTCGCTCGGATTTCGAACATGGTCTGCGCGGCGATGGTATGAATCACCGGCTTATGATGTGCAATCCGAGTGGTTCGCCTTGTAACGAATTCACCCGCTGCAAACCAACGCATCATTGTTAGAACGACTGTCGGCGCGTAAAAGGAAGTGAATTGCCTTCAAGCCGTCTGGAGGACACATGCCTCGACCATACATTCTGACCATCGACCAGGGCACGACGAGCACGCGGGTCGTCTTGTTTGATGCGCAGGCCCGCGCAGTCGGATCGGCCCAAGCGGAATTCACGCAGCACTACCCGAAACCGGGCTGGGTGGAGCACGACGCGGAGGAGATTTGGGCAGCCGTCGGAACGCTGACCAAGCAGGCGATCGAGCAGTCGAACATCTCTACCGGCGATATCGTCACGATCGCGATCACGAATCAGCGCGAGACGACCGTGCTGTGGGACCGCAAGAGCGGCCGGCCGGTGCACCGAGCGATCGTGTGGCAGGACCGTCGCACGGCGGACTTCTGCGCGGCGAACAAGTCGCGCGAGTCGTGGCTGCAGGAGCGGAGCGGGCTGGTGCTCGACCCATATTTTTCCGGCACGAAACTGCGCTGGCTTCTGGAAAACGTGACCGGCGTTCGATCGCAAGCCGACGCCGGCCAACTTGGCTTTGGCACGATCGACACATTCTTGATGTGGCGGCTGACCGGCGGCGTGCGGCACGTGACCGACGTGTCGAACGCCTCACGCACGCTGCTGCTGAATCTCAAGACCGCCGCGTGGGATGATGAACTGTGCAAGTTCTTGTCGGTGCCGCGTGCCGTGTTGCCGGACGTGTTGCCCAGTTCCGGCGAGTTCGGCCGCACGCGCGGACTCGATTTTCTGCCCGACGGCATTCCGATCACTGGCGTGGCCGGCGACCAGCAGGCGTCGCTCTTCGGCCAAGCGTGTTTCGCGCCCGGCGACGCGAAATGCACCTACGGCACCGGCGCGTTCATGCTCGTCCACACGGGTTTCGAACCGATCATGTCGAAGGCCCGCCTCCTCACCACGCTTGCCGCCACGACCGACGCGCGTCCGCAGTACGCGCTCGAAGGATCCGTCTTCATCGCCGGCGCCGCGATCCAATGGTTGCGCGACGGCCTGAAACTGATCGAGTCTGCCCCGCAAGTGAACGACCTCGCCGCCGCATCGAATGCCGACAGCCACGTCGTCTTCGTCCCCGCGCTGGTCGGCCTCGGCGCCCCGCACTGGATGCCGGAGGCTCAAGGCACCATCTTCGGCATCACCCGCGCGACGACCGCCGCCGATCTCGCTCGCGCCACGCTCGAAGGCCTCGCGCTCCAAGTCCACGATCTTATCGACGCCGTCAAGCACGATTTCCCCGGCGGCGTGCGCCGCATGCGCGTCGACGGCGGCGCCGTGCGCAGCGACCGTCTCATGCAATTGCAAGCCGACGTGCTTGGCATCCCGATCGAGCGCGTTGCCCAAGCCGAATCGACAGCGCTCGGAGCCGCGTTCCTCGCCGGACTGGCCGCCGGCGTGTGGTCGAGCACGGCCGAGTTGACGAAGCTGGCCGGGGTCGAACAAACTTTCAGTCCCGCGATGTCCCAACCGGCGCGCCGGGCCATGATTGATCGCTGGCAGACCGCGGTCGAGACAGTTGTGAGCCACTACCAGAGGAGAACCAGTCCATGACCGTTCGTCGCTGTCCACTCGCGTTCGGGTTGCTCGCCGCTCTTCTTCTCACAAGCTCGGCGCGCGACGGCGACTCGATAACTCCTGAGCAGTTCGCCAAGCTCCACAAGCTGATCAAGCCGCAACCGAGCGAGCAGAAGTGGGAACAGATACCGTGGCTCGTGAGCTTGTGGGAGGCGCGAGGGCAGGCGACAAGGGAGGGGAAGCCGATTCTGCTCTGGGAGATGGACGGGCATCCGCTCGGCTGCACCTGAAACAACGGAGTCACGGGCCGTGCGCTCGCGTTTTCGGATAAGGAAATTGTGCGGATGGCGACCGAGGATTTCATTGCGGTCACCGGTGACGACTGGTATCAGCGGCGGAGGCAGGACGAGGAGGGCGAGTTCTTTCGCAAGGTATCGGACCAGGCGGGGCGCGGGAGTCGCGATTCCGGCGGCGGCTCGACGCGGCAAGGAATCTACTGCTTTACGGCCAGCGGACGGCTGCTCGCGTTCAAGAATGCCGGTCAAGCGCCGGACGTGATGCGCGAGGTGCTCAAGGACGCGCTGGCCAAGTGGCGGAAGTTGCCGGAGTCGGAGCGTCGGCCGGGCGCGGTGACGGTGCCGGAGTTGGCGCGAACGGATTCGCGGTACACGCGCACGCCGCCGCCCGGTGGACTAATCGTCAATGTGTTCACTCGACTGCTCGACCGCGATGCCAACGGCGAGTTGTGCGACGCCGACTGCAAAGGTAACCGCGGGGACGAAGCTGCTCGCGATCACTTGTGGCTCACCGAGTCCGAGTGGCGGTCGCTCGCGCCGGCGAGAGCAAAACGAGGCGATCAGTTTCCGCTTGCGGACAAGATCGCCGAGCGCATCTGCCGATTTCACTTGATCGACAACACGCGCGGAGAGCCGCCGCTGTGGGGTCGTGAGGAGGTCCGCTCTCGGAAGTTCACGATCACGGTGGAAGAAGCGAACTCAGCCGGCATCCGCGTTCGACTCGACGGCGCGGCCGTGATCGCGACGCACGCCGATGCGTCGAAAGCCGACCGCGGGTACGACGTGCGGTTGATGGGCTACATCCATTTCGACACGGCCAAGGACGCGCTCGACCGATTCGAACTCGTCGCCGTCGGCGACCACTGGGGCGATGGCACGTACACGCGCGGCGCCCGGCCGGGCCGCACGCCACTCGGCGTCGCGTTCGAGCTTGCGTCGGGCAAATCGCCTTCTGACCGAGTGCCGCCTCAGGCAGCGCGAGAAATTGCCGAGTACTTCGGGCGATGAAAACTTTAAGTCGAAGCAGAAAAGTCCGGCGCTATCCGAAACTCCGTCGGTCTAAATGGCTTTGCGTGATTCTGGGAGTCCGCAGGGACAGTAGCCCGACGCGCCAGCGAGGGACCGGGCCTGATTTCTTGTGATTTCGCCATGTGCTCCCTCGCTGGCGCGTCGGGCTACTGTCCCAGAATCGTGCAAGGCTATTTAGTCAGTTTCGCGAACCCGTTTGCCGAGTATCGCGCATCTTCAGCAGCTTGTCCGCCTCCCAAGGCAGGATCTCAAGTGGCGTGAAAACTTCGTGGCCGGTGTCGGTGCAGAGCACGGTGTCTTCAAATCGGATGTGGATATTCTCCGAGCCGACGAGCAACAGCGGCTCGATGTTGTAGACAACACCAGGCACGAACGGCTCGTTCTCGCTGCCGACATCATGAGCGGACATGCCCGTGTAGTGGCCGGGTGGATAGTTATTAAGGACGAATCGCTCAATTCCCTGCGCCTTGGCGGCTTCCAACCTCACTTTGCCAAGCTGCCCGACAGTTACGCCGGGCTTGACCGCGGCGATCATCAGCTTATGCACTTCGAGCAGTTTGTCGTACAGCTCGCGGTAGCGCGGCGGGTACGGGCCGCTGGCCGGCCAGACGCGCGTCAGGTCGCTGCAGTAATATTCGTAGTCCGGCCCGGCGTCGACCAGAATCATCTCGCCCGGCCCGATGCGCCGCGAGTTGTCGAAGTAGTGGAACTCGGTGATCTTCGGTCCGGTCGCGACGATGGTGGTCCACGCCGAGCCGTGCGCGCCGTTGCGCAGGCAGGCCAACTCGAACAAGCCCTCGAGTTCGCGTTCCAGAATCCCCGGCCGCGTGCCGCGAATCGCGTCGGCGATTCCCTCGGCGCCGATACGCGCGGCTCGGCGCATCACCTCAATCTCCGCCGCACTCTTCACGCGACGAAGCGGATCAATCACCGACTGCAGGTTGGCTGTCTCGAGTTCGCCGACGAGTTTCTTCACGTTGTCGCGGAATATCTGTGCCCGCAAGACGGCCGGGTCGCCCGGCAGGGCCGACTGTGCGTTCGGCGGAATGAACGAATCACGCGATTGCGAGTAGCCCTCGTCGGGACCCGTCAGCAGGAAAACCCGCTTGCGCCCATCGGCCGCGGCCTTGATCCGATCAGCGAACTCGCCGACGCCGACTACCTGCTCGATGCCCGTGTCGGCGGCCGCCCGGTCCAGAGCGGCCCTGCGGCGCCTGGTGGGTACGAACAGCGTGGTTTGTTTGGACTGTCCGTCGATCAACAGCGCGCAGTTCGGCGTCTCGACGCCGGTCAGATAGTAGAAGTTGTTGTGTTGCCGCGTGCGACGGTACTCGTTCGGGCTGGCGTAAACGCCGCACATCACGGCGATGTCTTCGCCGATCGCCTGCATCACCTTGGCCCGCCGCGCGGCAAATTCGGAGGTCGCGAAGGTCGTCGTCTTCTGGCCGGCAGGGTCATCGGCGCGGCAGCGCACCAGACCAGTCGCTTGGATCACGACGACCGCCAATACGATTGCTCGCCTTCGGATCGAAGTCTGGAACAACATGTTGCCGCCTTTCTTAAACGAGGGGCTTGCACGTGGGAGATTTCGGGCCGGTCATTGTGCGCGCTGTCGAATCTGGTTGCAAATTGTGAGTTTGTGAGTCGCCTTGGCTTGCAAAACTGGGCGAGATTCGTAGAATGCCGGCCGCGCCTGGGATCAAGGACTGATCAGCAGCCAATCACGGAGGATGGCGATGCAGGCGTCAATTCACTTGGGCCAGGCGCTCCTCGACCGCGGCCGCGCGTTGTGGGAGCAAGATCGTCACGACGAGGCCACGCAAGTTCTCAATCGACTGCTGGGACTTCGTGTTATCCCACCGGACATGGCCGAACGAGCGCAGTTCTTGCTCGGCGACATCCACCTTGCCCAAGGTCATTACGGCAAGGCGCGGCGCCACTTGGCCGCATCGCTCGCCACGGGGACTGCCACCGGCCAGACGCATTTCTTGCTGGCATGCGCTCATGATTGGGACGACGACGGCGACGCGCGGCAGGCTTATCGACACTATCGCCGCGCCGTGGAGTTGGATCCGGGCCAGCCGCTCTACTCGAGTGCGTATGCGCTCGAGCGGTTGCGGCGCAAGACCACCGCGTCGAAGTACGACCGCGAGGCGCTCGTCCGGTTGCGCGAAGCGTTTTCGGCGGCGCCTGACGACGCGGACGTTGTGTACAACTACGTCGCCGGCCTCATTGAAATGCGTCGACTGGGCGAGGCCGAGTTGGCGTTGCGGCGTGCACGAAAGCGCTGGCCTGACCACCCGGCGTTCGAGTCGGTCTGGCGCGACCTTGGGGTCGCACGCGGCGATACGCCCCGCCCGGTCGCGCCGTGGAACACACCGAGGCTGCGCGTGGTTTCCGACGACGGGCCGGTGATCTTGCACTTTCCCGCCGCCGCTGTGTCGTCGGCGCACCGGCGTCGCCGTAACGCCTGAGCCCTTCTGCCAAATACTCGCTTGCCCTCTCGCGCGCAGACTATCGCGTTGATTTGAACAGGAGGCAACGATAACAGAGCCTTTGTTTTCTCCTGTTCAACCGATCGGCATTAGGTTTGGACCAGTTGCCAGCCATCGGGCCGAGAGTACAATCGCCCACCGTGCAATCCTCGCGTCACATCTTGCGCAACCACGCCCGCATGATCTGGCAGGCCGGAGTCGACGCCGTCGCGCCGGCGCGACTGATCGGGTCGGCGTTCGGACTTCGCGACGGCGCGATGGAGCTGGGGCCGATCAGGATACCGTTGCGGTCGATCGGCCGCATTGTGGTTGTGGGAGCGGGCAAGGCGGGCGCGGCCATGAGCCGAGCGGTCGAGGATGTGCTCGGCCGCGACCTCATGCAGCGCACTCAACTGCAAGGCTGCGTCAATGTGCCGGATAGTACGGTCGTTCCGCTCCGGCACATCCACTTGCACCCGTCGCGGTCGGCCCCGGACAACAAGCCGACGGCCGCGGGTGTCGAAGGCTCGCGACGCATCCGCGAACTTGCCTCGTCACTCGGGCCAAACGACCTGGCCCTTTGCCTCATTTCGGGCGGCGGGTCGGCCCTCATGCCCGCCCCGGTCGCAGGCGTCAGCCTGGCCGACAAGCAGACAGTCACCGCGTTGTTGCACTCGAGCGGTGCGACTATCGGCGAGATGAATGCCGTGCGCAAGCATCTGTCCGAGTTGAAGGGGGGCGGACTGGCTCGATCGTTTCGCGGTCGTTGGCTGGTGAGCCTGATCATTTCGGACGTCGTCGGCGACCCGCTTGATGTGATCGCATCGGGCCCGACCGCCGCCGACCATTCGACGTTCGCCGACGCGCTGGCGGTGCTCGAACGGCATCGGCTGGCCGATCGTGTGCCGGCCGCCGTGATTGCCTACATGCGCGACGGCGCCGCCGGCAAGCACGCGGAGACGCTGAAGCGTCTGCCGCGTCACGTCACAAACTGCGTGATCGGCAACAACGCGACAGCCCTGGCGGCAGCCGACCGTGCGGCGCGGCGACTCGGCTATCGCGTGCTCAACCTGTCGTCGTTCATCGAGGGCGATTCGAGCGAAGTTGGCCGCGTGCTTGCTGGGCTAGCTCGCGGTGTGCGCGACACGGCGAAACCACTTGGCCCGCCGGTGTGCATCCTTTCGGGCGGCGAGACGACGGTGCGCCTGGGCGACGATCACGGGCTAGGCGGCCGCAATCAGGAACTCGTGCTGGCCGCGGCGCAACACCTAGATGCGAGCGGCCTCGAACGCATCGTCATCTTGAGCGGCGGCACCGACGGCGAAGACGGTCCGACCGACGCCGCCGGAGCGTTTGCCGACGCCGCGCTGATGCGCAAGGCACGGCAGCGCGGAATCGACCCGGCCGACTACCTCCAACGGCACAATTCGTATCACTTCTTTGACGCGGTAGGGGGCCTAGTGCAGACCGGCCTTACCGACACGAACGTCATGGACCTGCGCGTCGTTCTGGTTGGCTCGCCCTCTGGGCGGTAGCTGTCGCGTCGTGGAGTGCCCCGGGCGTGCGACGCACTTTGATAGTACTTGCTCCACATTTCCACATTGAAAGGGGTCCGAATTCGTTTAACCCGCAGCCGCAGGCGAGGCACAACAAGCGCCAGCCATACCTCGCCTGCGGCTGCGGGTTAAACGACCGAAGCCGATTTCAGACCCTATTCAATGCGGCACAATACTGTGAGCATCACGGCGCACACCGGGGGCAGCGCGGGGGACACGTTGGACATCCTTGCGCCGGCCAGTTTCACCTGGAACGAAAGCGCCAACTTCTCCGACTCCGGCGGCGTCTGGAGCTTTTCGCTGAACGAGACGGCATCGGCCAGTTTGGTTGTGATCGCGACCACGGGATCAAGCAGCTTCTTGATGGTGTCGGAATCTGCCGCGTATTCTTTGACGCTGCACGACCACGCCACGTTCAGCGGCGACGTGTCGGGCAACTACACGATCGACGTTTCCCTCTCGGGAGATTACTCGTTCAACGTCATCGACTTCGGGCCTCTTGTTATGGCAATGGACGCACTCTCACAATGGTGGCGCAAGAGAAGGAGCACGGAATAGCGGCGAAGGACTACACTGGGAGGCTGGATCTACTCGTTGGCGGAAAAGCCCACCATGGAGATGCCGCTTGAGTCGTCGGTGTTTTACAACGAGCAGCCTATCTGGCTCTACGACGAGATAGCGGTCGTGCGGCCGGGAGTCTTCTCGCATGAGATCCTGATCAGTAACGGCTACGTGTACAGATTTGTCTTCAAAGAGTTCGAGTACGACGAGCTCCAAATTGTGCATCCGGTGCGAGAGCGCACGCGGGCGACGGCATGAGGGCACGTGACGGTAGTGGCAGGATCGAAGTCTCCGACGCAATTCGAACTCCAAACTCCGGCATCACCGTCAGTCAGGTTGGCGATCGTGCCGCCGCATTCACGATTCTCTCTCAGCGGTAGCTGTTGCGGATCACCAGCCGCCGCAGCGGACTTGTGGCCTGGACGCGAATGAACCCGACGGGATCGCCTGTGGCGCCCACGCGGTCGATGGGCAGCGGAGGGTCACACGCGAAGCCTTGTTGCCAGTGAAAGCGGATCACGACCTCGCCCGCATCGGGTTCGACGTCGGCCAGTTCGATGCGATTGAAGTCAACCGCGACCAGCCGCCCACGCCCGCGCTCGAAATAGCTGTGGTCTCGCATCACACGAAACACCGTGTACACGTTCTCGTCCGGACGCACGGTGTGGCGCGGCAGCCGGGCTGCTTGCTCGCAGAACGGCAGGCCGGCGAAGACCTCGGTGCTGAGCGGCTTCGTTGCATCTTCGCCGTGCTGAAGTTGCTTGATCCGACTTGCCCGCGACCACGTGATCACCCAGCCGATGTTGTACTGTTCACAGAACGCCCGCAACTCTTCCGTCGACCAGTCGCGAATGTGCCGACCCGCCAATCGCCAGTCGCCGAACGCGGCGTACTGGTGCGGAATGAACGCCATGTGATAGAGGCCGCCCACGAAGGCGCGTCCCGTCAGCAGCGGCAGCAACGGGGTCCAGTGAATCGACTCGGGCGCAGCCGGATCGCCCGCTTCGAGCAACCGGAGCTGATCCTCGAACAAGATTCGTGCCGACAGGTCGGTGTTGCGGCGAATCCAGGCGACGAGTTGGTCCATCTCCGGCCTCAGACCGACCGCGAGCGGGCGGGCAGCTTGCAAGTGCGCGCGAGTGTGGTGCCAGGTCGATGGGAGCCGAACGTGCGGAAGCAGCCACGGTCGGCCCGACCACAGCGACGGAGTCGCGCACAGGATCGCCAGCCCGACCAACGCTGCGGCGCACAGCCTACGCAGCTTGGGCCAACGCCCACCGGACAGACTCCAAGGGTTCACGGCCGATCCGATCGCCGTGACGCCCTCGCCTGCTGCAACGCTCCAGGCCAAGCCCAACGGCGCCTGAAAACGCAGCGGCTCCAGGTTGCGTGTCACGGTCCACTCGCTGCCGAAGAACGTCAGCGCCGAGAGCACGAGCACTTGCACGAGCAAGACGATCATCTCGATTCGCCGGCCCGCTCGCCACGCACTGCACAATCCGACCAAGCCAAACATCACCATCAACAGCGGCACGCGGCCGTCTGCGGCGATGTAGTAGTTCGCGAGCAAGACAAACGGATTGCCCGAGAACGTCATGAACAGGTCCGAGGCGGTCTTGAGATGCAGGAACCGGATCAGCGGCCACCACCAGAAGTGCGTTGCGGCGAGCGCGACGGCCGCGGCAGCCCAGGTGGAGGCGTGCCAGCGCCACGCCCGCATCCTGGCGCCGGGCACGGCCTCGCTCGCATAGGCAGCCAGCGCCGGAGCGGCGGCCATGATCGGAAAGATCACGTGCGCCTGCACACCAGCCGCGACCGACGCAGCCAGCGCCGCCCATGGCGCAAGACTCGACGCTCGGCGCCAACGCACCATCAGCGCGGGGACCAGCACCGCCACGGCCGACGACCAAACAAACGCGACCAGGCCCGTGCGAACGAGCACATCGGGAAAGCCGACCCACCAGTACCACACGCTCCACGCGCCCGCCGCCACGGCCGCCGCACGCCCGCCGCCGTAGCTCCAACTGGCCAGCATGATGGCGATCGGAACGAGCCCGACCAGCAACGCGACTCCGATCTTGTACGCGCGAGGGCTGTACGTGCCACCCGCCAACAGTTGGAACAACTCGGCCGGCCCACTCGACGAGTCGTAGACCGGCGTCTTTGGATAGCCGGCCATGAAGAACGGATCGTAACCCCACGACGTGCCGTGCTCACGCAACGACCGCGCGCCCAACCAACCGTGATACAAATGAATCGCGTGATCCACTGAGATCGCGGGTCGCTCGTCGAAAATGGCCCGCCACGATGGAAAGAGCCGCACGGTCAGCCAGAAGTGAGCGCCGAGAACGATCGTCGTAGAAAGCAAGAACCCGACGACGCGGTAGCGGCTGCCGGCAGGATCGGGCGGCCTTGCTCTGATGGAGTGCACGGCTGGCGGCTCCAAATTCCTGAAAACTTGAAACACAGAGGCACAGTGAACTCGAAACACAGAGGCACAGAGAACACAGAGATAGTGAATCAAGCATTGCTCTGTGTCCTCTGTGCCTCTGTGGTTTTGTGTCTTCTCCGCATCACCAAGTTCAACTGCAAACGGCTAGTGCGTCTTCAAGGCCTGACCCCGTTGCGACTGGATCCAGGCGGCGACGCGCTGCTCCAGGATGTCGAGCGGCACGGCGCCACTGAGCAGGACGACGTCATGGAACTCGCGCAGGTCGAAGCGGTCGCCGAGTTGCTGTTTGGCTCGCGCGCGAAGCTCCTTGATCTTCAACTCGCCGATCTTGTAGGCCAGCGCCTGGCCGGGCCACGAGATGTAGCGGTCGACTTCGTTGATCACGTCCAGTTCGGGCCGTGGCGAATTCTCTTTGAAGAAGTCGATCGCGCGCTGCCGGTCCCACTTGAATGCGTGAATGCCGGTGTCGACCACCAGGCGGATCGCTCGCCACATCTCGTACGTGAGTTGACCGAACTTGGAATACGGGTCGTCGTAGAGGCCGAGTTCGTCGCCGAGCGATTCGGCGTACAACGCCCAACCTTCGACGTAGGCGGTGTACTCGGAGTGACGACGAAAGTCGGGCAGGTCGCCGAGTTCCTGGGCCAGCGCAATCTGAAAATGATGGCCGGGCACCGCTTCGTGCAGCGACAACGCCATCATCTCCCACTTCGGCCGGGTCTCGGGGCGATACAGGTTGACGAAGTAAGTGCCCGCGCGCGAGCCGTCGGCCGCGGGCTGGCGGTAGTAGGCCGCGGTCGTGTCGGGCGCGATCTTGTCGGGTATCGGCTCGACGCCGTACGGCAAGCGCGGCAGCGTGCGGAAGACTCGTACCAGGTGCGGGTCGATTCGTTTCGACACGGCGCGGTAGGCGTCGAGTAGTTCCTCAGGCGAGCGACAGAAGAACTTCGGATCCGTCTGAAGGTGACGGAAGAACTCCGCGAGCGAGCCGCGGAAGCCGGCGGCGGCCTTCACTTTTTCCATCTCGCCGCGAATGCGTCGCACCTCGGCCAGGCCGAGATCGTGGATCTCGCGCGGGCTGAGCCGCGTCGTGGTGAACTTGCGGCAAAGAAACGCGTACAGCGGTTCGCTGTTCGGCATCCGCCACGCGCCCGGCTCGTCGTAGCACGCCGGCAGGTACTCGTCGACGAAGAACTTGTGGAATCGGCGGTAGGCGGGAACCACGGTCGACTCGATCGCGGCGCGGCCGTCGCGCACGGTCCGCCGACGCTCGGCCTCCCCAATGTCGGCCGGAAACTGCCGGAGCGGCTTGAAGAACGGACTATCGTCGGGCTTCGCGGCGATCTGCTTTTCGATCTGGGCGGGCACTCGCTTCATCGTGATCTTGGGCAACACCATGCCCGTCTCGATGCCGCGACGCATCAGCGCGATCGTCTGATCCGTGTACGCGCCGAACCCGCGCAGTCGGGCGATCCAGTCGTCATAATCCTTGACCCTCTCGAATCGCAGCGCGTCGCCCAGGTCGTCGGCCGTCTGGATTCCCTCGCGCTGATCGAGCGGAATCCAATGCCAGCCGAACGGGAAGCTCTCGACCCGCAACTCGTAGTTACGGCGAAACAGATCGTAGGTGAGCTGGTCGGCTGGCGCGAGCTTCGAGCGATCCACGCCCGCCAGCCGATCGAGCACGTCGCGATCGTGGCGGTGTTCGCGGTCGACGGCGGCCAGGCTAAGGTCTTCCCACCGGTCGTTCCAACGCCGGTCGCCGAGCCGCGACGCCCAGGTCGGGCTGGTCCGCATCGTGTGCTCCCACTCGTCGTCGATCAGCTTCCGCAAGGCGAGGCTAGCGTCGACGGGTTTGTTCGAGTCGTCTTGCATGAGGGCCGCACTCAAGAAACAGGGAATGACGAATGAGGAAATGCCTAGTGTCGAAAGAACCACGAAGCTCGAATGCCGAAACAGTACTCTGGAACGAGCTTCACGCGATCGACGGCGCATTTCGCCATTCGGAGAAGACATGGAAACACAGAGGCACGGAGGACACAGAGGAAGGATTGATTCATCATCTCTGTGGTCTCTGTGCCTCTGTGTTTCAGACTTCGGTGTTTCGTCATTCGTCATGTTGAAGGTCCAACTCCTTGAGGAAGTCGTGTACTTGCTTGTTCAACTTCTGCAGCGAGCCGTGGATCACCTGCAATTCGTCGAGCGTGGCTTGAATCTCACGGATGCGGTCCTCGTCCTTGCCGGCGGCCTGAACCTGCTCGACGAGACCCTTGACCTGGTTGCCGATGTCCCGTGCCCACGCGGCCAGCGAGCGGTTGAGTTTCAAGAGGGTCAGATGGTCCTCGGCCTTGAGCAGGGCGTCGGCCGAACGTTCGATTTCGGCCCAGCGGTCGGCCAAGTCGCGCGTGGTGATGGTACGCAGCGGACCAGCGACGAACGCCTTGGCCTCTGCGTGCTCCGGCCCTTTGGTGCGCAGGTTATTCTGAAGCCGCTGGAGTTGATCGGCGTACTCGCGCCGATCGGGGGCCAGCGTGACGAGCTGCTCGTAGAGCGGCACCAGGCCGTCCCAATCCATTTCGGACTGTAGCGTGTTAATCCGAGTGCTCACGTCGCGGATCGCGGTTTCCTTTTGAAACCGGTCGGCCCAGTTGGCATAGGCGCCAATCGTCTTTTCCAGGTTGCGCTCGGCCACTTTTTCGGCAAACGCGCGAACCTCACCCGCGAGCGTCGAGACATTCTCGCCCTCTGCCGCCGCACGCGATTCGATCTCGCGCACCTGTTCGATTACCTGGTCGTGCGCGAGTCGTTTGCGCCGGCCGCGTTCCACCAGTTTCAGCACTTCCGCGACCTCCTTGGCATCGGCCTTCCCCTTCAGGTCCAGCGCGAGTCGATAATCGACGATGTCCTGATCGTAGAGGTCCTGATACAGTTGCCTCAGTGCCAGGACGAACTCGGCGCGGCGTCCTCGCGTCTGCATTTGGAACACCACCGGGTCGGCGCTGGCGCCGGCCAGCACCGGGGCCTTCATGATCAGGTCTTCATAACGGACTGTGATAAACTGCACGGCGGCCGAGTTCAGCTCGATTCGCAGCCGGCCGTCGCGGTCGGTGAGTCCGCGCGCGAGGCTCGTCTCGGTCGAATAGTGCCGCGGCGACGCGAAGACTTCGCAGCCCTCCTGCGGACTGCGGCCGTCCTTGCGGAGCACGCGCACGGACACGGTCGTCCGCGCCGCGCGGGCCGGCCGCGCCAGGTAGCGCACCGAGGGCAGCCCCAAATCGCAAAACATGTTGGCGTCGGGTCCCACCAGTTCACACTCGGCCGCGTCAGACTCCCACTGACGCAGGGCGAGGAACGTGCGGCGAAATCGCGTGGGGCGCGCAGCGTCGCCGCTCGCGCCGATCGGCTCGCGCAGCACTTGTAGTCCGACGTCGCCATCAAGGCCAAGCCACGAGCGGAATTCGCGAAGCTGCCGGCCGCCCCAGAACTCGATCGCGACGTGGTTGCCGATCGCCGATCGCACTTCGGCCGTGGGCGCGAATGCGGCCAGAGCCGCCCGCGCGGCCGTGTCGGCCACGAGCTCACGCTGCGCGGTCCGCAGCTCAGACGGCGCCCCGAGCACCTGGAACAGCGGGTCGAATTCACGGGCCTCGACCACAAACGAACTCGCATCGCGCCACACGTACACGAACATCAATCGTTCGCCGCTTGCCCACTTCTCGCTCACCGCATTCGGCTGCAGCTTGGTCGGTCGCCCGCCGGGCAAGGCGGCCGCGCGGTCGGGCGCGAGGAAGTGCAATCGCTGCTCGTCGGCCAGCACAACCTCGAACGTCCGCGCAATCCGCCCGTGAATCTCATCGCGCAGCACCGCCGTCAGCGCCGGGTCGCGGGCCAGTTCGACTCGACAGGCGATGGCGTACGCCGGCTCCGTGCCGGCCTCGACCGGGCCGGTTTGGATCAGCCCGAGGCACGCGGCCATCAATGACCTGAAACACAGAGGCACAGAGAGCACAGAGATCGCAAATCGCATCTTCCTCTGTGTGCTCTGTGTCTCTGTGTTTCGACTTCTCGGAAACTCACGAGACGACATGGCCGTTCTCCAGGCGCAACGCTCGGTGACAGAACCCGCGAACGAACGATTCATCATGAGAAATTACCAGATAGATCAGCCCGAGGCACGCGGCCATCAATGACCTGAAACACAGAGGCACAGAGAGC
>DAIOWH010000096.1:15615-23745 GCA_036758585.1 Planctomycetia bacterium
CGCTCGGTGACAGAACCCGCGAACGAACGATTCATCATGAGAAATTACCAGATAGCTCAGGCGAAGGCGACCCTGCGCCCAACTCAAGAACCGGGCGAGCACGGCCTGCAACACGACATCGACGCCCGCGGTCGGTTCGTCGAGGATGACGAGCCGCCACGGGTCGCCTGGCCGCGCGGCGTGCGGGCAACCAAAGGCCGCCAGCGTCCGAGCCAGCACCACGCGCTTGCGCTCGCCGCCGCTCAGCCGGTACGGGTACGCCTCGAGCACCGACTGTGGCAGCGCCAATTCATCCAAAAGTTCCGCCGACAGTCGATAACACTCATCGGCCGCCAGGCGCGGATCGAAAACTCGATAGGCCTCGACGATCGATTCGCCGATGCGGCTCGCCGGGTCGAGTACCAGGTCGGCGTCCTGATATACCATCTGAACCGTACGCCGAAACCACGCACGCTCGACCGGTCGAAGACGAGTGGCGTCGAGCCAGCGATCGCCCGCGGCAACCTCCACTCGGCCGCGCGACGGCGCCGTCACGGCGATGAGTATGCGTGCGAGCGTCGTCTTGCCTTGGCCGCTCGGCCCCATGATACCCAGTCGCTCGCCGCCGCGAACGGTTAACGTCACGTCGTCGAGCACCGTGCGAACACGGCGACGCCAGAAGCCGGCGGGCACGGAAAAATCCTTGCCGACGCCACGCACTCGCAATAGGTCCGGGGCGCTGCCGAGGTCGCATTCCGTTGACGCCATGCCGGCGTCCGACTCGGCGACACGATCGGGGAGCGGATGCCGCACACAACGGAGCTCGTGCGGGGCGTCGCTTGCCGAGACGGTCTGTGGCGACGGTACTTCGGTCGTGCAGATCGATGGGTCGGCCCAGGCGCAGCGCGGCGCGAAACAGCAAGCCGCGGCGGCGGCCGAACGGTGCAACCCCGGCAACTCGCGATCGAACGCGCCCGGGGCGCTGATGTGTGTGAGCAACCGAGTGTATGGATGAGCCGCCCTGCCGGTCGCGAGTACGTCGCGTGTCGGCCCGCTTTCGGCGACCTGACCGCGATACATCACGATCGTCCGTTCGGTGAGCGTGCGCAACAGGTCGAGGTCGTGACTGACGATCACCAGCATCAGGCCTCGCTGCGTTTTCCAGTCGCGTACGAGGTCGGCCAAACGAGCCTGCGTCGCCGAGTCGACCGACGCAAACGGTTCGTCGGCGATGAGAGTGGCGGCGCCCAACAGGTCGGCCATCGCCAGAAAGACGCGCTGGCACATGCCCGTGCTGAGTTCACGCGGGTAGTGCCGTGCGACGTCGGGATCCAAGCCGACTCGTGTGAGTGCGGCGGCCGCGAGATCGGACTTATCCCCTTGTTGGGCGGCGCGGCGAACGACGCGGCCCAATTGCCAACCGATCGTGCGATGCGGGTTCAGGCTGGCCCGCGGCTCTTGAAACAACATGAACGTGGAACGAAAAAAGGGGACGCGACTCTTTTTTGGCACCGGCGCGCCGCCAGAAAAAAGAGTCGCGTCCCCTTTTTGCACGATGCGCGAGCCGGGCGGCAGCAGAAAGCCGAGTGCCAGGCTGAGCGTCGTTTTGCCGGAACCCGACTCGCCCGTGATGCCCAGCCCCATGCCGGGTGTGAGCCGAAAGTTCAGATCGGACACGATCGGCCGGTAGCCCGCAATCGTCTCGTCGAACAACTCGACAGAGATCCCTTCGACGCCAAATGCTTGTTCGTCGGCCATGCTCGCCCCTACTGACTGAACCTTACGCTGCGGCCCAGCGATTTCAGTACGTCGCCGGCCACGACCGAGCAGGTGATCGCCGTCAACATCGCCGCCAGCGGACCCCAGACGGTCAGCGCGTTCGTGGGCACGCCCGCATCCAGCCGCTTGGCCAGACCCTCCAACTCGCTGCCGATCATGCTGCCCCAACTGAACACCTCGCCGTACTGCCGCACGCCGCACGAGCCGAGGATCGCATCGAACAGCAAGAAATAACCGATCATCGCCGCTCCATGCACACAGAGCACCGGCAAGGCGTGATGGCGCAGCACGTGAGTCCAGAAGATTCGTCGGCGCGACACGCCCAATGCGACCGACGACTCCAGGAACAAGCTCGCTCGCAGGGCGCCCACCTCGTCGCGCACCGCGCGGAAGACGAGGGGAGCGAACGTCAGACCGAACAGCACATACACCTTGAGCGAGTAGTGCTCGTAACTCATGTAGGTGATCGCGGCGAGCACAACGATCAGTTTGGGCACCGACTCCCACAACTCGGCATACAGGTCGAAAGCGACGTCGACGAAGGAACCCAGACACAGCCCAGACCAGACGCCGAAGAACCCCCCGAGCGCGACGGCGGTGCCGAGCGCCGCAGCGAGCGGCACCAGCAACTCGCGGCCGCCCAGGGCCACATTCGACAACACATCCTCGCCCATCTCGTTTGTGCCGAGCGGATGCGCCCGACTGGCGATCTGGAAGGGCACGTCGGTATCGAGCAACGTGTATCCGCCGCCCCATGCCACAGTCGCGACGAGCAGTACCGCCGGCGTCGCGATCACCGCCGCGAGCGACAGTTTGGCTCGATTTAGCGGCGACGCGCGAACGTAGGCGCGCACGCGCTGCCGCCAACGCGCCAGGCGACCGGGCGGCGCCGGCGCGCCCACTGCGGTTCGCCGCTCACCCCTCACCCCGACCCTCTCCCCGGAGGGGAGAGGGAGAAGTACTGTGTGTGCGCTCTCGTTCCCCCCTGCGCTCGCGTTCCCCCCTGCGCTCGCGTTCCCGCCTGCGCTCGCGTTCCCCCCTGCGCTCGCGTTCCCCCCTGCGCTCGCGTTGCCGCCTGCTCGCTCGTTCTCCCCTGCACGCTCGTTCTCCCGTTGGTGTCGAGCGAGCGGTTCTGCGCGTATTTTCTCCCTCTCCCCTTCGGGGAGAGGGTTGGGGTGAGGGGTCGCCGGGCGTCCGCCCACGCGCCACAGCGCGGCCAAGCCGAAATCAGAACCTTCGACGATTGCAGTAGCCGACTCGCCGCGCGCGGGGGTGAGCACCGATCGGGCGACGGTGTGAAACAAACTGAGCGCCCGCGTCGCCACGATGCCTAGCCCGGCAATCCACACCAGCACGTTGTAGTCGGGCCGGCGGTCGAGCACCGCGTCGAGCGCCATGTGGCCGACGCCATGAATGTTGAACGCGTATTCGACCGCCACGGTGCCGCCAAGCAAGTGTGGCGCCCGCGCCCGAATGCCCTCGATCGCGGTCAACACCGCGCGCGGCCACAGGTCGCTCCACCTCGACAGCCCCAGCGCACTGGCGGTGCGCACGTACGGCAGATTCAACTCGCGCCGCACACCCTCGTAGCAGTGGGCGACCAGCGCGGCCAGGTTCAGATCACCGACCACCAAGCACACCGAGGGCCAGAACCAACTCGAATCCGCCGGCACGCCGAGAAACGGGAACAGGAACGCCGGCATCGCACTGGCGACAACCAGGGGAAACCGCGCCAGGCTAAGCCACGGTCGCAGTGCAAACGCGCTGCCGATCGCCAGCGCCAGCACGCCCAACGCCCCGGCCGACGTCAGCACCACGGCGAGCGAGCGAGCGGCCGCGGGGAAGAATCGCGGCGCGATCGGCAGGTTGTTCACGTCGCGTCCGGCGTCGGCGAACGTCCGCCACAGTCGTTCGTACCACGCCGCCGGACCCGCCGCGTCGCCGCGCAACACCTCGACGAGCAGCCAAACACTCGCGAGCAGCAGCGTCCACAGAACGCCGGTCTTGGCGGTCTCGCGCAGCACCGACACGGCTGCCAGCCGCCCCACACGAACAAGATCGCTCGTCGGCCGCTCTGGTTTCGCGGCCCGATCCACCTCGCCCGTCGTCATGCGCCTATCCTCTGACTCTGAGCCAGCCGGCCAGCGCGGGTATCTGTTGGTTCAGTGCGATCGCACAGATACCCAGAAAGAAAATGCCGCAGGCCACCAGGCCGATTCGCATCAGCCAGTTCGGCTGCAACTCGCGCGGCAGCAGCGTCGTGTTCACCCAGAGCGTGTGGAACGACGCAAATCCGAGCGCGAGATTCATGAACACCGTGCTCGCAATCACCAACACCAACGGGTCGGGCGTCTTCCACAGCGCGACCAGGCCCCAAAGCCCGTAGGCCAGCATGATGGAGTAGTAGACGTACTTTACCTGATTGCCGCCGAGTTTTTGCAGCGGCTTGAAGCCGGTCCAGATCACGTCGGTCCAGCGACGGATGATGCCGTCCATGTTCACCACCTGCGTCGGTCCGAGTACGAGGAATCCGCAAATCAGCGTGAGCGGCCAGAAGATGCGCCCTGCGACCTGAGCGATGCCGTCGGCGGTCATGGCGGCGACCTTGTTGCCCTCGACCGGCGCGTTGCGAATGAACTCCAGCGACAAGATCGACGGCAACGCCATGCCGAGAAAACAGCCGCCCATCCAGATGAGAAGCTGATCGCGCACGATGTGCCGGAACCAGCCGCGCCACCGCGCGAGGCTCTCCGGCGACGGCCGAAACGCCTTGCCCACGTGCGACAGTTCGATCGTCTGGCCGCCGACGGCGCTCGGGATCGCACCGACCAACGGTCCCATGCCCCAGCCTTTGTCGCGCGCGTAGTTCGAGAACTGCGCGTTCGACAACCCGCCCGCCCCGGCAATCGCCGCGAAACCAGCGAGCACGCCCCAGTTCAGATCGGGCAAGCGCCCCTTGCGCAACAGGTACCCGACAAGCCCCACGGGTTCTATACCCTGGTTCGCGACGAACGCGCTCACTCGGTCTCGGTAATCGTCGGGCACCGCGTCGATCGAGGCGTACTCTTGGGTCTTTCCGGCACTCGTCAGCGCGATCCGCTCGGCGGCCCAATTGCCTTGAGGTCCCGCCGTGCCTTCCGCCTCGATCCGGAGGTCGTCCTCAGTGAAGCGAATCAGAAACCCGCCTCGCGCGGCGACGCGACGTGCGACGCTCAGCATCCGGTTCACTTGCGGCGCGATCTGTTCGTGCAACTCTGCGGCGATTGGCTCCTTCTTGTCATCGGTAATCTTGTACGGGCCGCCCGCCGCCTGCTTGATCGCATACTTCTTTGCGCCGGCGCCGACGCCGATCTGCAACGACGCATCGGCGAGCGAGCCATCGGCCGCGAGCGTGCCCTTGAACTGGTACTTGTCGGAACCAACCGTCTCAGTGATCGTGAACCGGTCGCGCACGATCACGGTCTGCGCCCGCAGCGGCACGGCGCCGACCCGGAAGAAGCCGGCGAAGACCTCGCCCACGGTCGCCGGTCGCGCCACAAAGATCGCCGTGAAGGTGAGGTAGCCGAGCACGAGCACGATCTTTGCGACCATCACTTTTTCGAGCGCGTTGTAGATCTTGCCGCCAAAGATGAGCGGCACGAAGGCACAAAGGAAGATGGCATAGCCCAGTCCCTTGACGAGCGGATCGTCTTCGGGACTGGGCAATCGCCCCAGGAACGCCGCCGCCAGAGGCACCGCCGCGTTCGACGCCAAGTAGGGCCAGATCGCGCCGAAATCGAGAATGATGTAGCAGACCGTCCAGAACGCCGGGCCTGGCATCGTGCGAAAGAAGCCGGTGACGATCGGCTCGCCGCAGTACAACGTGTAACGCATGACTTCCAGATTGAAGAAGATCTGGAAGATGATGCTCAACGCGGCCAGCCACATCAGCGTGGCGCCGTACTGCGCGGTGACGGCCGGACCGAACAGCCACTCGCCGCCGCCGATGTTCGCGCCCGCCATCATCAGCCCCGGCCCGACCAGCGTGGTCCACTGCCGCCAGCGGAAAACGGGCGCGGGGGGCAGTTCGCCGACCTCCCACGCCGGCATGCACCCGGCCGGCACGCGATCGGAGGATTCGGCGGTTGAGCCTGCGAGCAGCGACGAATCAGACATCGGTCGAACCTCCGGTCTTGTACTGCGTACGGCACTGCCCCGCGCGGCCGCCGCGGTGACACAGCGAGGCTCTTGCTTAACCGCCCGTCGCGCGTTGTGCAAGCGCCTTCTCGATATTCACACTGGCTCCGCCGCGCGGCAACGCCAATAATGACCCCGGGATTGTGAGGCGCGCGACGCACGTGCGCACCCCTGACACCGACCTTTTCCCTAAAGGCGAGGGGGAACAAGATGTACGCGCGTGGGGGGACCTGGCCCCTTTGCGCCTTCGTGGCTGCGATTCTCCCTCGCCCCGTTGTGGGAAGAGGGTCGGGATGAGGGGGCTGGGTCAGTGGTGCGCAGATGGTGTCGCGGACCCAAATTGTGCGAGGAACAGCCTGATGCACCGGCCACATGACTTGGATCGACGCGCCGAACGTATTCGCCGCCAGGCCGAGCGCATCGCGGTGCTCATCGTCTCGACCGATTATCCGCTGGTGGACATCGCCATCGAACGGTCGCAGTTGCGCGACAAGGTCGAGCGGTTCTTCCCCGACCGCATGAGCATGTACGACCAGATCTACGAAAGCAGGTTCGATCGGCTGATCGAGCAGTGGCGCGAAGACGATGACGAATGACGAAGCTCGAACGTCAAAGGAATGAGGAAGCTCGAAGCTCAAGTCAGCGGCATGCCGTCGACTTTGGGGCGGCATGCGCCACGGGCCGTCCGAGCTGGCGCGAACCACTATTCGGGCTTCGCCAGTCCTCCTGCGTTCGGGCTTTGTCGTTCATCATGCTGCTACTCATCGGGGCGGCCGCCTCGCATGGCGACGAATTCGAGGCCGGCGACGCCACCGCCGATATCACCCCGCCGGTGGGGCTGCCGATGTGGGGCTACGGGGCTCGACACGACAAACCGAGCGAAGGCGTCATGGACCCGCTGCGAGCCAGCGCGCTGGTGCTTGCTGTGGGCGACTCGAAGTTGGCGCTGGTCGGACTCGACCTTGGCCGCGCCCCGACGCGCAAATCGATGGCCGCGATTCGCCAACGGGTCCGGGCAGAGGCGGCCGTCGCCCATGTCATGATCGTCGGGTCGCACACGCACCACGGACCGGTGATCGAGCTGGACGACCTGCCCAGCCCCGAGAAGTCATATGTCCGCGAGTTGGAGCAGAAGATCGCGGACGTGATCATTGCCGCCGACAAGGCCCGCCGGCCGGCGCAGCTCGGCGTGCTGCGACGCGACGTCGAATGGAACCGAAATCGTCACTCGAAACTGCCCGACAAGCCACGCGACCGCGAACTGGCCGTGATCCGCGTCGACGATCGCGACGGCCGCCCTATCGCGATCGCCGTCAACTTCGCCGCGCACCCGACCATGATCGCCGCCGAGACGATGCGCTATTCCGCCGACTATCCGGGGCAGGTGAAGTCGCTCGTCGAGGAACAATTCGGCGGCACGTGCCTGTTTCTGCAGGGTGCGTCGGGCGACATGTCGGCTAGCCCCGGCGAGCATCGCGGCCATCAGGCATTCGGCCAGGCGCTCGGCCGCGAGGTCGTCGCGATGGCCCGCGAGATCAAGACGCAACCCGCCGAGCGGCCTTCGATCAGAGTTCGCGAGGAGGATTTTCAGTTCGCCAAGTCGAACATGCGCATCAATCTCGACAACACGGCCGTGCGAGCCGTGTACAACCAGGCATTCTTCAAGTCGCTGGTCGATTTCTACGTCGATGAATATCGCGACGGCGTCCGGCCGCACCTGACCATCGCCCTGGTCAACAACGAAATCGGCCTGGTCGGTGCGTCGGGCGAGTTCTTCGCGAACCACGCCGTCCGTTTGAAACAGCGTTCGCGGCTGGCACACACACTGTTCTTTGGTTACACCAACGACTACCAACAGTACTTTCCGACGATCGAGGCCGCGGCCGAGGGCGGCTACGGCGCCGACCCCGGAGTCTCGCCGGTTGAGCTTGGCGCAGGTGAGACGATCGTGAACCGGGCGCTGTTTCACTTGTACGACATGCAAGGCAAGTTCAACCGGTTGCCGTTTTAGAACCTTGGGTTGTAACATCCTTGCGTCGTGCGCGCAAGTTTTCCGAACCGCGAGCGCGAGCGACCAGCCGCTCGCTCACGCTCGCGGTTCGGGGATTCCGTTGCGGGCGCAGCCCGCGTTACGTTTGCCAAGTACTGCTCCACATTGAAAGGGGTCCGAATTCGTTTAACCCGCAGCCGCAGGCG
>DAIOWH010000097.1:0-23493 GCA_036758585.1 Planctomycetia bacterium
CCGAAGCCGAAGCGAAAATCAAGCCGTGACGGCCTCTGCGGTTACCTCCTCCCCCCGCGCTGGAGAGGATTGAACCGCAGAGTGCGCCGAGTTCGCAGAGTCCTAAACGTGTCCACCCTTCTGCAAATGCGATCATTACGGCTGCTATTGAACGGGGTATTACAAGTGCTATAGTCGAATCGTCGCGAGGGACGGGAGCGATCATGGGCTACGCGACCATCATCTGGGACCTGGATGACGATCCGGATGGTAATGTGCGGCACGTAGCGGATCATGGCGTGACCAAGGAGGAAGTCGAGGAAGTGCTGCAGCGGCCGTCCGGCATCGATTCCAGTCGCTCGTCGGACCGGCCTATCGTGTTCGGTTGGACCAGTGCGGGCCGTTTCCTGGTGGTGGTCTTCGAAGAGATTGATCGTGACACGGCGTATCCGGTAACCGCTTACGACGTTGAGCCATGACGACATGGGCGGGGGAACTGTCCATGGCGAGTGCTTCCTTTCATAGGAGAATGCCATGAAACGAATCACGCGAGATCGCCGGCTGAGTCCGGAGGAAGCGGCCAAGTATCGTCACGTGCGCGAGCAGGTGGAGCGTGAGAAGCCCGAGATCGCAGCTCGTATCCGCACCCAACTCGCCGAACGGCGACGGCAGGCCCTGGCTCAATCCACCCACAAGAGTCTCGGCGAGCGGATACGAATCGTTCGCGAGTCGCTGGGCATGTCTCAGACGAGCCTGTCGGCCATGGCTGGAATCTCACAAGGGTACATCTCACAGATCGAAGCCGATGAACGGGAGCCCACGCTCTCGATCGCGGCTCGGCTGGCCGCTGCGCTCGGCGTCTCGGTCGATGACTTGGCGGCGTGTGTCGCGGCCGGCTGACAATCGCCACGGTCAGCAGGAGTCCTCTACCGCCTGGGCCGCGTGAATCATCCCCGTCAGCGTTCTCCGCGTTCTCTGCGGTTGCCTCCTCCCCCGCGCTGGAGGGGATTGAACCGCAGAGTGCGCCGAGTTTGCAGAGTCCTGATCCTCAGTACTGTGCCGCATTGAATAGGGTCTGAAATCGGCCGGGTGTAACCGGTCGCCCTCGCTGACGCTTCGGGTTAGTGTGACTTGGCTCGATTCTGCGTCGAAAACACTAACCCGAAGCGTCAGCGAGGGCGACCACCGAGTCAAAACGCGGGCGACCGGTTACACCCAAATCGGCCTCGGTCGTTTAACCCGCAGCCGCAGGCGAGGCACAACAAACGCCGGCCATGCCTCGCCTGCGGCTGCGGGTTAAACGAATTCGGACCCCATTCAATGTGGAGCAGTACTCAGCGCTCTTCGCGTTCTCTCGGGTTCCCTTCCGGGTTGTGGCCGGTTCAGTTTCCACCGCGCACACGATATACTCTCGCCGGTCGTTTCCGATCTGATCCTGCCAAGCACGAGGTTGCCATGCGATCAATCATCTTGTGTGGTCTAGGCTGGTTCACCGGACTGTTGGTTCTTCAACTTCGCTGTGCCGACGCGGCCGACCAGGAGCGACCGTACGGAATCGCGCGACGCACGGCGTGGACGACCTCGCGAGTCGTGGGCACGCCCGACCCGCCCAGCCCGTATCGTACCGAGGCGGCGTTCCCCAAACTCAAATTCAACGAGCCGCTCGAGATGGTCGCCGCGCCCGGCGCCAACCGGCTCTTCGTCGCTGAACGGTTCGGCAAAGTCTACTCGTTTCCAGCCGCCGCAGGCAGCGCGGACAAGGACCTGTTTCTCGACCTCGGCAAGGTGATCTACGGCATCACGTTTCACCCGCAGTTCGAGCGGAAGCGGTACGTCTATCTGACCTACATCGTGCATCCGACGGAACCGCAGAAGAACGGCACTCGCGTGTCGCGGTTCGAGGTCTCGCGCGACGATCCGCCGCGGTGCGATCCGGCGTCGGAGAAAGTGCTCGTCGAGTGGCTGTCGGGCGGGCACAACGGCGGATGCCTGATGTTCGGCCCCGACGGGTGCTTGTACATCGCGACCGGCGACGCCAGCGGCATCGCCGACGAGTACGAGACCGGCCAGGACCTGACGACGCTGGCGGGCAAGATTCTGCGCATCGACGTCGATCATCCCGACCCCGACCGGCCGTACGGCGTGCCCAAGGACAATCCGTTCGTCGCGACCGAAGGCGCTCGCCCGGAGATTTGGGCCTACGGACTGCGTCAGCCGTGGAAGATCAGCTTCGACCGGCGCAACGGCGACCTCTGGACCGGCAACGTCGGCCAGGACCTCTGGGAGCAGGTGACCCGCGTCGAGCGCGGCGGCAACTACGGCTGGAGCGTCACCGAGGGTACGCACCCGTTTCGCCCCGACCGCCGCCGCGGGCCGACACCGATTCTGCCGCCCGTCGTCGAACACAGCCACGCCGACTTTCGCTCGGTCACCGGCGGGTTTGTCTATCGCGGCAGCCGCCTCAAGGAACTCGTCGGCGCGTACATCTACGGCGACTACGACACCGGCCGCATCTGGATGCTGCGCTACGACGGCAAGAAGGTCGCCGAGCATCGCGAGCTGGTCGATTCCGCGCTGCGACTGGTCGGCTTCGCCGAAGACCAAGCCGGCGAACTGTACATGGTCGACCACATGGGCGGCGGCATCCATCGGCTCGCGCCGAACCCGGCCGCAAGTGCCAGCCGGCCGGCGTTCCCGAAACGCATCAGTGAAACCGGCCTGTTCGCGTCGGCCAAGGATCACAAGCCGGCCGCCGGACTGATTCCGTATTCGGTGATCGCGCCGGCCTGGAGCGACGGCGCGATCAAGGAGTATTACCTGGCGCTGCCGGGCGAGTCGCAGGTCGAATTCGAGGCCATCGAATTCCCGCAGCCGGCCCCCGGCGCGCCGCGCGGCTGGAAGTTCCCCAGCGGCGCCGTGCTGGTCGAGACGATCTCGATCGAGATGGAAACGGGCCAGCCTGCCAGCCGCCGTCGGCTCGAAACTCGCATCCTGCACAACGAACGATTGACCGGCACGGAAGAGGTCGGCGATCAGTACTGGCAGGGCTACACCTACGTCTGGACCGACGACCAGACCGACGCCGTGCTGCTTGAGGATCGCGAGGGCAGCGACCGCACGCTGCTGATTCGCGACGCGGCCGCGGGCGGCCAGCGGCAGTTCACCTGGCACTATCCGAGTCGGGCCGAGTGTACCGTCTGTCACAACATGGCCGCCAAGTACGCGCTGGGGGCGACCACGCTGCAGATGAACAAGGACCACGACTACGGCGGCGGCGTAGATAACCAGCTCCGCACGCTCGAACACATCGGCGTGTTCACGAAGCCGTTGCCCGACCGGCCGGACAAGCTGCCGCGACTGGTCGACTATCGCGACAAGGCGCAGAGCCTGGACGATCGCGCGCGGTCGTATCTGCACGCCAACTGTTCGTACTGCCACCGCAAGTGGGGCGGCGGCAACGCCGAGTTCCAATTCCTCGCCACGCTGAAGCTGAACGAAACGGGAGCGGTCGACACGCGGCCGGGGCAGGGGGGGTTCTTCATCCCCGACGCGCGAGTGATCGCGCCGGGCGATCCGTATCGGTCGGTCCTGTTCTATCGCATGGCCAAGCTGGGTCCCGGCCGCATGCCGCGCATGGGGTCGAGCGTCGTGGACGAAGTCGGACTGCGGTTGATGCACGATTGGCTGTCGGGTCTGCCGGCGGGCGACGCGCCGGTCGCGGGCGGCTCGGTACGCAAGGAGGCGGCCGCGGCGATCGAATCGCTCCGCACGCGCGGACAATCAGCCAAGCAGCGCGAGGCGATGATCGACTCACTGTTGGCCTCGACGGTTGGCGCGCTCGCGGTGATGCATGCGGCCGGCGACGGCAAGTTGCCCGATGCAGTTCGCAAGGAAGTCGTCGCTCGCGGCACGCTGCACACGGCGTCGCACGTGCGAGACTTGTTTGAGCGGTACATTCCCGAAGAGCAGCGGACGAAACGGCTGGGCACGGCCGTCAAGCCGCACGAGATTCTCGCTCTGCCCGCCGACGCGGCCCGCGGCCGCAAGGTCTTCTTCGACCTCGCCGGCGTCCAGTGCAAGAACTGCCACAAGGTCCAGGGCCAAGGCGCCGACGTCGGACCCGACCTCAGCGAGATCGGCAAAAAGTACGACCGCGAGCGACTCCTGCAAACGATCCTCGAACCCTCGCGCGAGATCGAACCCAAATACGTCACGTACCTCATGAGCACCAAGGCGGGGCTGGTCTACTCCGGACTGCTGGTCAAGCGCGAGGCCGACGAAGTCGTGCTCAAGGACGCACAGAACAAGCTCATCCGCGTAGCGGCCGACGACGTCGAGAACCTGACGCCGCAACAGCAGTCGCTCATGCCCGACCTGCTGCTCCGCGACCTGACGGCCAGCGACGTGGCCGACCTGCTCGCGTTCTTGTCCGCGCTCAAGTGAGTGCATTGGCCCTACACAAATCGCAAATCGCTTCCGCCTCTCCCGTCTGCGGGGAGAGAGAACATCTGATACGCCCACACCTGTTCCATGCCGAGCAACGTGTAGTAGGGTGGGTGAGGCACCCAGCCTACCTGCTGTGGGGAGAGAGAACATCCTTTCCGATCTCGCAGATCGGCGGATCTGCATATCACCGGGGCCAGCGGTCGGTCAGAGGGGGCAGAAGCGGGACTGTTCGGACTGTCCTCCTTCTGTGCCTGCAGACCATGACCACAATGGTCAGCGTCTGCGACGCCCCCGCGGCGAGCGTCCCGAGCGTACACGTCGAGAAACCGCTGCGTCAGGCCGCGGTTGCTTACGGTGAATCAAGTGCCCGTTGAAAGCTTTTTCAGGTGTGCGCGACTGCGCAGACTTCTTCGTAACGAAAGCAGCTCACCACGTGGTCGTTCACCATGCCGGCGGCCTGCATGTAGGCGTAGCAGATCGTCGAGCCGACGAACGAGAAGCTGCGGGCCTTCAGGTCTTTGCTCATGGCGTCGGACTCGCGCGTGCGCGCGGGAACTTCTCGCAGCGACCGCCAGGCGTTGACGATCGTGCGGCCGCCGGTGAACTGCCAGATGTAGCGGTCGAACTTGCCGAACTCTTCCTGCACGGCCAGGAACGCGCGGGCGTTCTTGATGGCCGAGTCGATTTTCTGGCGGTTGCGGATGATGCCGGGGTCTGCGAGCAGTCGCGTCACCCGCCGCCGATCGAAGCGGGCGACCCGTTCGGGATCGAACCGGTCGAACGCGCGGCGGAAGTTCGCGCGTTTGTCCAGGACCGTCTTCCAACTCAGCCCCGCCTGGAATGCGTCGAGCACCATGAACTCGAAATGCTTGCGGTCGGCGTGCAGCGGCACGCCCCACTCCGAGTCGTGGTAGCGGCGCATTAGGTCGTCTTTGATCCAGGCGCAGCGCTGGCGATCAGTCATGCGTATCGCTCCTTCGTTTCGCAGTATCCGCCGCGTCGAATAGTTCATCAAGAAGTGCAGCACGCTGCTGCGAGTCCAATCGCAGATCTCGCAGGGCGACAAGGCCATTGGCCCGAACGCTCTCGCGAGTACCGGCATCGGCGCGGGCGAGCACCGGATGACTTTGGGCGAAGGCACCGATGAGTTCGCGGTTCAGCGCGTCGATCTGCGGACGCAGGTCGCGAGCCAGGTCGAGTGGCTCGGCAGACCCGGCTGGAGGTCGCATGGCCCACTCATCGAACCATGCCTGTTGCACCTGTTTCGCCGCGACGATCTGTGCGCGAAAGAACCGCTCGGCCGCGTCGGCAGCCGTGCCGCGATCGGCAGCCGCACGCCTCGCCCAGGCCAGCAGGGCCTGCTCACGGTCGAGGTCCTCGATCGGCTGCGAACCGGCCCACTTGGCCCGCGCGACCTCGTCCATCAGCTCAAGTCGGCGACCCATCAATCGCAACAGGTCGGTGACTTGTCGCGCAGCGGGTGGTGCGTCGTTTGGCGCGGCGGCAGCGTCGGCAGGCGCGCTACCTTCGACCGGCGAGCCGGCCCGCCCGATCGGCCGCTCAGATTGACGAACGTAAGCCGGTGCGGCGGCGAGTATCGAGTAGCGCAACACAAACGCACCGATCAGCACCAGCGCCGGGCCGACCAAGGCCGCCGCCCCCGCTCTTGATCGTGGCCAGTGGCGCAGCACGAGCGGAACAAACAGGCCCGCGCCCAAACATCCGACCAACAGCATGACCAGCGGCGGCTGGCGCACGAGTTCACGGGCCGACAGGCCCAACGACCCGAGAAACAAGCCCAAGATCACGAGTTCGAGCGCCAAGGCCCAGCCGTCTACGCGGTCGAGTTTTTCGTGGGACGCGGTCGCCGCCGCCGCGATGAGCCGAGACGCCAGTTGCACAGAGGCGATACCCGACGTTGCGGCGGAGGCCAGGAACAACGCGGCGATCCACGGGCTGTCGCTCCAGATCGGCTGGTTGGTCGCGGTGAGCAGGGCACCGGTGTACGAAGCGATGAAAAAGCCGCACGTCGCACCCACGAGATCGAACGCGCGGCCAAACGCCCCGCGATGCAGCCGCGCGGCCGGCGTCGCCCAGCGGCCAAGCCCGCACCGCCGCGATTCGGCGAGCGCGCCTACGAACGATGCTGTGCTGATCGCCCCGAACAGCAAGAGCGCCCACGCACCGATCGACATCGGCGACCAGTATTTCATGTGCGGCAGCCACGTCTCGGCGTCGAACAGCATGTGCCAGAACCGTGCCGGCTGGTTGAGATCGAGGATGAGCAGCACGCCGCACACAGCGACGAGCGGGGCGGCCAGCAGGTACCCGATCCGACCGAGTCTGCGATCGTGCTCGTCGCCGACCAAGTCGATCAGCGCGGCAATGAAGTAGGCGCCGGACGCGATGCCGCCGAGAAAGAAATACCAGACGATCCACCAGCCCCAGTGAGGATTCGCCACGAAGGTGTTCATCCCGGCGTGTTGTCCTTCGTCAGTGTGAGCGGCGTACGTTTCAGTCCGGCCAACAAGCTGATGATGGCAAAGCATAGAAATGCGACGGCCCAGCCCGCCGGCTCACTGATCATCGTGGGTGCAAACGGTTCTCCGGCTGCCATACGTTCCGCGGCTTGTCGCCGCACTTCCAGGTACTGGCGGAAGAAAACGCCCGACAGAAACAGGCAGACGCCAAACAGCAGCACACCGAGGATCACTCGCGCGTTCAGCTCGTACATTGGTGCGGCTGGCTGACTCGCACATCTCACCGGTTGGCCCAACCACACGCGGTAGCCAACAAAGTGCACGAACACCATCACGGCGACGAACAGTACGGTGCTCGCCGCCGCCCGTTGGTTGCGACCCTGGTGCATCCAGTATCCTGCGACGAAGGCGCCACCCAAGGTGGACGAGAGCAGAAACGACGCCAGGATGGCGATGCGATGGGCCATGGTTGCTGAAGTTCGACGCTGTTATGAGGTCGTTGCCTCACGGGTCTCGGGCCGGGCCAAGTCTTGCGACTCGTCTTTGCCGCGACCCCGGAATGATACGAGTGCGGCCACGCCGATCCAAGCCGCCGCGAGAATCGCGCGCCATGATGAGCCGGGCACGCTCTTGGCCGGCTCTTTCGGCGCCGTCGGCAGGCGGTACACCTCGGGTTCGTCGACGAGCAGGTAGAACGAATTCAGGCCGCCGAGTACGGATTCGTCGGCGCCGTATAGTCTGGCGCTTGCGACGCCACGCTCGTGAAGCTGCTCGACGCGCATGGTGGCTCGCTCGCGGAGTTCACTCAGCGGGCCGAACTGGATCGACTGCGTCGGGCACGCCTGGGCGCACGCCGGCACGAGGCCGTTCTGCAGCCGGTCGTAGCAGAACGTACACTTCTGAGCCACGTTCTTCGTCGCGCTCATGTGGATCACGCCGAACGGGCACGCGGCGATGCAGTCGCGGCAGCCGTTGCAGTACGATTCGCGGATGAAGACCGTGTCGAACTCCGTGCGGACGATCGCGTCGGTCGGACAGACCTCCATGCACGGCGCGTGTGCACAGTGCTTGCACACGTCCGACATCATCAGCCACGCCGCCTCCGACCGGTCGGCGTCGGCCGAGAACTGCTCGATGAACTTCACGTGCCGCCAATTCACGTCCGAGAACGATCCGGTGTTGTCGTAGCTGTCGCCCGACAGCGTGGGCAGCCCGCCGTTCGGCCCCGGCTCGGCCGGCAAGCCGTTCCACTGGTGACACGCCACCTGGCAGGCCTTGCAGCCGATGCACACGGTGCTGTCGGTGAAGAAGCCCACGGATTGAGACATCAGCGTCCTTCTGAATAGCTGTCGGCGATCGGCCATCAGGCTGAACGCCGATCGCCACCCGCCGACGGCCTGGAAGATTAAACCAGTTCGATCGAAAAATGAACATTGTTCCGCGAACTGAGTGCATTACACTGATGCCCGTTCCATGGAGTACCGAGCGATGTCGAGCCGACACTGGGCCGCGGCGTTATTAGGGGTCACCATCATGTTCACCGTGCGCGACGCGACGGGCGCGGACGAGAGATCAACGAAGTCGACGCCGGCCGTCGCGCGGCATGGCATGATCGCCACCAGCGAACCGCACGCGGTCGAGGCTGGCTTGGAGGTGCTCCGGAACGGCGGCAATGCCGTCGATGCGGCGGTCGCGGCTGGGGCCATGATCGGGCTTACCGAGCCGATGAGTTGCGGAATCGGCGGCGACCTGTTCGCCATCGTCTGGGACTCGAAGACGCAGAAGCTCTACGGACTGAACGCGAGCGGCCGCGCACCGTATCGCGCGACCCGCGCGCTGTTCGCCGAGCGCGGACTCGACGAGATTCCCGAGACCGGCCCACTCTCGTGGTCGGTGCCCGGTTGCGTCGACGGGTGGGACCAGTTGCTCAAGCGATTCGGCACCAGACCACTCGGCGACCTGTTGCAACCGGCGATCCAGGCCGCCGAAGATGGGTTTGAAGTGGCGCCGGTGATCGGGCGAAGTTGGCGGGGTGCGGGCGATATGTTTCGCCGATGGGAGGACACCGGCCGCACCTACGCACCCGGCGGCCGAGCGCCCGGACCGGGCGACACCTTCAAGAATCCGTTTCTCGCGCGTTCGTATCGGCGGATCGCCGAGGGTGGGCGCGATGCGTTCTATCGCGGCGCGATCGCGCACGAGATCGTCGCCGCATCGGACAAGCTCGGCGGCCTGTTCACGCTCAAGGATTTCGCCGACCACACCAGCACCTGGATTGATCCGGTCGCGACGAACTACCGCGGCTATGACGTTTGGGAGCTGCCGCCCAACGGCCAGGGCATTGCCGCGCTCCAGATGCTGAACATCCTGGAGGTCTTCGACCTCAAGTCGCTGGGCCAAAACTCGGCCGAGTACCTGCACCTGTTGATCGAAGCCAAGAAGCTGGCGTTTGAAGATCGTGCTCGGTTCTATGCCGACCCCGAGTTTGCCGACGTGCCGGTGAAGGAGTTGATCTCGAAGGCCCACGCCGCGCGGCGACGTCGGCTGATCGATCGCGAGCGGGCGTTGCCGGAGATCGCCGTCGAGGACCCGCGCCTATCGGCCAGCGAAACCATCTACATGACGGTCGTCGACAAGGACCGCAACGCGGTGTCGTACATCCAGAGCAACTACTTCGGGTTTGGTTCGGGCGTGGTGGCGGGCGAGACCGGGTTCGCACTGCAAAACCGCGGCACACTGTTTCACCTGGGCGCTGATCATCCCAACCGGCTCGAACCGCACAAGCGACCGTTTCACA
This sequence comes from Planctomycetia bacterium, assembly GCA_036758585.1. Taxonomy (GTDB): domain Bacteria; phylum Planctomycetota; class Planctomycetia; order JALXBF01; family JBGPMX01; genus DAIOWH01. The sequence goes on from DAIOWH010000097.1 coordinate 9,703, forward strand.
CGATCATCCCCGCGTTCGTGACCAAGGACGGCAAGCCGTGGATGTCGTTCGGTGTGATGGGCGGCGACATGCAGCCGCAGGGCCATGTGCAGGTGCTGCTGAACATGATCGATTTCGGCATGGACGCGCAGCAGGCGGGCGCGGCCGCCCGGTTCTGCCACTTCGGATCATCGACACCGACGGGCGGTCGGTTGCAGGCCGGCGGCACGGTCGGGCTGGAGCGCGGCATCGACGCGCGGGTGCGAGACGGCCTGGCGGCCAAGGGGCACCGACTGTTGGCGCCGGGCGGATCGTTCGGCGGCTATCAGGCCATTCAGATTGACTCAACGAACGGCACGCTCATCGGCGCGTCCGAGCCACGCAAGGATGGTTACGCGAAAGGGTATTGATCGATCAGGTGAACTGTCGCAGCACTGCGTAGTCGATCGGCTCGGGGAACCGGCAGGCGATTCGCTGCTGGCCGTCTTGGGGCGGCAACCGGCGATCGACGATCGCGATGACTTCCGCGCCAAAACCCGCGCCGCGCTGGTCCGGACGTACGACGATCCACTCGCCGACCGGAATGTCCACGGCCGTCAGCAGTAGAAGTCCGGTCTGCGAAATGTCGAGCAGCGTGGCATCGAACGGATCGCAGTCGAAGCTATCGGGCCGCACTACCTGCACGGGGTAGTTGGCTTCGCGGCGTGGAAAGGCACGCCGTTCCGACGCAGTCGATTTCGGTTGCATGACAAGCCCTCCCGCGCGCGGATCGGAGGTGATTCAACCGCACGCGAGCCTCATGTGGCACTCCAAGGATAGCTTGCGGGAAAAGCACGAGGCCCCACCCCCAGACCTGCGGGCGGCCGAGTATCTGTCACAACCGGCACGATCGATACATTCCGACCCGCAGTTCGCGTCGGCATCACCGCGTTCGGCTGATGTCCGGCCCAAGTGACGATACTCACCTAGCCCGGATAATTCACACTCGGGTAGGGTGGGACGAGCAAGCCGAAATCCTGGTGGGCCTTCGGTCGCTAATGTAAATCCGACTCATAGAACAGTGTAATTCGTGAGCCGGTCGGCTTGCGACGGCCCACCAATGTTTCCGCGACCTCGTCCCACCCTACGTGAATAATCCGGGCTAGCGCTGCGCCGTGAAACACCTCATGAGGAGCCAGACGCGCGATGACGATCCGAACCCTGTGTGGACTGGTGTTGCCTCTGAGCCTGGTTGCCGCAGCCGGTTGCTCGATCGCGGAACGCCGAGCGACAACCGCCGCCGATTGGCGGGCGGTACAGCGCGCCGCCGCATCGGACGTTGCGGTCGCAACACTCGTTACCGCACGCAGCGACGACGTCGCGACTGATCTGCAGGCCACGTCGCCGCTCACGACCCCGGCTCATGGCTGCACGATCGCCGCACAACTGTCCCTTACCGACGATTGGGACCGGTTGCCCGCCGAGTTTTTCGCGGACGTACACAGCGCGTATCGCTGCGAGAACATGCTGTTGTTGCTGGCCGCAGGTGGTGCGTCGTACGCCATCCACAAGACGGTCGACGACGATGTGGAAGACTTCTACAACGAACATCCCAACCGCTGGGACAAGGGTCAGGAGTTCTTCGCGGCGATCGGAAACCCCGGCCATCACTTCGCCGCGGTCGCGGGGATGTACGCATGGAGCCTGCACACTCAGGACGCTGAGATGCACGATCTGAGCCTGGCTCTGTTCAACGCCGTGTCGATCACCGGCCTCTCGACGATGTTTCTGAAGGCGACGGTCGGCGCCAACACCGAATCGCCCAACGGCCAACAAGATCCGTTCGGCGGCGCCTGGCCGTCGGGGCACACGTCATCGAGCTTCGCGTTTGCCGCAGTGCTGGACGAATACTACGGCCATCGGGTGGGCGTGCCTGCGTACATGCTCGCGGGGCTGGTCGGCTGGGAGCGAATCGACGACGGCGAGCACGATTTGTCGGACGTGGTTTTTGGCGCGGTGTTGGGTTACGTGATCGGCAAGACCGTCGCGTGCGACCACCACGTTCGGTTCTGCGGCATGGAACTTCAGCCGCACGTCGACGCGGCCACAGGGGCGACCGGCATCGCGTTCGAGCGGCGGTTCTGATGGTGCTCGAACTGAGCACGCTCTTACGTGGGTCAGCATCGACCCGCGCGGGGAGTTCCAAAACGGAAGCGGTCGGCCCGCGCCGCTCGGCGCCGGCCGTTCGACCAGAAAGACGAGTCCGGCGGCCGCGATGCAGTCGCACCATCCTCCATCGCCGGCTGTTCCAGACCCGCTTGTTTGACGTTTGGATCGGCGGCGTAGTCGCTTGACGCCGGCGCCGGCTTCGATTTTTCCAGACGCGCCGCACGCCACGCTCGCCCGGCTCGGCAGCCCGACATGGAACACAAAACAACCGCGACAAAGACGATGGACTTCGCGTGAGTGCTCATTGCCCTCTCCTCGGTTCGCCGCGCACGCCATGTTTCCGTCCTGCCGGCGTGCAGATCGCGTGCTGCGGGCGAATCTGTACCAAACCCGCCGAATTGTGCAAGTGCCATCTGCCGCATGCCTGGCAGAGCTGGCAGAGTTGAACAGGAGGCAACCGAGGAAACGGAGAACGGGATCTCCGCCAACTTTGGGGAAACTTGTGGTGTGGCCGCCGCGGCCGTCTCACCACTGGCGGATGAAACAGCAGGCGAGACGCCTGCGCCCCAAACTTGGCGGAGAGCCGGAGAACGGAGAAAGGATGAAGGCATGCGCTGCCAAGGCGGTCCTTTATCCCAAGAGCCGTTGGCTCCGTTTCCACTGTTGCCTCCTGTTCAGAATCCTCACATCGATGTGGTTCTTGCTTCGCGTTGCAACCGTGTCGCGTTTCGGTACCATGATCGCTGTGCCAGCCGCCCCGCTCAGGAGGTTCGCCGGCTATGTACTGCTCTCACTTCCGATCGATTCGCCGTGCTCTCGTCCGAGTCTGGTTCTCCGCATGCCTCGCCCTGGCGTTGCTCTGGGCGTTGTCGCCGGACGCGCTGTCGCTACAGGCGCAGAAGCCGCCGGCGGTCCAGCCGAGCAACCCATCGCCGCAACCGAACGACAAGAAAGACGCTGCCGCGGCGACGGACCCCAGCTACGTCCCTAGTCAGGCCAGTGCAAAGAAGTCCGACGACGCGGCGCTGGCCGCCGCAGTCGGAGAGCTGTTGGACAAAGGCTGGAGCGGCAAGGCGGCAGACCGCAAGGCGGCCGAGGAGTACTATCGCTCGGCAAAGAAGACTCATGCCGACGACCCGCGGCTTGATTACGCGCTTGGGCTCGTGATGCTCAAGGGTCAGCAGTCGAGCGAGGCGCTGAAATTGTTCGACGCGGCGGGACGGAACGCATCGCCGCCGTACCTGCCTGCGTTTCGCGCGTCGATCTGGCTCCGCGTCTTGCGACGCGATGCCGACGCGGCCGTATTGGACATGGTCAAGTTCACGCAAACCTGGCGGAAGCTGGAGAAACTGCCGGGCAGCGTGCAGGACGATCAGGTCGCGTGGGCGGGGGGCATTCTCGGCTACCTCGACGGGCCAGGCTACAACCGCTCGATCGACCGGATGTCCAAAGAGGCCGACGAACAAATCCGCGAGCTGATCAGTGCCGATCAACTGCCGATTTACCTCGCCGCGAAGAACGACGTGCTCGAAGCGTACGCCGCGCGGGCCGACGCGCAGGAGAAGACGCGTGTGCAGGCGAAGCAGCAACAACAGCAAGACGCCGAGGCGACCAAAAAAAGAGTGGCCGCCGAGCAGGCCCAGGTTGCCGAAAAGAAGGAACAGGTCCAGAAGAACGCAGAGGAGTTGGAAAACGCGTTGCGCGAGCAACTGGCCGTGCTCGACAATCAGATCGCAGGCCTGGAACGGGAGTACGGCCAGCTCGAGACGCGTGCCCGAACCATCACGCGTCAGGTCGAGAGCCTCGAGTCCGAGGTCGGCGGCCTCTTGACTCAGCGTGCGTCGATTCTGGCTGACACCGAGAACAAGAACAGCAACGTCGGCACGCTCAATACGATTCAGCGATTGATCGACCAGAAGAACCGCGAGAAGCAAGTGCTGCAGGCGGAATACGACCGACTCGACGCCCGCGCCCGCGACGTGCAGCGTCAAGGCTCAGCGGCGATCGCCAAGCGGCAAGCGGCGATCCGCCAGTATCAGAGCGAGGGGGGCAAGTTGTCTCAGGAGACCAAGGCGATCTCGGCCAAAGAGGGCTTCCTCAAGCGCGAACTGCAGAAGGCGGCGAAGCCTGCCAGCGGCAACACTTCGCAAGTCCGTGCGCTGGGCCAGGCGGCGACCGCGCTGCGCACCTACGTCGATCTCAACTTGGAAGCCGAAAAGCAGCGCCTACTCGACTCATTCGCCCGATCCGAGTGACCTTGACGACGATTCCGCTTGGCCCATACACTCCGTCTCCGCGGTGCGACGTGCAGCCGCGCGGGCATCATGGTGGGCGTAGCCAAGTGGTCTAAGGCACCAGACTGTGGATCTGGGTATCGGGGGTTCGAATCCCCTCGCTCACCCTCAATTCTCGAACTCGACGAACGCGAAGGCGAAGTGGACGACGAGCACCAACAGGGTCGACCACAGAATCGTCGACGTGATCCCCAGGCTCACGTCCTTCGTCGACCGTTTCGGTTGGCGGCCGCGGTCGTAGGCGACCAGTGCGATCCCCGCCGCACAGACCAGCACCTTGGCCGCCAGCCAAGCAGTTCCACGGTACAGCCACTCGCCGGGTGCGATCAGCTCGCGGTGAAAATGCGTCTCCCAAAAGAACGGCCCATAGCGCGGATGTGACGCCGTGAACACCAAGACGCTCGTGACGCGGGCGGCGACAAACGCGATCGCGACCAGCAGCGGCGTGCCGAGCGCGAAGGCGTACAGAATGCCCGTGCCCAGATAGCGTGTCGGGTTCACGCCGAAACTGCGCAGCGCATCGGTCTGCTGTCCGTACACCTTGCCGCCGACGTCCGACGCCACCGCCGCACCACACCGCGCCGCGATCAACACCGTGGTCAACACCGGAACCAGAATGCGATACAGCGAAAAACCCAAGGCGTTCAGCATGTTCTCGATCACGAGCGGCTCGGTGTACGAACGATACGGCATGAACCGAAACGTGAAGTAGGTGGCCACGAACCCGGCGATCGCCCCGGCGATCGCGACATAGAGCCACGCCGACGGGCCGGCGACCAGCCTCAGGTAGTGCACAAAGAGCCGTAGCCCCCACGCCGCGCTCTTCCAGATCGGCAGCATGCGGACCGGCAGCGCGAGCACCTGTTCGACCGCGTGCGTCGTCGCCAGCAGTGCGCCGGCCAGGCCGCCGGCAAGGGTTCGCAGGTGGCGTGTGGGTCGTGATGCCGAGGTACGCGAGGCGGCTGGCTCGTCGCCGGCCGACGCCGGTGGGGCAGGGGGCTCGAGCAGTTCGTGCAGGCGCGGCCAGTCGCGGCGATCGACCAGCCGAAGCGAGCGCGATGGCGCATCGAGCAAGTAGATGTGGTCGGCGATCGGTGCGAGCGATTCGTAATCGTGCGTGACGATAATCGACGTCTTGCGATGGGCCGCTTGTGTCTCGTGAATCAGCCGCGCGACCTTGACGGCCGTGACCGGATCGAGACCCGACGTCGGTTCGTCGTACAGAATGACATCGGGGTTGTAGGCGAGCGTGCGTGCGATGGCCAGCCGTTGCCGCTGTCCGCCGCTCAGCGCCGCGGTCGGCACGCCGCGCGGTACGTTCAGCTCGTCAAGCAGCTTGTCGGGCCGCGTCTCGCGGTCGGCCGAACCGCCCGGCCGGCCGTTGCGGTGGGCGTACGCGAAGCGGACGTTCGCCGTCGGCGACAGCTCGTCGAACAGCGCGAAGTTCTGGAACACGACGCCGACCGGTGGATGACTCGACCTCGATCCGTGCAGAGCGTCGCGGTCGTTGATCAGCAGCCGGCCGGCGACGTCGACCTCGCCTAGCGCGGTATCGAGCAGTCCGGCGATAGTGCGCAGCAGCAGCGACTTGCCCGCTCCGCTGCGGCCGACAATCAACGTAACCTCGCCGGGCGCGAACGATGCGGATGCACTTTCCAACAGGATGCGTCCGCCCGCCCGGACCGTCAGCTCGTGCAGTGCGACGGAAACACCGCCGCTCGTGCGGGATTGTTCCGTGTCGACGTCGCTCATTGCCGCCCACTCGCTCGTAACGTGGCCAGGCGCCGCACGGCCGCGCCGCCGCCCAGTTTCACCGGCAACACAATCGGCGACGACGCCACGGCCGGGCCGGCCGACGGCGTGCCGGCGTCGAGCAGGAACCAGCGGCGGTCCTTGGCGAGTATCTGCGTGCGCAGCACCTGAGCGAACTCGGGCGTGATGCCGTCGTGAAACGTGCCGAACACCAGTTCGGCGACGCGCCGCACCGTCGGTTCCAGCCGCTCGCCGGCGAACTGAAGTGCCGCGGCCGCCTCGGGGCTGGTCCAGTTGCGCTCCAGCGCCTCGCGCAGTCGCGGGTTGTCGATCATCACCTCGTCGACCACGTCCCAGACGAATCGCCGCAGCTCAGGGTCGCCGGCCAGATGCGCGAAGCTGCGGCGCACGCCGGCTTTCACCGCTTCGTTGTGCGACGCCTCTTGCAGCACCTCCTTCAGCAGCGCGGTGAAGTCGTCAGTGTGGCGCTCCAGGATCGGCATCGCCTCTTTCCTTACGAAGCGTTGCATCTCTTGCTCGACCAGCTTCTTTTCCGGCAACAGCACTGAGCGATCGTACGCAGCGCGCCAGGCGAAGCGCCAGACCGAGACCCGCTCCCACATCTCGCGCCCGACCTCGTTCGCGAGCGGCTCGGCGCGGCGGCGCACCAACGGCCAGAGTTCGCCCTTCACGAGCGGCAGCAGTTCCTTCTCGACGATCTCGCGCTGGTACTTGGCGCCGAGCGATTCCAGCTCGCCGCGCCGGCGACGGATCGCTCCGGGGAGGTCTTGTTCGATCACCTGCACCGCGTCGGTCAGGGTTTTTTCCACCAGCGGTTTCAGCGTGGCCAGGATGTCGTCCTGGTGGGCGTTGATCGCGAGTCGCAGCTCTTGCGTGATCTGGTCCCTGCGCTCGGTACTGAGCAGCGTGTTCACGACCCAGACGATGGAATCGGGCGTGGTGTATAGCGTCAGGCTCGCGTCGGCGCTCAGCCGCGGCGCGATTGGGTAGAGCATTGCCTGCGGCACGGTGCTTGCCGCGGCCGTGTCGGATAGCGCCCGGCCGTCGCGTGTGAGCAGCACGAGTTCGCCCACCTGCGTCAATGCGCCGGAGCCGTCGCTGGTGAAGATCGGATCACCGACTGCGACCTCGGTGGGCGCGGGCAGCCGCAACTCGATCGTGACGCGCGGGCTGGTCCAAAACCGCAGCAGTTCGCCGGCCCAGGCGCGCGACGCCGCCTCGGCACCGGACGGCGCGGCGACGCGCAGCCAGATCGCCGCACCCAGAGCGAACCAGAACGCCAGACCTACGACGACGCGCAACAGCTTCATGGCACTATCAATGTAGTCAGAGTTGAAGTAGTTGAAGTAGTTGAAGAAGGGCCGCCTCGCGTTCTGACTCATTCAACGTCTTCAACTTCTTCACCTCCTTCAACTGAGTGGTTATTCGACCATCAAAGGTTTTTCTGAAAGTGCCGTACGACTCGCGACCAGAGCGACTGCATCACGACCGGTTCCGGCACCATGTGCGTCAGACCCGAAAGCGGCAGCATCTCCAAGTCCTTGCCCGACCGAAACAGGGCGTCGGCCAGCTTCAGCGAATGCCGGAAGTAGACATTGTCGTCGGCCGTGCCGTGTACCAACAGCAGCGGCCGACGCAGCTCGGCGGCGTACGTCAGCAGCGAGCCATCGCGATACGCCTCGGGGTTGTCCTGCGGCAGGCCGAGATAGCGCTCGGTGTAGTGCGTGTCGTAGTCGAGCCAATCGACCACGGGAGCGCCGGCGACGGCGGCCTTGAACACGTCCGGCTCGCGCAGCACCGCCAGAGCGGCCATGTAGCCGCCGAACGACCAGCCGACGATGCCGACGCGGTCGAGATCGAGTTCGGGAAACCGGGCGCCGAGCGCCTTGAGCCCCGCGACCTGGTCAGCGAGCGGCACGCTGCCGAACTTCCTGGCGATGGCCCGCTCCCAATCGCGACCGCGGCCCGGTGTGCCGCGCCCGTCGATCGACACGACGATGAACCCCTGGTCGGCCATCCACTGGTCGATCAAGAGGCGGGCCATGTTCTTCACAACCTTGTTATGGCCTGGCCCCCCGTACACGTCGACGATCACCGGGTACTTCTGCCCCTTCTGGAAACTCTGCGGGCGGACCACAACGGCGTGGAATCCGTCGCCGTCGCCGACCTTCACGAACTCGGCCCGCGGCACGAACGGCGGCTCCTCGGCGACCGACGGCAACTCGGCGATCAGCGATCCGTCGGCGCGGTGTACCGTCGTGCGTGGCATCGCGCCGGGCCGCTGCGCGAGTTGCGTGTAGATCGAGTGGTCCTTGGCGAACGTCGCGTCGTAGAGGCCGGGTTGAGTGGTGAGCTGCTTCGGCCGCATCGGCGGCAATTCGGCCTGCAGTTCCACATTGGCCAACAGACCACGAAACAGGTGCATCTCCGTGGGGTCGACGCTGGCGCGATAGGTGACGAAGATCTCGTGGGCCTTGTCATCGAGATGAATGTCGACGAGTCCCTGGTAACCGGCCGAGTGCGGCACGAATCGCGACGCGATTCTGGGCGCACCGTCCTTCTCGTCCGAATATCGCAGTTGTAACTCCGTGCCGCCGGCCGACTCACTGGTCCAGTGTACGTACAAACCGCAAAACCCCTTGATGACGCGCGGCATATCCTGGTCGATGTTCAACCAGGCCGGGTCGCGTTCGGTCAGATACTCGGTCGTGTCGCCGGTCTGCCAATCGGCCAGCAAGACGGCCATCTCGGTTTGATCGCGCGACTGAACAACGAGGGCGAGCCAGGGAAGCGGGTAGGTGACGGTGAGCGCCTCGGCCCAGCGCACGGTCGCAAGATACGGAAACCGCTCGGCGTCCCACTTGATCCAGACCGGATCGCCGCCCGCGACCGGTGCGACGCCGAGCCGCACGCGCACGTTCGCCTTGCCCGGACGCGGATAGAACGACGGGTGTGGCGGCTGGTCGGGTCGGGCCGGGTCGGCCACGTGCCAGACCTCGACGCCCGTCGCGTCGGCCTCCTCAAAGACGATGTGTTTCGAGTCGGGCGACCACCAGAAGCCGCTGAATCGGCTCATTTCCTCTTGGGCGACGAACTCCGCGAGGCCGTGCGTGACCAGTTCCGTGCCGCCGGTCGTGACCCGCCGCTCTCGTTGCGTCGCGAGATCGAGCACATAGACGTCATAGTCGCGCACGTAGCCGACACTCTGGCTGTCGGGCGAGAACTTGGGATCGAGGATGGTTCCGTCGCCGGTCTTGAGCTGCGTGGTCTTGCCCGTCGTGCGGTCGAGCACGTAGAGCTTGCCGGAAAGGCTGACGAGGACGAGCCGGCCGTCGTCGGAGATCTGGTAGTCGGTGAACCCGGCGACGCTGACCCGCATTCGTTCGCGTCGCGCCTTTTCCTCGGGCGACAGATTCTCCTCGCCGCCCGCGAGCAGTTGTTCGGGCGTCAGCAACAGCCGGGTCTTGGCCGTAGCCACGTCGAACTCATACAGCTCCAGCTTCGCTCGCCGCGGCTGGGAACGCAGGAACAGCACCGCCTTCCCGTCCGGAGTCGGCCGCGCCTTAGTCGGCCGCCCAAGCATGAACCCGCGCGTCTCAGCATGATCGCGCAGATACCGCGCATCGATCGGCGGGTACTTCGACTGAGTTGCCTCGGCCCGCACGATCATCGGGACCAACGACACACACAACGCCGCTGCGAGCGATCGGATCACCGTGTTCATGCCGCGAGTTTCCCCAGTTGCGGCGAACGGATCAAGAGCGGGCGACTCGGCGCCAAATGACCGTGCGTGAATCTGCGAATCGCCCAAACAACTCGCGCACGGTGATTTAGGGGGGGGAGCTCGCAACAGGAGTGGTCTGGCAGCCTCAGGTCTGGCCGGTGAGCCGGCCGAGATCGGCGAAGAAATGAGGATAGGTCTTGGCCGCGCACGCGGGGTTGGTAATCACGATGCCTGGCGTGCGCAGGCCGGCCAAGGCGAAACTCATGGCGATCCGGTGGTCGTTGTAGGTTTCGATGGTCGCGCCGCGCGGCGGCGTGGGGTGGATGACGAGGCCGTCCTGCCGCTCGTCGACCTGGACGCCGATGCGGCGCAGCTCGGTGGTCAGAGCGGCGATGCGATCGGTTTCTTGCTTGCGAATGTGCGCGACGCCGGTGATCGTCGTCGGCCCCGAGGCGAACGCGGCGACAACGGCCAACGTGAGCGTCGTGTCGCTGATCGCTCGCATGTCGGTCTCGATGCCGCGCAGCGACTGGCCCGCGACGCTGATGGAATCGACGCGTCGCTGCACCTTGGCGCCCATGCGTTCCAAGAGGTCGACGAACGCGACGTCGCCCTGCGCGCTCGATGTGCCGATCCCCTCGACCGTCACCTCGCCGCCGGTGATCGCCGCAGCGGCCCAGAAGTAGCTCGCGGCCGTCGCGTCGGGCTCAATGTCGTAGGGTAGCCCCGTATACGCCTGCCCGGCCGGAACGAGGAATTGGTTTGGCTGCGGCATCTCGACCACGACGCCGAAATCGCGCATCACGGCAACAGTCATCCGTACAAAAGGCTCCGAGACGACTTCGCCGGTAAGGTCGATGCGCACGTCGCCGGCTGCGTAGGGCGCGGCCATGATGAGAGCGCTGGCGTATTGACTGCTCTGACCGCCGGGCACTTTCACGATGCCGCCGCGCAGGCCCTTGGCTCGGACTCGCACGGGTGGGCAGCCGGCGCCCGCCTCGCAGCGTGCGTCGGCGCCCAGCACGCGCAGGGCCGCGAGCAGATCCTCGATCGGCCGCTCGCGCATGCGCGGCACGCCGTCGAGGCGATACTCACCACGACCAAGCGACACGGCCGCGGTGAGGAAGCGAATGCTCGTGCCCGAGTTGGCCAGGAACAGATCGGCGCTGGCCGCCGGGATGAGGCCGCCGCAACCGCTGACCTTCATCGTGCCCCGCGCGGTATTGTGCTCGACCGCGACGCCGAGCCGACGCCAGCTATCGACCATCACCTGCGTGTCTTCGCTATCGAGCGCGCCGCTGAGCGTCGATCGACCTTTGGCGAGCGCCGCCACGACCAGGGCCCGGTTCGTCAGGCTCTTCGACCCCGGCGGGCGCACGCGGCCAGTCACCCGGCCCGCGGGCTTTATCTCGATTGCCTCGGTTGCTGTTCGTTGCGTGCTCAAGAAGTCTGCTCCAACGCGGCCGGGCCCGCAATCAAGCCTTCCTCACCGCTCGCGGCGTTCCAACCTTGCCTGCAACTGCTCGCGGGTCAAGCCGACGACCAGAAACCGTTTCTCGCGCGACGCCAGGCCCGAGACCAAACGTACCTGTGATTTGGCCAGACCCAACTCGTCGGCCAAAACCTTGGCGATCGCGTCGTTGGCCTTGCCGCGCTCGGGCGCCGCGGCGACTGCAACCCTGAGCGCGCCGGCGTGCTCACCGACGACGCCTGCTCGCCGCGCACGTGGTTGCGCTCGCACCGGCAAGATCACGCCGTCGGCATGCGGTACAAGATCGATCATGGTTTCTCGTCGCTCTCGGAAAACAGCGCCGATCCGATACGCACGATGGTCGCCCCTTCGGCGATAGCCGCTTCAAAGTCGCCGCTCATGCCCATCGACAACTCCGCGAGCCGGCAGTTCGGCGGCGCCTCACGGGCCAGGCGATCGCGCCATTCGCGCAGCGCGGCGAACGTCGGCCGCGCATGCCGCGGGTCGGGGTGGTAGGCGGCCATCGTCATCAGTCCCACGACCTTGACCCGCTGCAACTCGGCGACACGTTCGACCGCCGCCGCGAGTTCGTTCGTATCGAAGCCGTGCTTGGCCGATTCGCCGCTGACGTTCACCTCGAGCAGCACCGACGGCTGCAGATTCAACTCGACCGCCAGATCATCCAGTCGATCGAGCAGGTCCACGCTGTCGACCGAGTGAATCAGGTGAACGAGCGGCAGCGTACGTCGCGCTTTGTTGCGCTGCAGCGGGCCGATCAGATGCCATCGCACCAGCTCTGGCACAAGGTCGCGCTTGCGCCACAGTTCTTGCGGTCGACTCTCGCCCAAGTCGGTCACGCCCAGCGCCACAAGTTCCCTGGCGACCGCTTCGTCTACTTGTTTCGTCACGGCAACCAGCCGCACCGATTCCGGCGGCCGACCGGCGGCGCGGGCGGCGCAAGCGATCCGGTCACGCATGGCCGCCAAGTTCTCTTCGAGTCTTTCCCGCGCGAGCGTCATCTCGGTTCCCTGCCGATCACGCTGGTCAGTATATACCGCACGCGGCCATAAATGAGACATTTTCGTTTAGCGCCCAGCCGAAGGCGCCGGCGGAACATGGCTGGATTGTGCATCTCCGGTCGCCTGCGGCTCCGCGTTAAACGAGTCAAGCCTGCCGCGTGTGGTATTGCCGGTTCATTTTCGCCGTTCCCACACCTGGACGGTCGCCGACTCGTGCGGGCCAATCATCGGCGGCGCGATCGAGCCGTCCGGGTTCTTCCGCGCCCGCTCGACTCGGAAGGCCCCGGTGTGTACGAGTATCGCGTTGGCGAAAAGCTCGTAGCCGTCTTCGATTCGTTTGGTGAGGTTGTCGAGCAGAAGTTCCGAGTCGCCGTCGTGCATCGCGAAAGACTGGGGCACGTGAACCATGACGATGAACTTCGGCTTGTGCTGATCCAGTTCAGCGATCACTTGTTGGTGACGCTGCGGCGCGTTGGGGCTGCCCCCGAAGAGTGGATACATGAAGATGTATCGACTGGCGCTGCGTCGCCCCGCGTAGAACAACAACTGCGGCTCGGAGCCGAACACGAAGACTCGGTCGTCCGGCGTCGAATTCTCGCGGATCAGTGCGGCCAACTCGATCGACTCAGCGAACGGATTCGGGCCGTACAGCAGCCGGCAGGCGGATTGCGGCGAGCCGGCGAAGAAATAGTGGCGGTGCAAGTAGGTTGGCCACGCGACGGCGAGCACGCTCAAAACAACTGCCACTCGGCTCTGCCACTCGCGCCGTTTTGGTTCCACAATTCGAGACAGGGCTTCCAGTCCATAGCCGGCTACGAGCGCCGTGGGAGGCATCAGCAAGATGAAATAGTGGTGGCGAAAGTACCCGCCCACGCTCACGGCCACGAGCGAACTGAGCCACCACCACAGCGCCGGCCGCACCGCCCCGTCGCGTCGCACCGCCGCCTGCCAAACTCCGACTCCGGCGGCGACCAACAGCGGCCACTGCGACAGGCCCAGTCCGCGCGCGACCCGCCACAACATGAACCCGTAAAGCTCCAGCGACACGCGGCCGGAATATGCCAGGTTATAGCTCCACACGCACTCGAAAAACGGAACCCAGGCGCCGCACGACGCGAAGTAGATGCACGTCAAACCGAGCACCGCAATGAAGCCGGCAAGCATCGCCAACGGTGTCGCGAACAGGCCCGACGTTCGAGTCGGAACGCCCGGTCGCCACATCGCCGCTACGAACTGAAACAGCACGATCGGCAGCGCGACCTGCTTGAACAGCACTGCGAGTCCGCCCATGCAGCCGAGCAAGGCCGCGTCGCAGAACTCGCGCCGCTGTGGCTGTAGGCTGGGTGTCGCACCCAGTGGCTGTAGGCTGGGTGTCGCACCCAG
>DAIOWH010000098.1:0-18620 GCA_036758585.1 Planctomycetia bacterium
TCGGCCAGCACGACCGCGGGCATGTAGGTCATCGAATTCGCCGGGTGTTTCCAGGATCACGAGCAGACGAAAGATTAGCTCGCTGGCCGCGTTGGCAGTGTCAACATCGGCGATGGCGATTTCGGCATTGCCATCCGCGTCGAGATCGCCGACCGCTGCCGCCGCGAGTTGGTTGTGCTGGATACTGTGCGGTGGCACGACGCGTTTCAGCGGCTGCTGCCAGAGCCGCGAGCCGTCGCGTCCGCTCACGGCCCACACATCGCAACTGATGTCCTGGATCGAACCGGGCGTGCGATAGTCGGGCACGGTGACGACGAGGTCGGCCGTGCCGTCGCCGTTCACGTCGTGCAGGTCAGGCGATACGACGTAAGGAAGCTGGAACTCGTAAAGCACTGCACCCAGTTCCACTGGCTTGCCGAGCGCCTCGGTCCAGACAACCCGGCCATCACGACCGCCGATCACGGTCAGACAAACCTGCGAGATGAGGCCGCTGCTTGGCCCTGCACCATGCCAGAAGACTCGATGCGGACAGACAATTTCCGGCGATCCGTCGCGATCGAGGTCGGCACAGAACGGTTTCAAATCAACGACGGACACGGCGAACGCCGCTTGCTCGCGAAGCGACGGGCCCATCGTCCAGTTCGGCGAATCCCAAACGCGGCGGCCGGTCGCTCCCGAGATGGCCATAAGCGCGAACGCTTGCGACTCCATGCGAAAGGGAACACGCCACTCGGATGCGACGAGCAGGTCGGTCACTCCGTCACCGTCCAGATCACCGTTCGGCAGCGGCGGTGCGGTGACGACGGGTTTTTCGGCGATCCGCTGGTCACGCCACTCGATTGCCGGCTGCGACAGAACCTGCCCGTCACGGCCGGAGATGATCCGCAAACTCGGCTTGGACTCGCCGGCGACTTCCACCGCGTCGGTCAGGCCGTCGCCATTGTAGTCTTGGGCCGGACGCACGTCGCCCAGCCGCCGCCAGGCTTCGGGCGCGGCACCGGCCAAAACCTTCAACTGCATTCCTTCCCGCGTGTCGCGCGCGGTGAAGAGGTCCGGCAAACCGTCGCCGTTGAAGTCGGCCAGCCGCGTCGCGTGGACGGCATCGAGCCTGTGCGTCTCGACGCCGCGCGCGGCTGAGACCAAGTACACGGCGCGCAGGCTGCCGGGCTGCACGTAGTGCCGGAAGACCGTCGTGATCATCAGGTCGGGCCGGCCGTCGCTGCCGAGCGGACCGAGTTCGATCGATTCGATCCGCCGCTGGTTCGAGTCGAAGTTAGGCCCGCGCCACCACGAGATCGGACGGCCATCTTTGCCCGACAGGACATCGACAAAAATCCGCGGCCAAGTTGGATCGTAACCAGAACGGTAGCGGTCTGACTCCAGGAAACACGCTGAAACGACAGCCAGCTCGTCGTGCCCGTCGCAGTTGATGTCAGGGTACTGAAGGAAGCGTTGCCAGTGCGATTGCGAGCTGGGCGAGATCGTCCGCTTCCAGCGCGAGCGCCCCGTGTCGGCGTCAACGACGGAAATGGTCAGGCGCTTGGGCTGTTCATGCGGCGCGACGAGTTTCGCCTTGCCGTCGTGATTCAGATCCAGCACGTACGGCAGGCGACGAAGCGCGAGGTCGGTGACCCGCACACTCGCACTGTCGAGCGGCAGTGCCGCGCTCCACATCCGCTTTCCATCTGACAGGGATCGGGCCGACAGATCGATTCCCCGGCCATCTGCACTCGCCGACAACATGGCGATGCCGTCGGTTTTGCCGTCACCGTCTGAGTCAAAAAACTGTGGCTGAGCGGCGGGCGCGACTCCCAGATCGATCGTCGCCCACGCCGGCTCGCCGTCGCTCAGGCGTAATCCAGCGACGTGCTGACCGAATCGGACGGCAATCGCGGTAGCGGTAGCGGTAGTTAGTGGTAGGGTGGGCACCGCCCACCAGCGGCCCTAATTGAGGCCCTAATTGAGTGGTGGGCGGTGCCCACCCTACAATTTCAGCCCCGCACCAGAATCGAAAATCGTGACGCACGTCCACCCATTCGAATTTCGTGGCACTGTTCGGCGGCGTCAGGTCGTTCAACTCCTTCCGCCAGAGCGTCTCGGCGTTCGTACCCGACAGGGCTTCCACCCACATGCCCCGCGAGCCGAGCCGATACGCCACGACGATCAGGTCGGCGCGGCCATCGCCGTTCACGTCGGCCGACAGCGGCGGTGCGGCCAGTTGATTCTGGTCGGTCCAAGCGCGTTGCCACAGGACCGCGCCGCTCGCGCCGGAGAGCGCCACGAGCGGCACGTCGTCGCGCATCGGCCAGCAGTAAATCAGATCGTTCTTCCCGTCGCCGTCGAGATCGATCGCGTTGCCGACGCTGCCAGCGTCGGTTCGGACGCTGGCAGCGTCCGCCACCGGTTTGACCAGCAGCGGGCGAAACGAGACGTTGACCGACGAGCCCCACTGTGCCCAGGGCGTGGTCAGTTGTTTCCAGACGTCCTTGCTTCCCGCGGCCGGGTCCGCGAGCAGCGAGCCAATCGGCGATTCCCACCGTGAATTGCCCGTGGCGCCGTCGAGCCGGCGCAGCGCGGTGCGGCCGAAACGGCGTTCGAACAGAATGACGTCGGTGTGCCCCTCGATGTCCACCAGCTCAAACTCTTCGCCCGGTTCAAGCCGGATCGGCTTCCAAAGCTGCTGCTGCGTCAGGTCGATGTTAAAATGCGGCTCCTGGCCGCGATCCAGCGTCACCTGAAACGTTTGGCCGAGCATCCCCAGACCGCTCGTACGTAGACGATAACTCCCGGCTGGAACTTCGATCGGCTTCTCGGTCGGAACGGTGAACGACTGCCGCACCTTGTCCTCAGTGTCGTGCAGCAATTCCGCGGTCAGCGGGTAGCCGTCGGTCTTGAGCGTGAGCAACGTGAGCTGCTGCCGTTGGTAGTAATCCCAGCCGACCGATCCGAGCACCGCCAGCACGATCGTGGCGACCACGGTCGCGGCGATCGAGTTCAAGAGCCGATGGTGTTTGCGGGCGCGCCGCCACGCCTGTTCGACGATGCCGATCGGCCGCGCCCGAATCGGTTCGTCCTTCAAGAAGCGATCGAGTTCGTCGGCCAATTCCGCGGCACTCGCGTATCGCTGGCGTGGTTCTTTCTCCAAGCACTTCAAACAGATCGTCTCCAGATCGCGCGGCACTGCGGGATTCAGGAGTCGCGGCGCGACCGGCTCTCCGTCGATCACCTGCAGCAGCGTGTCGAGCGGGCTGGCGGCCTGAAACGGCGGCCGGCCGGTCAGCGCACAGTCAACACCGCGCCGAGCGAATACACGTCCGCCAGCGGTCCGATTTCCGAGGTCCGCCCGCCCGCCTGCTCTGGCGGCATGTAGCTCGGCGTGCCGAGAATCTGCCCGGTCGCCGTAAGTTGCGTTGACGGATCATGCACCGTAGCCCGACGCGCCAGCGAGGGGGACGATGGCGATTGCAGCGCAAGCGATGGCGATTGCAGCGCAAGCGATGGCGATTGCGGCGCAAGCGAGGGCGATTGCGGCGCAAGCGAGGGCGATTCGTTGGCCGTCCCTCGCACGCGCGTCGGGCTACGGTGCGGCTCGTTTGCCACTCGCTTCGCAAGCCCGAAATCGGTCACGTGCGGTTCGCCGGCGGTGTCGAGCAAGATATTGGCCGGTTTCAGATCGCGGTGAATCACGCCCTCCACGTGAGCAAACGCGATCGCGCGAGTGACTTTGACCATGATCGTCGCCGCCTCGTTCGGCGCGAGCACGCCGCGCGCGATGCGAGTCGCCAAGCTCTCGCCCTCGACGAACGCCATCGAGAAGTAGTGTTGCCCTTCCGCCTGGCCGATTTCGAAAATCGGCACGATGTTCGGGTGCTCCAGCTTCGCCGCCGCCTCCGCTTCCGCGTAGAACCGTTTCACGTCGTCGCCACTGGCGAGCTGGCCCGTCAGAATCATCTTGAGCGCGACGACCCGCTTGAGCGTTGTTTGTTTCGCGCGGTACACGACGCCCATCCCGCCGCGCGCGATCTCTTCCAGCAGCTCGTAGTTGCCGAAATAGCGAACGCGGCCGATCGGCTCGGCGATTGAAACGTCGCTCAATCGGTCCGAGGCCGAGTCCATCGTCCGTGCGGTCGCCGGGTCCCACGCCGCGGATTGCTCCGCAGTTCCCAGCGGCTCGACGATGCGGTTCATTCGGTCCTGGTCATCGAAGAATGCGGCGAGGTCGCGTTCGACTTCGGGAAAGCGAGCCAGCCATTCTTCGCGGCCCGGACTCTGACCCATATCAACCGCGCGAAGGTACTCGGCGATCGCCTCGCTGAGTCGGTCCTGTCGGGAATCGGGTTGAATCGAATCGTCGGTCATGATTGCTCCCAATTTGCCAGGGCCTCGCGCAAGGACGCTAAACCGCGGCAGAGCAAGCCGGCGGCAGCTTTTTCGCTTCGGCTCAGTTCGCGACCAATCTCCGCGAGCGACCGCGGCGGGTCGTGCAGGTAGCGAAGCTCGACGGCGATGCGCTGCGATTCCGGCAGAGTCGCCAATGCATCCGCCAACCTCCGCAGCAATTCCTGCCTCATCGCCTTGCGGCTCGGCGACGACTGCTCGGCCGCGAGCAACCCTTCCAACCGCGACGACGAGCCGTCGATTGCAGCTTCGAGCGACCGTTCCAGCGCGAGGTCACGTTTCCCCCGCGCAAACCGACGCACCACGTCCGCCGCCACGTTCGCTAGCACGCGACGCAGGAACGCCAGCCGGTGCGGCTCAGACTGCCCGCGAACCTGATCGCGTCGCCGATACGCCCGCAGCAACGTCTCCTGCACCAAATCGGACGGGTCAAGCTTCGCGCGCAGCCGCGGCCCCAAGCTGGCCCGCACCAACAGGTGCAGACATTCGCGGTATCGCTCAAATGCGCCGTCGCTCGGTTGATTCACCATCGTCATCCTCTGAGTATCAAGACGTCGTCGCTCGCTAAATAGCCTTGCACGATTCTGGGACAGTAGCCCGACGCGCCAGCGAGGGAGCACATGGCGAAATCACAAGAAATCAGGCCCGGCCCCTCGCTGGCGCGTCGGGCTACTGTCCCTGCGGACTCCCAGGATCACGCAAGGCCATTTAGACTACCCGATCGGATACATCAGATTTTGCGCGCGACGCCGCGATTGGCCAGACGTGAACAGACGTGGAATGCAGGCGAAGGGTGGGCCGAGTCGGCGTAGCGTGGGCCGAGTCTTCGAGTCCCACCAGTGTTCTTTTCGAGTAGTTGATGGGACTCGAAGACTCGGCCCACCCTACGCTGTTTTTGTGCAAAGCCGGCGGAGCGAAAGACGAAGTTTGGCTTGGGTTGCGTCATATGCCGCGTACGGCGCTATCGTGCCGCCGATCCGTCCGGGCTTGCGAGAACAACGGTGTAGCCGTCTGGATCGCGCAGCCAACATTCCCAGTGACTGGGACCACCGTCGCCGGACGGCGGATTGCGATGGGTCGGCATTAGGATTTCCGCGTTCATCGCCGCGGCGCGGGCGACCGCCGCGTCAAAGTCGTCCAGCTCGAACCAGAGCAACACGCCATTGCCATACGGCTTGTCATTCGGGTTGCCGATCGGTCCGTGATGGTGCGCGGTTGCAAAACTGTGCAACTGGAGGATCAACGTTTCGTTTCGGACCAATCGCTCGTATTCCGCGCCGCCGTGCGCGCTCTGGCAGCCGAGCAGCCGCTGGTACCACCGGCTGCTCGCTTCGACGTCGCGGACACAGATGAGGGGCTGCGCGTTCACGGAATGCCGGCGGCCAGTCGGTTCGTCCGCGAGCCGCGACAGGTGGGTCAGCACGCATCGCCATGAGCCAGCTTGCCGAACCCAGACGTCCGATACGCGCTCCACGGACCGGAACGGCTGCCCGCGGTACTTGCCGCCGGACACGGCACGCATCGTGAGCACGGCACTGTCCCCGTAGACGCGCACCTGAATGTCGTCGGCCTCCATCACGTCGTGACTCAGCACGCCGGACTTGACCAATTCCAAAAACGTCCCCTTGTCGCTCGTCGTTCCATCCGGGCCGACGATCGTCCAGTCGTCGGCCATGTATCGGCCGATCGCCGCCGCGTCGTTGGTGACCATCGCGCGGCCCCAATCCTCTTCGAGCCGAATCAATTCGTCCGCGGTGTCATTCATCGGCGACTCCCCTTTCGCTGCGCGTTGTTGTGCGTCATCCCTTGATCTCCGCGATTCGTGCCTTGACAAGCTTTCGCACCAGCGCCGCCGGCAACGGCTTGTCGGGCGAGAAATGGATCGAGCCCTTGGTCGTCTCGTAACCTTTCAACTCGGCGCGGAGTGTGTGAATCGTCGCACCGCTCATCGGAAAATACGAGCAATGCTTCGCAGCCGCGCCAAACCCGGCGATCGCCTTTCCGTTCAGACGAAACGCGGGAACGCCGTAGTCGATGCACTCCAGTGCCTTCGGCACGGCGGCGTGGATGATCTTGCGGAGCTTTTCGAGCGCGGCTCGCTGGCCAGCACGCACGCCGGCAAGGTACTCGTCGATGGTTGTCGGTTTGTTTTTCGATTTCGTTGCCAAGTCTTGTGCTCCTGTGAGGTCTAACGTGAACCATGCGAGAGCCTTACTCGGTACGATGCGTGCGCCGTGCGCGCATGTTCGTGGCCGACGCTGCCAGCGTCGGCGCCGGCGCCGGACGCTGGCAGCGTTCGCCACGTTGGGTTGCGGGCGCAGCCCGCGCTAGGAACGGGACCGAAATAACCTCCCGATCTTGGGGCACAGTAGCCCGACGCGCGAGCGAGGAATCGGCAAGAAGCTCACCTCGCTTGCGCGTCGGGCTAGTGTGAATGCACGGGAAGTCATTTCGGCCGTTCCTTAGACCACTCGACTAGTGTCATCTGCCACCGGGCAGCTCAGGCTCTTGTCATACATCCCGGACCGATCGAAACAGCACGGGCGTCGCTTGCCTTTGGCGAGCATGTCGCAAGCCTTGTCGATCCGAAGTGCGCGAGTCTCCGCTCGCTTGCCGGACACGATCCAGTGAATGAAATCGCGGCGTGCGGCGGGCGTGATGTCGTTCCACACTTCCCGCGCCTTCGCCGAGGCGCGCGCCAGCGCCTTGCGCAGGTCCGGCGGCACCTTGGGTTCCGGTTCCTCCGCCACCGGCGCGATTTCCAGCGTGACGACGTCGCCCGCCTCCGCGCCCGCGGCTTCGCGCAACTTCCGGTCTACTTTGAGCCAGTGGCCGCCCCGGCCGTCGGGATCGAGCGTGGCTTGAAAGGGGACGCCATTGATGGTGCCTTCAACGGTCGTCTGCCCGCGCGACGGGAGCTTCGCACTGGCTTCCTTCGGCAGGGTCAGGAAGGTCCAAGAAACGGCCCGGCCGACCGCCACCGGCCGGAACAGTGTCGCACGGAAAGTGATGAACGCGGTTTTGGAATCGCCGGGTTCGCGAACGCGCCCGTCCCGCCCGACCTGCTTGGCGGCAACCTTGGCGCCGCGACTTACGTTCGTCGACCTGGTGGACGTGTTGTCGTTCATTGTGTTCGCTCCAACGGAATCGATTCACGCATCGGTGCGTTGCCCGCCGCGCCACTTGGTGGCATAAGGCAGCACGAACAAGTAAATGCCGGTGAGCTGGAGCACGGCGAGCGGGAGCAGCGGCGAGTAGGTCACCGCGGGCGGAGGCATTTTCCCCTGTCCCACGGACATGACGACGATGTTGGCGATGACGGTCACGGTAAAGGCAACGGACACCCAGCGGTGGATCTGCCGAACCCATTTGTTCCAACTCATTCGGACCTCCCTCGAAAAAACGGTCGTGATTCACTGGCGGCTGGTGATGAGTCGGCCTCTTGTTCAATCCCGAATGAAAAGAGGGTCTAAGCCGGTCATCTGCTGCCGCCAGGTTGCGTGCCGGTGGGTGGCGTTCCCGCGAGCGTTGACGCCAGGAACGCGTCGAGCGTCTCGTAGCCCGCCGCCATTCCGTGCTCCATGCCGGATGCCAGCGCCGCGTCGCGTGCCGCCTTCGTTGGAAACAACAGCGTCATGGTGAGGCGCGTCGTGCCGTTCTCCTCGGTCAGTTCGAGCGTGGCGAGCAACTCCCACGACTGCGCGTCGGCCGCCGCGGACCCGCAGTCGCCCGCGGCAGGCCCCATCTCCATCCGTTCCGTGTGCACGACTCGCGACGGGGGAGTCACTTCACGTTACTCCCCCCAGATCGTCAGGGAAATCGTCCCGTCCGGCCCGTTCCAAGCCCAACGGAACTTCCCACCGACCCGCACGTCCATGTCGCAGGTCGCCCAGGTCGAACCCGGCGGGGTGAACATCCACCGCCGAAGCAACTCCGGCCGATTCATGGCCTCCCAGACAAGTTGCCGCGGCGCGTCAAAGTCGCGCGTCATCACGATCGTCAGATCAGTCGGCGTCGTCACGTTGAGCGAGTGCTTCATCGTTGGTCTCACGCTGCGGGTTGATTCACGGCCGTTTGCTCTTGGCCTGACTCTTCAATTCTTCGAGCACCGCGTCGAGTCGTTCAAAGTTAGCTTCCCAGTTGCGGCGCCACTCTTCGAGCCAGCCGCTGGCATCGGCAAGCGGCTGGGGTTCGAGCCGGCACAAGTGCGTCCGGCCGACGACGCGGCGGCGCACGAGTTTGGCTCGTTCCAAGACGCGCACATGCTTCGACGCCGCCGGAAACGACATCGCGAGCGGCTCCGCCAACTCGGTCAGATTCCGCTCGCCGTCCGCGAGCCGGCGCAGCATCCTCCGCCGCGCCGGATGCGCCAGCGCGTGAAACACGCGGTCCAACGTCGTCGATTGATCCTTAACCATGTGGTTTACTATATCCGCTCGCCGCTGATTGTCAACCACCCGGTTTAATATTTTTCGCCGGCGCGCGGTGGCTGCCGCATGGCGACGTTGTCGAGACCGTCACCCGATGCCGCGATTCGCCCCCCACTCCTGCGTGCAGACGGCCGACCGTGCATCCGTGGTTCGCTTCTGCAAACCAAGGCTTCGACGTTCGCTGCGCGAACCAAGGTGACCTGGATTGTCCGGAATTGTTGGGTCCGAATCCGGCGGGGCGTGGGTTCGCGGAGCGAGGCACGACTTTTCGCCGCTTGTTGTCACTCGTGCTAGCTAACCGAAGTCGCGCGGACCGCCTCTCTCGCCGCGAGTTGCGGCAGGTTCATCGCGGCCTGCCGGTGTCGGAAACGCCGTCAAGCAGCGGATTCGGAAACACGGTCAAGCAGTGGATTCGGAAACGCCGTCAAGCAGCGCGACAAGATCCGCGACGGCAAGCTTACCCGCAACAAACTCCCCGTCGCGCAGTTCGATCGCCTCGATGCCGATCAGGACAGGTGTGTCGCGGAAGCAGAATTGAAGGCATTGTGGAAGACCAAACACGGTTTTCCGCACTGCGGCGCGGGCGAGACGAAGGCTGACGCACACATGGGCAGAGTCGGCCGTCCGTTCGCATTCATGGAATTGGCACAGCGGGCAATTCAAATCCCGGACGGCGAGGCCGATCCAACCGGGCTTGGGCTTGTTCATCGCCCTCGAACGATTCAGTCCGGGGATTCCAGGAGAGCGGACGGTTCAGCTCCCGCGCGAGGTTGGCCAGATGACAGATGGTGGCCGTGCGGTGGCCGACTTCGACGGGCGCGTTGAGCGGAACTCCGGAACGGATCGCGTCGAGCCAGTTTTCCAGATGCGGACGAGCGACGTGGCCGGTCCCTTTCCATTTTTCCGCCACGGCCGGGTCGGGACCGTTCTCGACCAGTCCTGGCGGATCGGTCTCGAAGTAGTTGCGGCGCATTTTCAGGATCCCCCTTTCGCCGTGAAAAACGACGAAGTCGGGTCCGTGTGAAAAGTGCAGTTCGATGCCGTCGGCGTACTTCATCCGCACCGGCCAGAAGCGGCGATCCGATGAATCGCCGACCGGCCGCGGCGTCTTGTCCTTCCAGCGCGGCCAAAGCTCGGCCACGGACGGCGGCTCAATCGCGCGCACTTCGACCGGGCCTGTGTCATCCCGCCCCAGTGCGAGCTGCACCATGTCGACCGAGTGCGCTCCCCAGTTCGTCATCAAATGGCCGGAGTAGTCGCGAAACAAATCCCAACCTCGCCACAGCAAGTCGCCGACCTGGAAGTCTTCTTTCATCCACAAGTGCCGGTGATGCGGCCGCAGCGGAGTCGGGCCGCAGAACAGGTCGAAGTCAACGCCGCCGAACACCGGTTCCTCGCCCAGCGATGGCATCGGCAACGGTCCGGGATAATTGGGCAAGTCAACCCGCGTGACTTTGCCAAGCCCGCCGTTGCGAATGAACTCGCAGGCGAAGCGGTTCATCTCCATCGTGCGTTGCTGGCTGCCGACTTGCAGGACTCGGCCGGAACGTTTGACGGCATCGGCCAGCCGGCGGCCTTCACGCACGCAGACCGTCAGCGGCTTTTCGAGATACACATCCAATCCCGCTTGCAGCGCGAGGATCGCGGCCAACGAGTGATGATGGTCCGGTGTGGCGATGATGACGGCGTCGAGCTTCTCGCGAGCGAACATCCGGCGGTAATCCTGATGCGTCGTACATTTCGCGGCACCCGTCTGTTTGAAATGAGCGAGCACGTTGGAGAACTCGCCCTTGGGTTCCAACACACTGGCGATTCGCAACGACGCACAATCGCAGATCGCGCCGACCGTCACTGACGGCGGCAAATTCCCGATGAGATACTTCCCGCGCACACCGGTGCCGATCACGCCGACTCGAACGTTGTTGTTGGCCGATCGAGCAGGCTCGGCCTTCGTCGTCATCGACCAAGCCGTTGCGAGGCCGACGGACCTCAGAAACTCTCGACGAGATAAGGTCATAGTTTTAGCGCCTCCCGCGCGTATTTCAGGCTGGCGGCGATGTTCGCGTCTTCGAGCTCGACCTGCTTGTCGAGCGGCAGCGTGCTGACGTCCTGCAAGCTTTTCGCCGAGTGTTCGCGCACGAATCGCAGCGTCCGCGCGAGGTCGCTGCCGGAGACGCTCGGCATCGTCGCCCAGTATTTGTCGGTCAAGCAGGTCACCTTCAGCGCGTCGCGCGTGATGAGTTCCAGCACCATGCGAAGGTCGGGCTTCGCGCGTCTGAGGATCGTCGCGATGCGTTTCATGTCGAAGCTGCCTTGCCCCAGCGGGATGTCCGCCAGCAGGAAACCGTGCTCGTACGCGCGGAGTGCCTGATCCTTGAAGTGGACCGAGAAGGCATACGGTGCGAGAGCCTCGATCGCGCCGTATGGGTCGTCAAGCAGCGCGAAGCTGTTACCGGTATCGACCGTCGCGCCGATGAACTCGCAACGGAGATGCTGGTACAGCGCCAGCCGTTCGTCGATCCGCTGATCCTTGTGGTTCTCGACCGCCAGCCGCACGCGATGCTTCGTGACGATTGGCGCGGCGAGTTCGAGCATCTTCACAGCTTTCGCTTCGGCTTCGCGGACTTCGGCCAGCGATTTGAATTGTTCGTACCGCCGCCCCGGCATCACGACTGTACGGACGGCCTGCACTCCGACCTCGGCCGCCGTGCGAATCTCGGCCTCGAACCGCGCGAGGTCCCCGTCGTCCTTCGGCGGATTGACGATCCCGTCGATGAACAGATTGTGTTCCGTCGCGAAGTCGCGCAGCGTCTTGACGCGCGCGGCATCGAGCGAGCCGAGCGACGCCTGCATTCCGCCCGCGCCGATCTCGCGGCAATGCTTGAGGAACGTCAGCGGCTCGAACAGGTCGAACTTCGCATCGCGCTGCTGCATCCACTTGCGGCGGATCGCGCAGTCGTAGATGACCAGTCCCATGCTGGACCTCGTCGAGGAATCCCCGTCTGCGGCGGCAAGCCGAGAGGCAGCGGCGGCACTCGTCGCGGTCAGGACGATGCCCTTCAAGGCCGTTCGGCGGGTCATTTCGGAATGCGTCATGGTTTGTCGCTCTCGTGTCTCGTTAGTCGCGGTCAGAAACGGTTGTCGTGTACCCAAACGCGATGTCGCGCAGGCCCTGCGCGCCGTGGACGTGTGTGTCATGTCATTGCTCCTGTGGTTTGTCACCTTTGGTCCTTTACGTCCTTTAGGACCCTTGTCCCTTCGGTTTCTTTTCTTCGCTCCGCCAACCGTGCTCTCGTCATCGCTTCCCGCAAGCCGCCGTCTTTCAGAAACGCCTGCTCCAAAGCCTGAAGCTGCCGGTCCAGCAAGAAGGTGGTCAGCTTGATCAACCCGATAATGGCGTTGGCACAGATCGCCGGATCTTCATTTTCAATGGCCTTGCGAAACGTTTCGTAATTCGCGCCGGGAGTCCGGTTCAGTTCCCGCAGACGCTGTGTGTAGCGGTGGTTCAGATCCCATTCTTCATAGCCATTGGTTCTGAGAAAATCGCGATAGTCTTCCAGCAACTCCTCCAAACTCGCGCGAGCCACGTTGGTCAGTTTGATTTCCATTTCCTTCGACGTGCCGGACGCCTGGCTGCCTTCGACGATGTTCTGCTTTCCCGAACGGGCGGCCTGCACCATCTGGTCGTAGGTCCGGTCGCGGACATCCAAAAACCGCTTGCAGAAGTAAACCGTGGCATCGAACACTATCTGCGACTTCTGATAGGACAACAGATTCTGATACCCGCCGTGCTTGGGAATGAAACCGGCCTGCGTGCTCTCGTCCTTGCGGTCCTTTCCGTCCCTCATGTCCTTGCGATCGGCCATGGTCACTTCTCTCGAAAAACCTCGCTGTGCACCACCGCCTGGATCATTGTACGAAATCCATAACCATCCTGTGCCACTCTGCTCGCGAACCGCACCGGCTGGCCACTGCGGGAGTCCGAATCATGAGCGAATCTGTGTGGGCCATGCTGGTGTATTTTCTCTTGCAGGCGGCGGTTCCTGCATTGCTGCCGGTGCCGATGATCGTCAGCGAATGGCGTCAGCCCAGTTATCGAACAAGAACTCGTGTGCCGTAACAATGTATACTGCTTGCGTGGGTCAGGCTTCCGGCCGGCTTCACGTCTGGCGTTCAACGGGGAATGACAGGCTGGAAGCCTATCCCACGATGTGGCGGGAAATCGCTGAGGGAAACGATGAACGGGTTGCCTCTCGACAGATTGTTGCTGGTGTTGTGCCTGGTGCTCTTGCCAAGATTGGCCCACGCTCAGGCGACTCCGGAGGCGTTGCAGGTCCGGCTCCTGCAAGAACCGGTGAGCGAACTGGCGAAGGCGGCTCGTGAGCGGGGCGATGCGGGGCGCGGGGCGGTGTTGTTCTTTCAGCCGTTTCTCGCGTGTTCGCGGTGTCACGATGCCGAGACCGGGACCCAGCTTGGGCCGGACATCGCCAAGGCAGGCGAGGAGGCAACCGCCGAGTATTTGATTGAATCGGTGCTCGCACCGTCGAAGGCCATCAAGCGGGGCTACGAGCCGATCACGGTGGCAATCACCGACGGGCGAGTCGTCACGGGACTGGTCGTCGCCGAGAAGAACGGCACGCTCGAGCTGATCGATCCGGCAGGGGGCAAGCGGGTGCTGGTTCCCGTCGGAGACATTGAGCAACGCAGCATCGGGGCGAAGTCGCTGATGCCCGAGGGACTGGTCAACGCGCTGACGGATCGGCAGCAGTTTCTCGATCTGGCGAAATACCTGATCGAGATCGCCGAGGGAGGGCCGAATCGAGCCAGAGAGCTGCGGCCGGCCCAGACGGCGTTCGTGCTGCCGGACTATGAAAAGGAGATCGACCACGCGAGATTGATTCGCGGTTGGGACGACAAGGCGTGGAAACGCGGCGAGGCGATTTACGCGCGTGTCTGCGCGAACTGTCATGGAACGCTGGAGCAGCCCGGCTCGTTGCCGCACTCGCCCCGATTCGCGACGCATACGTTCAAGAACGGCAGCGACCCGCACAGCCTCTATCAAACGCTGACGCACGGCTACAACCTGATGGCTCCGCAGACCTGGATGGTCCCGCGACAGAAGTACGACGTCATCCACTACCTGCGCGAGTCGTACCTGCGCCGTCACAACCCGTCGCAGTACGCGAAGCTCGACGACCGTTACTTCGCCAAGTTACCGAAGGGGACGACGACCGGCCCGGCCCCGGCCAGCGTCGAGCCGTGGATGGCGATGGATTATGGGCCGAGTCTGTTCAACACCTACGAGGTCAGTGCGTCGCATTCCAACGGGCCGAACATCGCCTACAAGGGACTGGCCGTGCGGTTGGATGCGGGGACCGGCGGCGTGTCGCGCGGATCGCAGTGGGCGTTGTTCGATCACGACACGCTGCGCTTCGCCGCCGCATGGACCGGCAATGGCTTCATTGATTGGAAGGGAATTCACTTCAACGGCCAGCACCAAGTGCATCCGCGCGTCATCGGTGAACTCCTGATTGAAAACCCGGTCGGGCCTGGCTGGGCCGACCCGGAGACGGGTCGATTCGATGATCCACGTCTGCGCGGCCGCGACGATCGGCCCTATGGTCCGTTGCCGCGAGCGTGGGCCAAGTTCGTCGGCACCTACAGCTACGGCGATCAGACGGTGATCGCGTACTCGGTCGGGAATGCAAGTCTGTTGGAGTTGACGGGCGCGGAGTTTGACGCTGCGAAGAAGTTGACGGTGTTCACTCGCACGCTGGAGATCGGTCGTGGGATAGGCTTCCAGCCTGTCGAGAAAACGCACGGGGCTGATGGCGCGGGGAGTGACAGGCTGGAAGCCTATCCCACGCGCGATCTGCTGGCCCGCATCGCGCCGAATGACGTGGCGGTCGCGGTGGTCGGTGATGACCGCGTGTCGCTGACCACCGAGGCCGGGTTTCGCGTTCTGAAAATTCCCGCCGCCGCCACGCCGACTCGGGTCAAGGTGTTGATCGCGAAGGCCAACGCAGCGGAAGTGGAAGCGTTCGCGCGAACGACTCCGCCGCCGAGACCACTCAAGCCGCTCACCGTCGGCGGGCCGAAGCGCTGGCCGGAGTTGCTCAAGACTTCGGTGATGTTCGGCAAAGAGGACGGCCCGTTCGCGGCGGACACGCTCGGTCTGCCGGAACGAAATCCCTGGAACGCACTGCTTCGACTCACGGGGTTTGACTTCTTTCCCGATCATCGTCGGATGGCGGTCTGCACTTGGGACGGCGATGTGTGGATCGTCAGCGGCATCGATCAACCCGACGCCGGACTCACCTGGCAACGGATCGCGTCCGGGTTGTTTCAACCGCTCGGCCTGAAATTCCGCGACGGAGCGATCTTCGTTTGCTGCCGCGATCAAATCGTGAAGCTGCACGACCTGAACGGCGATGGCGAAACGGACTTTTACGAATGCTTCAACAACGACCATCAAGTCACGGAGCACTTCCACGAATTCGCGATGGGACTGCAAACCGACGCCGACGGAAACTTTTACTACGCCAAGAGCGGACGCCATGCGCTGCCGGCGCTCGTGCCGCATCACGGGACGTTGCTGAAGGTCAGCCGCGACGGCGCGCGGACCGAGATTCTCGCGACCGGCTTTCGCGCCGCGAACGGCGTCTGTCTGAACCCAGACGGCACATTTTTCGTGACCGATCAGGAAGGATTCTGGACTCCGAAGAACCGCATCAACCGCGTCGAACGCGGCG
The DNA here is from genome assembly GCA_036758585.1 of Planctomycetia bacterium. Classification (GTDB taxonomy): domain Bacteria; phylum Planctomycetota; class Planctomycetia; order JALXBF01; family JBGPMX01; genus DAIOWH01. Next base: position 15,581 of record DAIOWH010000098.1, read on the forward strand.
GGTTTTACGGCAACCTGTGGGGCTTCACCGACATCACCGACACGTCGGATCAGGCCATGAAACAGCCGCTCTGCTGGATCACCAACGAATTCGATCGCTCGCCGGCGGAACTCATCTGGGTTCCTGACAACACCTGGGGACCGCTCGGTGGAACGCTGCTCAACACGTCCTACGGGATGGGTCAGGTTTTCGTCGTGCCTCACGAAATCGTGAACGGTCAGGCTCAAGGGGGCATGTGCGCGTTGCCGCTGCCGAAGTTCCCGACCGGCATCATGCGCCCGCGCTTTCATCCGACCGACGGGCATCTGTATGTGTGCGGCATGTTCGCCTGGGCCGGCAATCAAGTCGTCCCCGGCGGCTTCTATCGCGTCCGCTACACTGGACAACCGGTCGATCTGCCGATTGGCTTGAAGGCCGGCGTAGAACGATTGGAGCTGACGTTCACCCACCCGCTCGATGCGGAATCAATCCGGCCGCAGAACTTTGAAGTCAAAGTCTGGGGCCTGGAGCGCAGTCAGAACTATGGCTCGAAGCATCTTGACGAAAAACCGCTGCCTGTCGCCGCAGCGACGCTGGGCCGCGACGAACGAACGGTGACGCTGACGCTTCCCGATCTTGCGCCGACCTGGTGCATGGAGATCAAATACCGGCTGACGACGAATGACGGCCGTCTCGTGACCGGCCGGATTCATAACACCATCCATGAGGTTCGCCCGTGACAAGTGGGATAGGCTTCCAGCCTGTCATCTCCGCTGCTTGTCTGGAAGACCGCAGGCTCGAATGCAAATGGCAGGCTGGAAGCCTATCCCACGAAAATGAGGATCACCCCATGAAAATCGCTCGCATCTTTGCTCATCGCGTGGAACTGCCGTTGGTCGAAGGATCGTACAAATGGTCGGGCGGCAAGTCCGTCTCCGTTTTCGACAGCACGATTGTCGGAGTCGAGACCGCGTGCGGACTCGTCGGCTACGGCGAGGTCTGTCCGCTCGGTCCGTTTTATCTGCCGGCGTATGCCGAAGGAGTGCGAGCCGGACTGAGGGAACTGGCACCGCACGTGATCGGGTTCGATCCGCGTGAGCTGGCGAAGCTCAATCACCGCATGGATGCCGCGTTGAAAGGGCATCCGTATGTGAAGTCCGGAATCGACATCGCCTGCTGGGACCTGCTCGGCAAGGCGACTGGGCTGCCGGTCTGCACGTTGTTGGGCGGGCGGTTTGGCGAAAGTGTGCGGCTGTATCGAGCCATCTCGCAACGGCCGCCCGATGAGATGGCTCGCAACGTCGCCGAGTATCGGGCACAGGGCTACACCCGCTTTCAATTGAAAGTGGGCGGCGACCCGGACCAGGACATCGAACGCATCCGGCAGGTGCGCGCGATCCTGCAACCGACCGATCGCCTCGTCGCCGACGCCAACACCGGCTGGACTCAGCATGAAGCCCTGCGGGTCGCGCGAGCCGTTCGCGATGTCGATGTTTACATCGAGCAGCCGTGCCTGACGTATGAAGAATGTCTCGCCGTGCGCCGGCACACGGATCATCCCTTCGTGCTCGACGAGAATGTGGACAGCCTCGACATGCTGCTGCGAGCGAAGGCCGATTTGGCGATGGATGTCGTGAACTTGAAGATCAGCAAGCTTGGCGGGCTGACGAAAACGAAGCAGGTTCGCGACCTGTGCGTTTCGATGGGGATCGCCATGACGCTCGAAGACAGTTGGGGCGGCGACATCACGACGGCCGCGATCGCGCACTTGGCGCACAGCACCCCCGAAGAGTTCCGCTTCACGAGCACCGACTTCAACAGTTACGTGACCGTCAGTACGGCGACCGGAGCTCCGCAGCGAGCGAATGGCTTCATGTCCGCCAGCCCGGCCGCGGGACTGGGAATTCAACCGCGGCTGGACGTGCTGGGGCCGCGCGTGCTGGAGGTGAGTTGATGCTCCGACGATCCGAGTAGCATGGACTTCCAGTCCGTGCCCTCTGACCAGTTATTCACGCTCATTCTATTGAGCTACGTTTCGCACGGGCCGGAAACCCATGCTACCCATTGAACGAACAACACCTGGAGATCGCCATGTCTGACTCAAACATTTTTCGCGGCTGCGTACCTGCCTTGATGACTCCCTGCCGCGCGGACCGGACTCCCGACTATGCCGCGCTCGTGGACAAGGCGCGGGAATTGATCGCGGCTGGCATGAACGGCGTCGTGTACTGCGGGTCGATGGGCGACTGGCCGCTGCTCACGGACGAACAAAGGCAGGAAGGAGTGCGACAACTGACCGCGGCGGGCGTGCCGGTGATTGTCGGCACGGGGGCTCAGAATCCAGCCTCCGCGGCGGCGCATGCCGCGCACGCTCAGCGGGTCGGAGCCAAGGGGTTGATGGTCATCCCGCGCGTGCTGTCGCGCGGAACATCGGCCGCGGCGCAGCGAGCACACTTCGCGCGAGTCCTCGGCGCGGCGCCCGATCTGCCCGCCGTGATTTACAACAGCCCCTATTACGGATTCGAGACCAAGGCCGATCTGTTCTTCGACCTGCGGAGAGAGTTTCGGAATCTGGTCGGATTCAAGGAATTCGGCGGACAGAAATCGCTCAGCTACGCGGCCGAACAGATCACTCATGCCGACCCGGATGTCCTTCTGCTGGTCGGCGTCGATACTCAAGTCTGTCACGGCTTCATTCGTTGTGGCGCGGTCGGCGCGATCACGGGAATCGGCAACTGCCTGCCGCGCGAGGTGCTGCACCTGATCGCCCTGTGCCAACGGGCGGCGGCGGGCGATGTCGAGGCCAGACGGCTGGCGTGGGAACTGGAGGACGCCCTCGCCGAACTCTCCCGTTTCGACGAAGGGCCTGACCTCGTGCTGTACTACAAGTATCTGCTCGTGCTGCTGGGCGACAGCCATTACGAGTTGCACTTCAACCAAGACGATCAACTGTCGCCCAGCCAGCAAGCGTTCGCGAAGTCTCAACTGAAACTCTTTCAGGCGTGGTGGAACAACTGGGCGGGAAAGACGTATCGACAGAACGATGGGCGGTAAAAAATTG
>DAIOWH010000098.1:18720-23489 GCA_036758585.1 Planctomycetia bacterium
AATCGCAAACATGAAACTCGTTCTCCTGTTGCTGGTCGCGTTCGCATGGAATCCGTTAGCGGAAACGCGTCTCATGAAACGACAGCTTTACATCACGGCGGCTCTGCTCTTCTCTCTCTGTTCGCTCGCGGAAGCGACGGCGCAGGGGAAGCCACTCAAGGTCTTCATTCTCGCCGGACAGTCGAACATGGAAGGTCATGCGAAGATCGAGACCTTTGATTACATCGGAGACGATCCCGCGACGGCACCGCTCTTGAAGCTGATGCGCGGCGAGGATGGCCAGCCGCGCGTCTGTGATGGCGTCTGGATTTCCTACCTCACCGGCAGGTACGACGGGAGCGCCAATGGCGAGGGGATCGGCAAGCTCACCGCGGGCTTTGGTGCGCGAGGCGATAAGCCGACGCAGGATGGCGGAAAGATCGGTCCGGAATTCACCTTCGGCCTCACGATGGACGCGGCGTTCGACGAACCGGTGCTGATCATCAAGACCGCGTGGGGCGGCAGGAGCCTGAACACCGAGTTCCGCCCGCCGAGCGCCGGGCCCTACGAGTTCAGCGAGGCGAGAATCTCGCAGATGCAGAAACAGGGGAAGGACATCGCCGCGGAGAAAGCGGCGAAGGAAAAGGAGACCGGACGCTTCTACCGCTACATGGTCGAGCATGTGAAGAGAGTGCTCGCCGACCCGCAGCGCGTCTGCCCGGCCTACGACCCTGCGGCGGGCTACGAGATCGCCGGGTTTGTGTGGTTTCAGGGCTTCAATGACCTCGTAGACGGAAACACCTACCCCACGGGCGCGGACGGCAAGACGAGGGATTACACCAAGTACGGCGAGTGGCTGGCCGATTTCATCCGCGACGTGCGGAAGGATCTCGGCGCGCCGAAAATGCCGTTCGTCATCGGCGTGCTCGGCGTCGGCGGCGTGAAGGCAGAAGGCAACACGGTCGCCTTCCGCAAGGCCATGACCGCGCCGTCACTGCTGCCGGAGTTCAAGGGCAACGTCATCGCCGTGCCCACCGCACCGTTCTGGGCTGAGGAACTTGCGGCCATTGAAGAGAAGCGCGGCAAAGTCAAAGCGATGGCCGCCACGCTCAAGAACAAGAGCAAGAATGGCCCGAACAAGGACGGCACCATGACCGAAGCGCAGCAGAAGGAGTACCTCGCGAAGTATGAAGCCGAAGTGATTTCTCCGGAAGAGGCCGCCAAGTGGACCCGCGGAGCCTCCAACGCGGGCTACCACTACCTCGGCTGCGCGAAGACGTTCGCGTTGATGGGCCGCGCATTCGCCGAAGCGAATCTCGCGATGCTCAATCCGCCGAAGGTGCAGGCTGCCGAGCCAAAGAAGGATCAAGCTGCCCCGGAACTCAAGAAGGGCGAGATGGCGGGCTACTTGCTCGTGCCAAACCCGCGCGGGACAGGCCCGAGGGTAGATTGGCCGCAGACAGTCGATCATGTATTTGAGGGTGTCCCGGAATTCAGTACTCGAAAGCCGTTGGTTTCAGCCAAGTTGCGGCGAGATCCACACGTCGCCGCGACCGGCTTCTTCAACGATCCGACGCTCGACTTCCCCAGATAAGCCCGGAGCAGCGACCGAAAGAGCTTTCCGTGGTTTGGCACTTTCAGGTGAAGCAGTTCATGGACGATGACTTCCTTGCGAAAGTCGGCAGGCTGGGACATCAGTTCAACATCAAACGTCACCCGGCCCGCCGTCGAGCAGCTTCCCCATTTTCGCGTCATCGGTCGGACATGCAGTTCCTTCGGATCAACCCGGATGCGCACCGCCCACGCCCGCACTTCCGCCTTGAAGATGTCCTTGGAAACGACATCCTCCAGCGGTCGCCACTCATCGTCGGCCTTGCCATTCTCCATTGTCCGACGCCGGGTCACTGGCCAGCCCTCCTGAGCATCTTCAAGATGTTCTGGGCGACATCCACGACTCCATCGACGCCAGCGGTGATGAGCGCCTTGTAGAAGGCGCGCCGAACTTCCTGTTCTTGGTGGCTGCTGGTCTGCCAGTGCGGATACTGCTCGAAGCACTTCGCCGCCGCTGCCGCCACCTCGTCGGCCTTTGCGACGCCCTCTTGCTTCAGCAGCCAGAACACGGCGAACGCCTCGGGCGAAAGCTCGGTCGCCTCGCGTTCCTGCCGGGCCTGCTTGATCTCGTCAATGAGTTGCCGCAAACCTTGCAAGGTGGTCTGCGTGGTTTGCTGGCGGTCTTCGAACGCCTGCGCGATCTGCTCGGCCTTGTCGCCGATGCTGAGAAGGTACGGCTCCTTGTTCCCTTCCTCGGTGGTCAACTGGTCGATGGCTTTGAGCAGGTTGAACACCTTGACCGTATCGGGCTGATCTTGATCGGCAATCGCCTGCAACATCTGCGAATCGAGTTTCTGCAACTTAGTTGGGGCCTGAATCTCGGAGGTGGACGTGTGCTGCCGAACCAATGTGGCCGTCTTGCGGAGGAAGCTCTTGTCGAGAACCAGCCCCCGGTCATAGGCGTTGCGCACCAACTCATACATGGTCGCCAGATCGCCATACGCAGGCAGGAACGGGCGCATGAACGGATCGGGGGAGATGATCTCATGAAGCTCCTCCAGTTCCGTGAAGTAGGCGTAGAACTCGTCGCGCCGCTCCTTGTCCCGGAAGTGTTCGAGGATCGCCTCCACCGCTTTGTCACCTTTGAGGCCAGCGGCGAGTTGCAGGTAGGCGCGCTCGCCATGTTCCATCTGGGTCTTGAATCGGTCCTTGAGAACGTCCATGCCCTCGATGACGCCTTCAACGTCCTTGGAATCGAACGCCAGCGCCTTTTCCAGCCTGTCGAAGATGCCGACGAAATCCAAAACAAACCCGCACGGCTTGCGTCGCCCCTCGTCGTCCTCGTAGGGACGGTTGACGCGGGCGATGGCCTGAAGCAGCACATGGTCGCGCATCGGCTTGTCGAGATATATGCAGTACAAGATTGGCGCGTCGAATCCGGTCAGCAGCTTCTCGGTCACGATGAGAATCTGCGGCTTTTCATCCGGCTTGCGGAAGCGCTTGCGAATCTCCTTCTCCGCGTCGTCGCTCAGATGGTGCTTTTGCAACCGTTCCGAATCCTTCTTACCTCCCGAACTGATGACGACCTCGGAAAGTTCCGTGGGCAAGTGCTTGTCGAGCGCGTCCTTGTACAAGGCACACGCTTCCCGGTCCACCGCCACCAGAAACGCCTTGTAACCCATCGGCGCAATGGTCGTCGCGAAGTGGTCGGCGACATACTTGGCCACCTTTTCCACGCGCTGTTCGTTCTTCAGCATGTTGCAGAGTGTGACGGCCCGCTCCAGCACCTTGTTCAGTTCTTCGAGGTCGCTGATGCCCTCGGCCTCGGCCAATGACAAGAACTCCTTCTCCAAGGTCTCCCGATCCACGAGCAGTTCGTTGGGCGCAAGCTGATAATGCAGCGGCACCGTCGTCCCGTCGGCCACCGACTCCTTGATGCTGTACTTGTCGAGGTAGCCCTTCTCGTCGTCGGTGCCGAAGACCTTGAACGTCCCCTTGCCATAGGCCGTCCGGTCGATGGGCGTGCCGGTGAAGCCTAAATAGGTCGCGTTGGGCAACGCGCCCATCAGGTAGTTGCCCAGATCGCCGCCCGTGCTGCGGTGTGCCTCGTCAATCAGGACGAACACGTTGCTGCGCGTGCAAACGTCCTTGGGGATCTCGTCAAACTTGTGGATCATCGACACGATCAGGCCCCGGCGATCCGCCGCGAGCAGGTCGCGGAGGTGCCGCTTCGACTGGGCCACATCGACGTGGCCGAACCCCACCGCTTCCAAGTTGCCGAATAGCTGAGACTCCAGTTCGTTCCGGTCCACCAGCATCAACACCGTGGGATTGCCGAACACCGGGTCTTCGATCAGCCGCTTGGCGACCGTGATCATCGTGTAGGTCTTGCCCGAGCCTTGCGTGTGCCAGATCAGCCCCCGGCGTTTCTCCGCTTCCTTGGCCCGCTGGACGCACCGCTCGGTGGCCCGCATCTGGTGCGGCCTGAGTACGCTCTTTTCCAGTTCGCCGTCGCGCCGCGTGAACAGGATGAATTCGGTGATCGACCGCAACACCCGCCGGGGCGCGATGAACGTCTTCACCAGCGTCTCGAAGTCTTGTGGTGCAGCCGTCCCGGCTGCTCCTGATGCAGGCGAGACGCCTGCACCACAATCATGCCGCCAGTTGAACAGACCCTTCCGGGAAAGGCTCCATGTCGCCCCGTAATAAAAGTGGACCAGATGCGTAAGACAGTGCAGTTGCAGCACGGCCATGAGTTCCGGGCCTTTGCGGTGGTAGTAGCGCAGGTCGTCCAGCGCCTCCGCGATGCCCTCGGGTTTCCGCGCCGCCTTGGTCTCGCCGACGACCACCGGTATCCCATTCACGAACAACGTCAGGTCGGTGCGGATGTCGGGCGGCGTGCCGTTGGAAAAGGTGAACTCGTCGGAGATGTGGAAGACGTTGCTCTGCACATGGGCCGGATCGAGCAGCCGGATGTTCCGCTCCCGTTTCTCGGCCTCCACGAACACCGTCTTCTGGCCCTTCAGATATTCCCAAGCGTCGAGATTGCCTTCGATGTTGGGACGCACGCGAATCAGCCGGTCCCGAATCTGTTCGGCCCGGATCAGATCGACCACGCCGGGGTTGAGCTTCTGAAGCTGGGCGATGAACACCGCATCCAGAATCGGGCTGGTGATGCCGCGCCGCAGGTTCAGCGCTTCGTCGGGCGTCAAATAGGTCCAGCCCGCTTCCTGCGCGTA
>DAIOWH010000099.1:0-23062 GCA_036758585.1 Planctomycetia bacterium
CGAGGCATGGCTGGCGTTTGTTGTGCCTCGCCTGCGGCTGCGGGTTAAACGAAATCGAACCCCTTTCAATGTGGAGCAGTACTGAGTCTACGGAAGAGTCGGCGCAAACTTTCGTCCAAAGTTCACCGCAGTCAGTTGAGCGAAATGATAGAGATCGCTCTTCACTCCTTGAGATCGTTCTTCACGCCTTGAACTCGTGCCGCTCGTCCCGGCGGAATCTACTGAAGCCGCGAACGAGTTGCAAGGACCCTGGCCGACAAGCGCCCCGTATCGCCGTCTCCCGACTCGGCCGGCCGGTTGAACTTCAGTGGTTTGGTCGGTTACGATGGGGCGGCCCGAAAGCCGCCATGAATCGGGCGGACGCACGCCGGTGACGCTGATCGCCCATCCGCACGCAACGATTAGGTAGAGGACTAAGCCATGATCCGAATCGACGCCCAACGACCCGCGCACTTCTGCGACGGCCTGACGCGCCGCGACTTCCTGCACGCCGGGTCGCTCGCTTGCCTTGGCCTCTCGCTGCCGACATGGCTCGAACTGCAAGCCCGCGGGGCCGCCGCCGACAAGGACGTGAACTGCATCATGCTGTTCCTGGTCGGCGGACCAAGCCACATCGACACCTGGGACCCAAAACCGAACGCCCCCGAAGAAGTCCGCGGGCCGTTCCAACCGATCGCCACCAGCGCGCCGGGGATGCAGATCACCGAAATATTCCCCAAGGTCGCCGATCATGCCGACAAGTTCTCGCTGATTCGATCGGTGTATCACACGGCCACGGCCGTACACGACACCGGCCACCAGATGATGCAGACGGGCCGGCTCTTCTCTGGCGGCATCGAGCACCCGCACGTCGGGTGCGTACTGAGTTATCTGAAGGGCCAGCGCGGCGAGGCGCCGGCCCACGTCTTGATACCCAAGCCGATCGGCCGCACGGGCGGCAACATGCCGCACGGCCAGAACGCCGGCTACCTCGGCAAGGCCAACGACCCGTTCGTGCTCAACGCCGACCCGAGCGCGGCGAACTTCAAGGTGCCCGACCTGTTGCCGCCTGAGTACATCACCGCGGTCCGGGCCGGCCGCCGCCAGAAACTGCGTGAGGCGATCGACGGCGGACTGGCCGCGTTCGAGAAAAACGCCGCAGCGAAACAACTCGACGACGATTTCAACCTGGCCTATGAGCTGATGTCGAGCGCGACGGCGCGCGAGGCGTTTGACTTGGACAAAGAGCCCACGGAAATGCGCGACCGCTATGGCCGCACTCGGTTCGGCCAGAGCTGCCTGCTCGCGCGGCGGCTCATCGAGCGCGGCGTACGCTTCGTCACGGTGAACATGTTCGAGACCGTGTTCGACGAAGTCACCTGGGACATTCACGGATCGAAGCCGTTCACCGACATCGCACAGATGGCGACCGAGGTGGCGCCGAACTTCGACAACGCCTTCAGTTCGTTGCTCGACGACCTGCACCAGCGCGGCCTGCTGGCGAACACGATCGTCACGGCGATGGGCGAGTTCGGCCGCACGCCCAAGATCAACCCGGCCGGCGGCCGCGACCATCACCCGGGCGTCTGGACGATGTTGATGGGCGGCGGCCCGATCAAGGGCGGTCGCGTGATCGGCGAATCCGACGAGCTTGGCTACACGCCCAAGACGCGACCGGTCACGCCGTCCGAAGTCGCGGCGACCATCTACCAGGGACTCGGTCTGTCGCTGCGACACGAACTGCCCGGCCCGCAAAACCGGCCCATTCCGCTCGTAGACTTTAGCGTGCAGCCGATCAAGGAACTGTTCTAAACAAGGAGAGGGCCGAATATGGCGACGATTGTCCCTAACGGATCGACCGAGATATCTCACGTTCCCGTGAGCAGCCGAGACGGCGACAAGTTTTACGAGATTGTCAACGGCCAACGAGTGGAGGCTCCACCAATGGGCGCATGGGCGGGAACGATCGCGACGCAACTGTTGTTCTACTTGCAGTCGTTTTCTCGGCCCCGCAAGCTCGGCTATGCCGTGGTCGAGGTCCTGTTTCGCATGAGACCTGACTTGCCGCAGCGGCGGCCCGATCTGGCGTTTGTCGCTCGCGAGCGTTGGCCGCTCCCGGCAGCTCCCACTGAGGATCCGCCGACCCTGGACGTTGTGCCCAACCTCGCGGTTGAGGTTGTCAGCCCGACGAACGCCGCCGCGGAGATATTCGGAAAGGTGCAGGAGTACTTCAGCGCGGGAGCGCAGCTCGTGTGGGTCGTTTATCCACTACAGCGCAGCATTCAGGTCTTCGAATCGTCGCACCAGAGCCGAGTCGTACGGGAAGGCGACGAACTCGACGGCGGCACCGTGCTGCCTGGGTTTCGCCTCAGCCTGACGGAGCTTTTTGGCGAGTAGCGGCCGCAGTAGAGAGAACAACACCCATGAAGCTCCTCGACACAAGATGGTCGCTGACCCTTTCGTTCGCACTGGGGGTCGTCCACGTCGCCAAGGCCGACTCCGCCGCCAAGGTCATGCCGGCAGAGACGGTGTTGTCCGGCCCACAGTCCACTCAGAAGTTAGTTGTTGAGTTGCAGGCCGACGGACAGTTTCTGGGCGACGTGACAGATCGCGCGACCTTCCACTCATCGAACCCGACGGTCGCCACCGTCGACTCGCACGGCGTTGTGCGGCCGGCGGGCGACGGCGAGGCGACGATCACGGCCACGGTCGACGGCAAAGCGGCTACGGCTAAGGTGACGGTCGCGAAGTTCAAGGAGCCGTTCACCTGGAGCTTCGGCAATCATGTGATTCCCGCCATGACCAAGGCGGGTTGCAACTCGGGTGCGTGTCATGGGGCGCTGGCCGGCAAGGGCGGGCTGAAGCTCTCGCTACGCGGCTACGATCCGTCGGCCGATTACTTCGTGATCACGCGCCAGTCGGGCGGTCGGCGAGTCGACTTGGCTGCGCCGGAAAAAAGCCTGTTTCTGCTCAAGCCCACCGCCACGGTGCGGCACGGCGGCGGCAAGAAGGTCGACGTGCCGTCGCCGGAGTTCCAAATGCTCTCAGAATGGATCGCCGCCGGCGCGCCAGGTCCCGACGCCAACGAGCCAACGGTCCAGCGACTCGAGGTACTCCCCGACCACGTAACGCTCAGACCGGGCGACAAGCAGCAGGTGCTGGTGCGGGCTCATTATTCCGACGGCCAGACGCGCGACGTGACACGCTGGGTCAAGTTCGCATCGAGCCAGGACCTGGTCGCCGGGGTCGATGAAGCCGGCCTGGTTTCCGTCGCCGGCCACGGCGAGGCGGCGATTAACGTGATCTACTCGAACCTGGTCGCCTTCACTCGCGTCACCTCGCCGATGCCGGGGGCCGTCGACCCCAAACGGTTCGCCGAATCGCCGCGCCACAACTTCATCGACGAGCTGAACCTCAAGAAGCTCGAGACGCTGCGGCTGCCGCCGTCGCCGACGTGTTCCGACAACGAGTTCATTCGCCGCGCGATGCTCGACGCCGCCGGCATTCTGCCCACGCCCGACGAGGTCGCCAAGTTCGTCGCCGACACGGCGCCCGACAAGAGAGCCAAGCTGATCGACGCGGTCCTCGAACGGCCCGAGTTCGTCGACTACTGGACCTACAAGTGGTCTGACCTGTTGCTCGTCTCGACGCGCAAGTTGCCCGAGCCGGCGATGTGGGCGTTCTACCAGTGGATTCGCAAGTCGGTGGCCGACAACAAGCCGTGGGACCAGTTCGCCCGCGAATTGATCACGGCGGCCGGGAGCTCGCTCGACAACGGCGCGGCCAACTACTTCGTGATGCACAAGGACATCACCGAGTTGACCGAAACGACCTCGGTGACGCTGTTGGGCATGTCGATCACCTGTGCGCGGTGCCACAACCATCCGCTCGAAAAGTGGACTCAGAATCAGTACTACGGTCTGGCCAATCTGTTCAGCCGCGTGCGCATGAAAAACGGCGAGCGCAGCGGCGACGTGGTGGTGTTCGCGTCGTCGGCCGGCGACGTGCCGCACCCGCGCAGCGGCGTCGCGATGCCGCCCCAGCCGCTCGACGCACCGCCCATGCCCGCCGACTCGCCGGCCGATCGCCGCGTGTTTTTCGCCGATTGGCTGACGCAGCCGGACAACCCGTTCTTCGCCCGCGCGCTGGTGAACCGCGTCTGGGCCAACTTCCTGGGCCGCGGCTTGGTCGACCCCGAAGACGACCTGCGCCTGACCAACCCGGCATCGAACGAAGAACTGCTCGCCGCGCTGGCGAAGGACTTCGCCCGGCACAAGTTCGACGTGAAACACCTGGTGCGCAGCATCATGAACTCGGCCACGTACCAGCGGTCCAGCAGCCCGCTGCCCGAAAACGCGGCCGACGATCGCTACTACTCGCGATACCTGCTGCGGCGCCTGTCGGCCGAGGTGATCCTCGACGCCTACTCGCAAGTGACCGGCGTGCCGACTCCGTTCAACCTGCTGCGCAGCAACGCCGGCGACGCCGAGTCGGGCACGTCGAGCTACCCGCTCGGCACGCGTGCGATCGAGATACCCGACGCACTGGTGGCGTCGCGGTTCCTCGACGCCTTTGGCCGACCCGACCGCTCGCAGACCTGTTCGTGCGAGCGCCAGGCCGATTCGAGCGTCACGCAGGCCCTGCACCTGAACAACGGCAACACGCTGAACGACAAGCTGCGCGCGGCCAACTCGCGCGTCGAGCAATGGCTGACGGACAAGATCTCCGACGACGACGCGATCAACCGCGTATTCCTGCTCGCGCTCGCCCGCCGGCCGTCCGACGCCGAGCACCAGAAACTCCGCGCCGTGCTCGCCGAGTCCGCAACGGCGCCGGCCGCCGACGAAAAGACGTCGCTAGACTCGCGTCGCCAGACGCTGCAGGACCTGTTCTGGGCCGTGATGACCGACCGCGAGTTTCTGTTCAATCATTGATGATCGGCGTCGAGGAATGTGAGCACACTATGAACACCTCTATGGGAACGCTCCTCGCCGCGTTACTGGTCGCGGGAGTCGTCGTGGCCGACGATGGGCCGAGTTTCTCGAAGCAGATCAAACCGTTTCTGGCCAAGTACTGCGCCGAGTGCCACAACGACGATGAAGCGGAGGGTGGGCTGGTTGTGGAGTCGTTTGAGACATTGACGAAGGGTGGCGACTTGGGCGTTGAGATTGTGCCGGGCAAGCCGGACGAGAGCCGGTTGGTGCTGGCGATCGAAGGCAAAGCCAAGCCGAAGATGCCGCCCAAGCCGGCGGCGCAGCCGAAGCCGGAAGAGATTGCACTCGTGCGCGCGTGGGTCGCGGCCGGGGCCAAGAACGACGCCGCCGGCGCCGAGGCGACAGCAGCCAGGCCCGCGCTGCCGGCGATCAAGCCGCGCGCTGCCGCGCCGCCGAGAATCGCGGCGGCCGTGTTCAGCCCCGACGGGCGGTTCGTGGCCGTCGCCGCGTACAAGGAAGTCGTGCTGCTGAATCCGGCCGACGGCACGTTCTTCGGCAAGTTGACCGCGGCGGCCGATCCGGTGACGGCGCTGGCAATGAGCCGCGACGGCGGGCGATTGGCCGTGGCGGCAGGGGCGTCCGGCCAGCACGGCGAGGTGCACCTGTACAACGTGCCGACCCCGCTGCCGATCCCCGCCGACTTGAAACCGTACAAGTCGATCGCCGCGCACGCCGATCTCGTTCACGCCATGGACTTCGGCGGCGACGGCAAGCTGCTCGCCACGTGCAGCTACGACCGAACGGTCAAACTCTGGAACGCCGAGTCGGGCGGCGAGGTGTCGACGCTGCGCGATCACAGCGACGCAGTGTACGGCGTCGCGTTCAGTCCCGACGCGAAACTGCTCGCATCGGGCGCGGCCGACCGGGCCGTGAAGGTGTGGGAGGTCGTCAGCGGTCGGCGTCTGTACACGCTCAGCGAGCCGACCGACTGGATCTACGCACTCGCCTGGAGCGGCGACGGCAAGTACCTGGCCGGCGCGGGCGTCGACAAGAGCATCCGCGTTTGGGAGGCGTCGGACGCGGGCGGCAAGCTGGTGCACTCGACGTTCGCCCACGACGCCGCGATCTCGCGACTCGTCTACGCCGCCGACTCGAAGACGCTCTATTCGCTCAGTGAAGACCGGACCGTGAAGGCGTGGGATGCGGCGCAGATGGTCGAGCGGCAGCACTTCGAGAAGCTGCCCGAAACGCCGCTCGCACTGGCCGTCAGCGCTGACGGCAAGCGGTTGGCCGTAGGTCGCTATGACGGCGTGGTGAACTTGTTCGACGCATCGAGCGGCCAGAAGCTGCGCGACCCGATCGCGGTCGCCGCCGCCACACCCGCGCCCAAGCCCGAACCGGCGTCGCTCGCGTCGCTCAGTCCGCGCGGCGGCCGACGCGGCACGACTGTTCGACTCGTGCTCGACGGCAAGAACCTGAATGGCGCGACGGCCGTCGTGTTCTCCGGATCGCCCGCGGCCAGCTCGATCGCCGCGAAGCTGATCTCCGACGACGAGACGGCGAAGGGCGCCAACCGCGCCCGCGCCGAAGTGACCATTCCCGCCGACGTGCCGGCCGGCGTGCTGAGAGTCGCCGTTCATGCACCGCAGGGCAACACGGCGGAGTTGCCGTTCGCCGTCACAGCGTTTCCTGAACTGGCCGAGAGCGGTCCGAACGAATCGCAGGCGGCCGCGCAGCCAGTCGCCGTGCCCGCGACGATAACCGGCACGATCGACCGCGCGGGCGACGGCGACGTCTTTCGGTTCGACGCTCAGCCGGGTCAGCAACTGGCGTTTGAAGTCGTCGCAAGTGCGATCGGGTCCAAACTCGAACCGGCGCTCACGCTCTGGGGACCGAACGGGACGCTGCTCGCGGAGGTGCGCGGCGGGCTGCTGGCCCACACGTTCGACGAGGCGGGGTCGTACGCGCTGCGCGTGCGCGACATCGACTATCGCGGATCGGGCGAGATGTTCTATCGGTTGAACGTGGGCGACATGCCGGTGATCACCGACGTGTTCCCGCTCGGGCTGGCCCGCGGGTCGGAGATCGACGTCGAGGTGCGCGGCGTGAACCTGGGCGGCGTCAAGACGGTGAAGGTAAGGGCGGCCGAGACCGCCGAGCTAGGTTCGCGCGTCGAAGCGGCGGTGAAACTGGCGGACCAGCCGGCCGGCGCTGTTGGCTCGCCACTCAACTCGAAGAGCCTAGTCGTCGGCGAGTTTGCCGAGGTAACCGAGCAGGGGGCCAACGATGAGCCGGCCGGCGCGAACGCGGCGGCGACGCCCGTGACGATCAACGGACGCATCGAGCGGCCCGGCGACGTCGACGTGTTCCGCTTTTCGGCGAAGAAAGGGGAGCGGCTGATCCTGGACGTGAACGCACGGCGGCTCGGTTCGCCGCTCGATTCGTTCGTCGAGGTGCTCGACTCGGCCGGCCGGCCGGTGCCCCAGGCGACGCTGCGGTGCTTGGCGCAAACTTACACTGTCTTTCGCGATCACGATTCGGCCGGCGTCGGCATCCGCATCGAATCGTGGAGCGAACTGGCAGTGAACGATTACGTGATGATCGGCGACCAGCTCCTGCGCATCCAGGCGCTGCCCAAGAACCCGGACGACGACTGCCGGTTCTTCGATGTGCGTGGTCAGCGGGTCGGCTATCTCGGCACGACGCCGACCCAGGTGAGCGCGGGAACGCCGATCTACAAGGTCGGCATTCACCCGCCGTTCACGCAGTTCCCGCCGAATGGCATGCCGATCTTCACGATGCTCTACCAGAACGACGACGGCGGCCCGCTGTACGACAAGGACTCGCGCGTGTTCTTCGATCCGCCGGCCGACGGCGAATACTTGGTACGGATTCGCGACGTGCGCGGACACGGCGGCTTCGGTTACGCGTATCGACTGAACGTGCGTCCGCCGCGGCCGGACTTCGCCGTGTCGTTTAGCCCTGGTTCGCCGCAGGTGTGGAAGGGTGGCGCGACGCCGGTGTCGGTGTCGTGCGATCGGTTCGATGGGTTCGACGGTGTGATCGCCGTCGCACTCGAAAACCTGCCGGCTGGCTTCACTGCCCCGGCGACCACGATTCCGGCTGGCGAGCTGAGCACGGCGTTGGCGCTATACGCCGAGCCATCGGCTGCGTCGCCGCCAAAGGACGCCCCTCGACTGAAGCTCGTGGCCAAAGCGACGATCGACGGCAAGGAGGTCAGCCACGAGGTCGCCGGCGAGTTGCCGAGCGCGGTGGAGCCGGGCGACATCGTCACCACGGTTGAGCAGACCGAGGTGACGATCCAGCCGGGCCGCCAGGCCAGGCTGACCGTGAAGATCGAGCGCCGCAACGACTTCAAGGGCCGCGTGCCGATCGAGGTCCGTGGACTGCCGCACGGCACGCGCGTGCTCGACATCGGCCTGAACGGCATCTTGATCACCGAGCGCGAGACACAGCGCACGATCGTGCTCTACAGCGAACCGTGGGCCGAGCCAACCTCGCACCCGTTCGTGGTGCTCGCCCGCCGCGAGGGCAAGAACACCGAACACGCGGCCCGGAGCATTCTGCTGAAGTTGGCGCCGGATACGGGCGCTACAGCCGCAGCGAAGTGACGGTCGCCGCCCATCTGCGGCCGACCGTCACGGCGGCGTCCTGTGGACAGCCGCAGGATTCCTGGTATGCTGCCACCGAACAGAAACGGGCAGTTCCCCGAAAACGTGAGGGACCTGTTCCATGTCGCTTCTGGCTGGCCTAAAGAGCTTGTTTGGTGGTGGCAAGAGTTACGCGCTTGTATGGCGTGAGCAGTCGAAGGACGGCACGACCATGAAGGGCGAGCCGCTCAAGGCCAAGTCCGATCTCGACGCGCTGTCGTTGGTCCGCGCGAAGTTCAAGCACAGCGGCAGTGTGGATTGGGTGTTCTGGGTGTTGTTTCGACCGAACGACTCCTTCTTGCACGCCGAGCAGGGCCCGCGCTTCACCAAGTGGACCGGCGAGTTCGAGCGAGTTAGCGGCGATTCGCACGTCCAGAGCACACTGCAGTCAGTACGTCGCCACAACAAAGCAGTCGCTCGCCCGCTGCGCAAGGTAAAACTCAAGAGCATCGAACGCAAGGAAGGACCCGAAGAAGAGGAATTGGGCGGCACCAAGTTTCAATAGTTGCCTGCGATCGCTAGCACACGGCTCCCCGCGGACTAGCGGCATTCGCCCAGGAACTTGACGAAGCCCGAATCGCGGTTGTAGTCGAAATTGGTTGGCTCGTAGCGCGCCAGATCGTCGGCCAAGGTCCGCACCGTGTCGCGATCGTCGCCCGGCAACTCGTCAGCGACGCGGTCTTGCAGCTTGTAGAGTTTCATTCGTTTGGAGGTGGTGGCGCAAAGCACGTCAACCGACCGATGCAGTCGGCGAGCCGCTCATGAGCTGCGTCGCGGCCAGGAACGTCGGGTCCTGCAGCAGGCCGCCGAAATCCTCGACCATTGCCTTGGCCCCCTTCATCGCCTCTTGAATCAGAATGTCGCGCTTCGGCAGGTCGAACTCCATTGTCGCCTGGGGCGTGACCTTCGCGAACGCGCGGTTGTTGGTCAGGATGGTCGTGCGTTCCACCTGGCCCAGATTCACGTCCCACTCCCAAGCCGCCTTGCGCACCTCGGAGAACGCCGGGTCGTAGAACTGCACCTTGAAATCGTCTTCGAGTGCGATGGCCAGCCGCTTCAGATGATTGTCCACGGCCGCGATGTGCGCCCGCGTCCCTTCGAGCAGCTCGATGTACTTGTCCTCGTGCTCGTCGATCAGA
Source organism: Planctomycetia bacterium (assembly GCA_036758585.1). Taxonomy (GTDB): domain Bacteria; phylum Planctomycetota; class Planctomycetia; order JALXBF01; family JBGPMX01; genus DAIOWH01. The sequence goes on from DAIOWH010000099.1 coordinate 9,724, forward strand.
TGATCGAGCAGCTTGCGGTGGTCGAGCCGCTGGCGGAACGCCTTGATCGCTGCTTCCGCGCGTTCGATGCTCGTCTTGGCCTGTTGGGTTTCGCTTGCGGCGCGATATGTTTCATCGGCCGCGCGGCGAATCCGGCTGCGCATTTCGCCCGGAACGTCGGGCAATGCTGCGAGCAGGCGCTGGTACGAATCCTCGACTTCAGTCCAAGTGGGCGTCAACGCCTCTACAGCCCGTTTCAGCGCAATGGCCGCGGCGCGGACGGCCTCGAGATGGGCCAGCGCCGATTCAAACAACTCCAACGCCCCCACCACCCGCCGGCCCTCGTCTGTGTAGCCTATCATGAGGCGCCGGATCTCTTCATGCTTCGCCACGTCCGCTCTCTTGATCTGGTTCAGTCGCAGGCGGGGAGACGCACTCAACTCGCGGGCCAGCCTCACGCCCTCGGATACGACCTCCGATTCAGGCAACACTGCCAGCGCCTGGATTCTGTCGAACGCCTGCCGCATCAGATCGATGTCCTTGGCAAGCCCCGGAATCACCAGCGTCCAGGTGTCGGCATTCTCATCGCCGCCTTTCCCCAGAAACTGCACGCCGCCGTCCAGATCGAGTCGCAGGTCCTTGCCCTTGTTCTTATCGTCGAGCAACTGCTGCCGAATGCCGGAGTACTTCTGCTCGATCATTGCGTGAGCGGGTTCCTGTGGGACCGACGGCGGCCCCTCGGGGCCAACCTTCTTGTTTGGATTCAGCACGACCTGCCCCAGCAAGACGGCGTGTGTCACGTTCTTTCCACTCCCCGTTGCCGCCGTGAGCCAATCGATAGCCGCCTGAAGTTCCGCCAGGGCGGTTTCGGCCCTGTTGCCTGAGTCTAACAACCGAGTGTGGCTCTCTCGCAGGTTGGCGATGGCCCGCTTGCGCACCGGGATCAGTGCGTCGAACCGCTCCTGCTCTTCGTTGGCTCGGTCTTCGATCAAGGCCCGCTCGATGACTCGCTGTTTCAGTTCGGCTTCGGCGACCATCTGCGACTTGAATATCTGGGCCAGCCGAACGAACTCGCGCTGCATCGGGGTCATGAGGTCGTCGTCGAGCGGTACGTCGTACATGCCGCGCAGCGAGCGGAAGTGGTAGACCTCGCAAACGTGCCGCGATATCTCGCGCAGCGAGTTCATGTGGTGCGGCATGATCTTGCTCGCCTTGCGGAAGTCGTACTCGGCCTGTGGCATCTCGCACCGCACCAGCTCGATGAATCGGTTCAAGACGCGTTGCCGCACGTCGTTTTTGGCCAGGGCCATGATGAACAGCGCGCTCGAGCGGCTGACGGTGTCCATCGAGTGCAGCGCAAGCAGCTTGTTGCCGCTGCGCAGAAACTCCGAGTCCATCGCGTACAGTTCGTCCACAAAGTCGCGGCCGAAGAAGGCGTAGAGGTACTTGCGGTCGCGATCGAGTTGGTAGTGCCCGCCGTACTCGGCCTCGCGCGCGACCTGGCTCGCGACTTCTTGCACCGCGCGACGCAACAGCATCATGGACTGCGAGGTGAGGAACCGAGACAGGTCGATGTGCCCCTCGATGCGCTGAGCGACCCGTTCCATGCGTTCGCCCCGCTCGCCGTTGACTTGCACGGTGAAGATACCCACCTTCACCTGGCCGACCGGCGTGTCGATCTGGTGGATCATGGTGCGAATCTTGTTGATGCCGCGGATCGGACCGCGAAGCTGAATTAGCCCTTCGCCAATGACGCTGATAGAAACCTGCGTCACGGGGTCGACCGATTCGACTTGGCCGGGCGCGTAGGTGTCGGGGTCCTCGTGCGCGGCGGCGACCTCCTTGCGGAACTGGTCTTCGTGCGCGCGATCCTCCTTGGCCTCGCTCCTCAGCCACTCTTCGCGCTTGTTCGACTCCAGGTGCCTGTGCGTTTCAAGCGCGGCCCGCTCGTCGGCCAGCTCTTTCTCTCGCTCGCGAAGCGTGGCGGCCGACGCCAGCTTGGCGTCGCTGGCGCTCTTATCACCGGACGCCTTGAAGCACCGCTGGCACAAAGTCCGCCGTCGGCTCCGGACGCTGCTCGGCGAATGACTGGATTCCATGGACCCCGTGTCGCGGGGGAGCGAAATGGCCTCCCCAACCCTCCCCAACCTTGCCCACCATTCTGCTCACTGCGACGGCGGAGCATTTCTCCTTTCGTGCTGCGTGGCCACGGCTGCTTCCACGTCCGCGAGGAATCTGTCGATGACTAGCATCTGTGCATGCTCTTTTGCTAGGCGACCCAGTTCCGCCTGATAGCGGATTGGGTCTTGGACGTAATCCACGTGAAACTCGGCGAGAATCCCAAGGGAGGCTTGGGTTTCCGCATCAGTGAGCGCCGCCTTGCGATTCTGTAAGAAGACTGTGGCGCATCCCGCCATGACGAAAGTGGTCAGCAGGATCGTTGACAGCCTACTTCCTCGAAGCATCGCTATCCTCCGATTCACGCGCTCTCTTGCTCCACCATTGCGAGAATGGGTCCACTGCCACAACAAGACTAGCCCCGAGTAGTCCCAGGAAACCGCCGATAACGGGCCCTAGGGCGACGGCAGGTAGCATTCCCACACAAGTTCTCCGTCACAAAGGACTCGAACCAGCGACTGGCTGAGACCGTGAACCACGACACAATCAGTGTGTATTTCGATGGGGATTGGTTCCGGTTTGGGAGAGTCGCAGACAACGTGCCACGTTTGGTTTGAACCGAGAATCAGGTCTTCCGCCCAAGGTTCGATCCAGACTCGGAGCGGTTGAGTTGTGCAGTTCGTCAACTCTACAACCGATCGATGATCTCGCTTGATATCCATCCTAGCCTCCCAGTAGTTCAATCACGCGCTCCATCAGCCGAAGTCGTTCGACTGCAGTCGCTCCTCCTCTTCCAGCGTCAACAGCAGCTTGGTAGAAATTCCTCCAGTGAATTGCGATGGGCAGCGTAATACCCGCAGCTCGAATCTCTGCGAGGGTGATACTGCTCGCTCTTGCGGCGGCCGCACGGGCACCAATACCCCAACCAATGGCCCTTCCGAACGCTGCCGTTCCGCCAAATGCCTCCACTGCGGCACCGGTACCCGCGGCTCCTACCGAGGCACCTGCGCCAGCAAGACCAGCGATGCCAATCATCGGAACGGCCACGGTAACAATTGTCAGGATGAAAGTATTCGTCCTGTCGGCCTGCAACTGGGGAGCGTAACCCTTGGCGCGAGCCTGCGCCCTGGCCTTCAGCATCGCGTATCCCTCGTTCCTGTCTCCCACGCCAAGGACGAACGCCTTGGCTTCGTACCACCCGCCTTTCACCTTCTCCCACCAACTCGGCTTCCACGGGCCAATTGTGTCCTGTGCCGCAGCCGAGGTCGAACATGAGGAGTCCGCCGGGTCTCCCGAACAACTGTTAGCACTAGCGGTACTCGCACACGTCAGCGTCTCGGAGTAGCTCGATGTTGATGTGTCGGTCTGACTGATCGTCACGCCGGTTCCGTCCAGATTGCCGCTCCCCGAATAGGTGAAGCTTGCGGTACTCGATTCGTCCACCGTCAGCGTGCAGGTGCCATCACTCACCGTGCCGTGAAACGAGGTGCTGCTCGAGCGCGTCGTGTTCTCGGAATAGGTTGCGGAAACGCCCGCCGATGAATAACTGCCCGATTCCGTGTAGTTGTGTGAAGACGAGCCGCTCGCATCGGCCGTGAAGCTGCCCGACACGCTCCCGTCCGCGAAGCTCCCGTCCATGTGCAGCGCATACGTGCCGCTGGAATTGTCACTGAGCGAGAACGACCCCGAGCCGCCGCTGCCGCTTGTGCCGCCCATCGTCAGACTGAAACTGGCCGATCCACTGGCGTTCAACGTCAGGTTGTCTGAGCCGGTCGCGTCCGTCACGTGCGCATCCACAAACACCGAGTAGCTTCCCGATGCCGAAGCACTCAGGCTGAAGACCCCGAAGTCGATGACGCTGAACGAGTAGTTCCCCGAGAGTGAAACGTCGACCGTGTAGTTGCCCGACACGTCGCCGCTGAACGTGGCGTGGTCGTGCAGGGTCACGGAGTATGACGCGGATTCCGAGACCATCAACAAGTCGCTGCCGGTTCCGCTCGTCGAGATCACAACGAGACTGGCCGACGCGCTCTCGTTCAGCGAAAAGCTCCAGACGCCGCCCGCGTCGCTGAAGTTGGCGCTTTCGTTCCAGGTGAAACTGGCCGACGCCAGGATGTCCAGCGTGTCGCCCGAACTGCCGCCCCAATGCGCGTCGATGCTTACGCTGGCGTCATCGGTCACGTCGAGCGTGTAGGCACCCGACACGTCGCCGCTGAGCACCAGCGACTCGTTCCAGGTGAAGTCATAGCCCCCCGTCAACTCGAAATCTCGGCCCGACGCCGTCCGCGCCAGGTACAGAGTAAAGTCCGAGTTCGACGTGGCGTCGAGCATGTAGACGCCGCTCGTGCCGCCGCTCAGCGTCTCAGTCTCGTGCCACTCCGAGTTGTTCGACGCGCTCACGTCGAGGCTGAACGTCCCAGCGAACGAGCCGCCCGAAATGTTGCCCGACACGTGCAACTCAAAGTCGTAATCCGACCCGGTAATCGACGTGTACGTGCGACTCGATCCGGTGTAGGTGATCGTGAGGTCGTGCGAGCTGTTCGTCGTGGCATCGACCGTGATGCTGCCCGATGCGTAGTCGTAGGTGGCGTGGAAGCTGTAGCAGTACGACCAACTCTCGTCGGTCACGGTGGTGCTGCCGTCGTCCGCGGTGGTCGTTTCGTGACGGCTGCCGCTGGTGCAGTTGCTGATGTCGATCGTGAAACTGGTGGGCGGCGTGGGTGCGGGAGTGGTGCTCGTGGGCGGCGCCGTGGCGGCCCCGTCCGCCGTGGCCGCCGCAGGGTCGGTCGATCCGCCGTCGGTGGTCGTACTGGTCGATAGCGTGGACATGTCTGTGCTCGTCATGCCGCTTGTATCGCCGCCGGCCGATTCACTGCCCGCGGTGGACTCGGTGGCGGTGGCGTACACCGGCCGGTCGACGCGCAGCGTGCCCGCCGAGTCGATGCTGAAGCCAGTGACCGCCAGCGACTGTGCGTCGGCCCCTAGGTCGTCGCCCGTGTCGTCGGCAAACACGATGAAGCCGGCCTCCGGCACGGAGCCTCCCATGGCGAACGTCGTCGTCTCGGTGGTCAAAACGCCGGTGTTGGCCTCGCCGTCAGCGACGTTGCCGGCCAGTGTATCGCCCGTGGCCGCCGTTATTGCCACATCCTCGATGGGCGTCGGCGTGGCGTTCGTCTCTGCGGCCAGGCAGGCGTTGTAGGCGTCGACGGCCGTCTGGTCAAGCGAATCGGCGCTGGGCGCAACGCAGTCGCTGAGCAGGTACCGCTCCTCCAGCGCCTCGAACGAAGTTCGTTTCGGCCGCACGACCTTCCGGACCTGTTGTGACTTGAGCGAGGTGTTGCTCCACGAGTCTCGATGACCGGTCAGGCGACGCAGCAGGCCGTTCAAAGCGCGCATGGCATCCCCCGTTGATGAAGAATTGGGTCGGCGGAAATGAGCCGAGATACGGTTCGCTGGTGCAACGGCTCCCTGTCTTGCCGTCGCGCCCCTTGCGGCCCCTTCGACGTGTCCTCTACCTATAAATACACCGGCCACCCCAAACTGGGGCGCGAGAAAAACACTGTGCCCCTGTCGCGGCTACAGTCGTTTCATGAGCAAAGGCAGTTGCTCGAGGGCGACACGCGGCGGCAGGGCGAGCTGGGTGTGGTCGGCGCCGACAGCGGCGGAGTGTGTGGGCAACCCCGCCGGCAGTGAGAGGTCATGGCTCGCGCCGCCAAAGTCGAGCGGCGCGCCGACCAGGCCCGTCGGATGACTGCCCCAGTAGGCGTTCCAGGCGGCGACGTCGGCGGCTCGCCAAGGACTCGCGTCGGGCCCGCGATCGACTTGGAGCGTGGTGGCGTCGGCCGGGCAGATTGTGCTCAGGCCCGACCACGACACCTTCGGTATCAGCATCACCGGCTGCGCAGCGTACTGAACCGCCAGGATTGGCTGATCGCGGTCGTTCGGAACAATAAGGCAGTGTTCGGCGACGATGCGCAGCGGCAGCGCGTCGTCGAGCGGGTGAGGAAACTGATGACGAACCAACCCCGCGCCGCCGACCGTCACGCGAGTGAAGTGAAGCTCGATCGACTCGAACGCCGCACCCGCCGAGCTGGCCGAGCGGACGAGCGCGCCCGAGCCGCGGTACACGCAGTTCTCGAATACCAAACGCATCGCGCCGTCGCCCACCGGCGCGACGCCGGCATCGACGCCCGATAACGTCGCGTGCTTTAGTTCGAGCAGGCTCGTAGTGGCGTCGCGACGCGATGTTCGACTCCACCGAATCGCCGCGACGCCGGAAAACGGGGGTGCCGGAAAAGGGGACAGGTCCAATTTGCCGGAACGGCCCGGAGGGTGCTTCGCACAAATTGGACCTGTCCCCTTTTCCGGCTCCTTTTCCGGCACCCCGTCGGCGTCGAGCACGTGCCAGGAACAGGCGACGATCGAGTTGTTGTCGCCGTCGATTTCGACCAGGGCGGTTGAGTCGTGTCGCGTTTGCCCAGGGACCGACGAAGCGACTCGGACAAAGTGCAGATTCTCCAGGCACACGCCATCTGCCGCGACTCGGAGCGCCGCACCCGGCCCGCCTAAGAACAGCGGTCGGACGCCGTCGCCGCCGCGCAGCGTGATCGGCTTGCGAATCTCGATGGCGTCGAGCAGGAACGGGCCGGGCGACTGGAGCGTAATCGTTCCGTGCGGCGCCGCGGCATCGTACGCCCGCCGCAATTCGTCGCTCGCGCTCCAGATTGACGTGACGACTTCATCGTCAGCCGTGGGGCGGGCTTCCAGCCTGCCCATGTCGGACAGAGAACTGGCGGGCGGGGTGGAAGCCCGCCCCACGGGCGCCGTGCGAGGCGACGGTGGAACAAACAGCAGCGGCGCCAGACGCTCGGTCCCCGCCATCAACGTCGCCAGCACGACCGACGCCGCCGCGACGCCGAGCAGAGTGCGCCACCTGCGACGCGCTGTTCCGAGCGGCCCGGTGCTCATTGAGGCGGCTCGCATGACGAACCCCGATTCGCTCGGGCCAAGACCGCTCAATCGAAACGCTCGACCCGGCCAGCGCGCGGCCCGCTGCCGCAGCGGCACGAGCAGGCCGAGCAAGTCGTTGTACGACGCAGCACGACGCGAGCGGTCGGCCTGCAACGTAGCTTCGAGCAGCAGACGAGTCGAAGGCTCTACTTCGATGCCGAGCCGGCGCGGTTCAATCAGATGACCGGCCCGGTGCGCGGCACACTTGCGCTGCGCGTCGCCGCCCCGGAATGGAGGCCGACCCGTGACCAAGTGATAGAGCAGACAGCCGACCGCGTAAATGTCGCTCGCCGCGTCGGGTTCGCGCGCGTCCAGGCCGATCTCCGGGGCGGTGTAGTCGTAGCGATCGGGCGGCAAGTTGCGTGCGGCGGTGCCGGCGGCCTGGGCAATCGATCGGCGTACGCCGCCATCGGCGACGACCAATCCGCCTCGCGCGTCCACGATCAGGTTCGTGAACTTGAGGTCGCCATGAACCAGACCGCGAGCGTCGGCGGCGGCGAGCACACGGATCAGGTCGGCGACGATACGAACGGCTTCGTCGAGCGCTGGCCGCCGGCCGGCGCCCAAGATCGCGGATAGAGCGCGCCCATGCGCCCATCGACTTACGATCGCGAGCGACCCGCCTGCGACGTCGAGCACCTCGCCGCTCTTGGCGCGCACGTCGCCGAGAGCCGCCCAGGCCGAGATTTCTGAGGCGATCCGCTCGCGCGGCGACAGGTCCCGCACCCAACCGGCGTGCAGCAACTTGACCGCGGCCTCTTCGCGCCCACCCGGCAGCCGGCAACGATACGTCGCACCCAGATCGCTGCGACCCACGCAGTCAAACACGACGTACGGGCCAATCTGCAGGGGAAGGTCGTCGCACGACGATGCGTCGGCGTTCGCCGTGGGGCAGGCTTTCAAGCCAGCCGCCATTTCCAATCCGGTACTGGCAGGCTGGAAAGCATGCCCAACAGCCGAGTGCGCCTGGGCGGATTGCAGAAGTGCTCGTGCCTGATAGCGAGTGATCGACCGGGTACGCGCCAACTCGTCGGCCCAGATGACGTCGCTCGACGCGGCGTCCGGAGCGAGTCGCTGCACGCGGCGGGCCAGCCGCCCCAGCCGTCGCGGATCGACCAAACCGAGCGTCACCGCCCGGGCAACCAGCGGACTGGTCCAGTACATCTCTGCCCCCGTGAACAACCCGGCCGAAATGAGAGCGGCATCTTGCCGAAACCCAGAAAACGCGACAAGGTGAAGACGAAAGGCGAGTCAGTCACTTCGCACGAATTGCACAGCCGAATCGTGGAGGTTACAACACTTGCCGCTGCTGCGACTCACACGGACCGCGAGGGCCATACCATGCGAGTTGTCATCCGCTGCACGCCGCTTGCGTTGTTCGCCGTATTGGCAACGCTCGCCCGTGGCCAACAAGGCGAGACAAACTACGACGAGGCTAAGGTGCCGGCGTACACGCTGCCTAACCCACTGGTGCAGGCGAGCGGCCAGACGGTCGACGACGCCGACACTTGGTTCAAGCGTCGACGACCGGAGATCATCGACACGTTTGCTCGCGAGGTGTACGGCCGCAGCCCCGGCCGACCCGCGTCGATGCGATTCGAAACCAAGTCGATCGATTCGCAGGCGCTCGGCGGCAAAGCGGTTCGCAAGGAGGTCGCCGTCTACTTCACCGGCAAGTCCGACGGTCCGAAGATGGACATACTGATCTACACGCCGGCCGCCGCGAAGGGGCCAGTGCAGACGTTTCTGGGGCTGAACTTCCGCGGCAACCACACGATTCACTCCGACCCGGGAATCACGCTGTCGACGGCGTGGATGCCCGACGACAAAGCGGCGTTCATCGTCGATCACCGCGCGACCGAGCGATCGCGCGGCACCAGCGCCAGTCGCTGGCAGGTTGAAAAGGTGATCGAGCGCGGCTACGGCACCGCGACAATCTACTGCGGCGACATCGATCCGGACTTTCACGACGGCTTCAAGAATGGCGTGCACGCCGCGTTTTACAAGCCGGATCAGGCCGAGCCGGTGGCGGACGAATGGGGCACGATCGCCGCGTGGGCCTGGGGCCTGAGCCGTGCGCTCGATTACCTGGAAACCGACCCGGCGATCGACGCACGTCGCGTGTTCGTACACGGCCACTCGCGGCTGGGCAAGACGTCGCTCTGGGCCGGCGCGGCCGACGAGCGGTTTGCGATCGTGATCTCGAACAACTCGGGAGCGGGCGGCGCGGCACTGTCGAAACGCATCTTCGGCGAGACGGTGAAGCGACTGAACACATCGTTCCCGCACTGGTTCTGCGGCAACTTCAAGAAGTACAGCGACAACGAAGCGGCCTTGCCCGTGGACCAGCACATGCTGATCGCCGCGATCGCGCCGCGGCCGGTGTACGTCGCCAGCGCCGTCGAGGACCAATGGGCCGACCCGCGCGGCGAGTTCCTGGCGGCGAAACACGCCGACCCGGTTTATCGCCTGGTCGGAACCGAAGGTCTGCCCGCCAAGGAAATGCCGGCCGTCGATCAGCCGGTGATGGGTCGCATCGGCTACCACATCCGGACCGGCAAGCACGACGTGACCGAATACGACTGGCAGCGGTTCATGGACTTTGCGGACAAGCACTTTCGACGGAGTGGATCGACGAGATGAAGACTGCCCGCGTCAGTACTCGCAAGCAACGCGGAGCGCATTTCACTCCGCCGGAGCTCGCGCGCTTTCTGGCGGCACGGTTGATCGGTCACCTGGGAACTGGACACCCGGAAACTCTACGCGTTCTCGACCCCGCCTGCGGCGACGGCGAACTCCTTGCAGCGTTGGCGCAGCAGGCAGAAGGAATACGGCACCGGCTGGAACTCGTCGGAGTTGAAACCGACGGTGCGACGTGTCAGGAGGCCAGGCTTCGGCTGGCCGCGTGCCAAGTCGATTCCGTCGATGTGTTGCACGGCGATTTCCTGGAGTCGGCAGCCGCTCGTAGGGAGCCGCCTGGGCTTTGGACCCGGGCGGAAGTGCCACTGTTGCTCCAAGAGCCGTTCGACGTCGTGATCGCGAATCCGCCCTATGTTCGCACGCAAGTCGTGGGCGCGAAGAAGGCCCAGGAACTGGCAGCGTCGTTTGGTCTGACGGGCCGCGTTGATCTATATCATCCGTTTCTAATCGCGGCGACCGAGTCGTTGGCTGCCGGCGGAGTGATCGGCGTCATCACGTCCAACCGATTCCTATGCACGCAGGCCGGCGCCGCGGTCCGAGGCTACCTGTCTGGACAGTATGACGCGCTGGAGATCATCGACTTGGGCGATACGAAGTTGTTCGAGGCCGCGGTGCTACCGGCGATCTTCATTGGCCGCCGTTTGGCGGGTGCCCGCCCGTCGCGCGTTCCCCTTACACGATTCGTGAGAGTCTACAGCTCCGACCAGGCAGATGAATCGGTCTGTCACGAACGGAGAGAATCAGTGTTCGAATTGCTTGACGCTGAAACGAACGGGACATTTCGAGTTCCAACCGGCGTCTTCGACGTCTCGGTTGGCCAGTGTCGAGTTCCGCCCAGCGGGAAACAGCCGTGGAACATGCTGACGGACCGCGATTCGGGCTGGATGCAGGGAATCAAGCAAAAGGCCGTCGGCGTCATTCAGGACTTCGCCGCGGTTCGCGTCGGAGTCAAGACGACCGCCGACCGAGTTTTCATCCGATCCGACTGGGAATCGCTCCCGGCGAATCTGCATCCGGAACCTGAACTCCTGCACCCATTGCGAACGCATGAAGACGCCCGCCGCTGGTTCGCCGACTCCACGCAGCCGCCAAGGTACACGGTTCTCTACCCGCACGAGGTGGTGAGCGGCCAGCGGCAGCCGGTTGACCTTCGCCGTTTTCCCCGCGCGAAGCGATACTTGGAGAGCCACCGTCACGAACTCGAAGCGCGCGAATATGTCATCCAAGCCGGGCGAAGGTGGTATGAAATCTGGGTGCCACAGGATCCGAACGTCTGGAGCACACCGAGAATCGTTTGCCCCGACATCAGCCCGGAACCGCGCTTCTATTTGGACAAGTCCGGCTGGATCGTGAATGGTGACTCGTACTGGATCACGCTCCGGCCGGGTCAGCCCGCAGATTTGCTCTATCTCATTCTGGCCGTCGCCAATTCGCGGGTCATGGCCGCCTATCACGATCTAGCGTTCAATAACCGACTGTACTCCGGACGGCGGCGCTATCTAACTCAGCACGTCGCGCAGTACCCGCTTCCCGATCCAGCCAGTTCGGCCGGCTCTGAACTAGTGCGGCTCGTTCGGACATTCGTCGGCGAACAATGTGCGGATCCCAAGAAACAGAGCCGCTTTGAGGAAACGGTCAACAGGCTCGTTGCGGCAGCCTTCGACGCACAACCGTTGGAATTGCGCAACCGGTGAACGAACGACGACCATGAGCAAGGCACGCGATAGGTTGCAGGCAGCCTCAATGTCCAAGCGGCAGCGCATTCATGCGATGGACCTCGAAGACGGGGACCCACTTGTCAACGCGCCTGCTGAGCCGCGACTACTTTTCACGATGCAGGAGGTCGCGATCTTGCTCAAGCCGCTCATGGGCTTGGCGGCACCCCGCGACGACACCAATCGCATCCTTGAAGTCCGGCCCAAAGGCCACTGGTTCGAATTCGAGGTTGCCAAACTACTCGGCTACCACTACCCGCCCGGATCCGGTTTTTTCCCTGATCTAAGGCACCAGTTGTTGGAAGTGAAACACCACACGGGAAAATCGGTCACAATCGACTTCGGCCATCACCATCCCGGATCGAAGACAGTTGTCGACGCTCGCTGGAACGAAAACACTCGGGCGCGCATTTGCGACATTCGATACCTGATCGCGCTGGCACCGCCGCCTCAGTTTGAAGTCTCCGGGCTGGTGCTGGCCACGGGCGAACAGATTCACGGTATCTTCGGCGTCTCGCCCACACAGACCATCAAATACCAGATGGGTATCTCTAACAAATGGCGAACCGAACACTCGGGCAAGATGATCGTCGGTGGAAAGGAGTTTGACCTGTAGGAGAGTTTCGGAACTCCTTGCCTCGCCTTGCAACTCGCCTACAATCGCGTCTCAATCAGTGTCAGTGACACGCACGAGCTTGCACGATGCCCAAGAAACTCAGCTACAAAGACGCCGGACTCGACCTGGACCTGTACAACCAGACGATGGATCAGCTTCCGCCGCTGATGCGACGAACGTTCACGCCGCGGGTGATCGAACGCGAGGGCGGATTCGCCGGGCTGTTCAGTTTGGACTTCGCCGACCGACTGTTCGCGCGGAACTACCGGCACCCGGTGCTCGTGTCGTCGACCGACGGCGTGGGGACGAAGCTGAAGGTCGCGATCGCGATGGGCAAGCACGACACGGTCGGCATCGATCTGGTGGCCATGTCCGTGAACGACTGTTTGTGCATGGGCGCCGAGCCGCTTTTTTTTCTGGACTACCTGGCGATGTCGCGCGATAACCCGGCGCTTACGCGCCAGTTGGTCAGTGGCGTGGCCGAGGGGTGCCGGCAGGCCGAGTGCGCCCTCATCGGCGGTGAGACGGCGATCATGCCCGACTTCTACCAGAGCGGCGAATACGACATGGCCGGCTTTTGCGTCGGCGTGGTCGAGCGGTTCAAGATCGTGGACGGCGAGGCGACGCGACCCGGCGACCTGGTGCTCGGGCTTGCGTCCAGCGGGCTGCACTCGAACGGATACAGCCTCGCGCGCAAGGTCGTGTTCGAGGCAGCAGGGCTGCGGGTCGACAGTCACATCGCCGAACTGGGTTGCACGGCGGGCGAGGCGTTGCTCGAACCGACTCGCATCTATGTCGCCGCGATCAAAGAAGTGCTGGCCCATTACCGCGTGAAGCGGGCGATCCGCGGCATCGCGCACATCACCGGCGGCGGCCTGGTGGAGAACGTCCCGCGTATCCTGCCCGCCGGTTGCGAGGTGGTGATTCGCAAAGGCTCATGGCCCGTGCCGCCGGTCTTCGCGTGGCTCCAATCGCTCGGCGGCATCGACGAGGCCGAGATGTACCGCGTGTTCAACATGGGCATCGGCATGGCGCTGGTGGTCGGCCCGTACTACGGCGATCACATCATCCACCAACTCGCTCGCAAGGGCATCGACTGTTGGCCGATCGGCGAAGTGCGATTGGGCGATCCCCAGGTGAGCCTGCTCGACTAAATGGCTTTGCGTGATTCTGGGAGTCCGCAGGGACAGTAGCCCGACGC
>DAIOWH010000100.1:0-23033 GCA_036758585.1 Planctomycetia bacterium
GCGCGTCGGGCTACTGTCCCTGCGGACTCCCAGAATCACGCAAAGCCATTTAGCAATAGCTCCATTTGGTGTGCGGTTTCGGCCTTGTGCCGCACCACCCGCGCGCTCGGTGTGTCGGATTCGCGCGCCGCAACGCGAGTCGTTTGGGCTGCGTGCCCGATCGTCGAAGACGCGCAATCTCGCGGAAACAGCAGCGAGTACGACCGATCTTGTGGCGACGCCGAGTCCGGCATTCGCGCTGGCACGATGATTGCGATGATGCGTAAAAGGTTGGTTCCAAGCAGTACACCTATCGCGGGACATCCAACGGGCTATGGTCCCGCGGGCGTGTGTTGCAACCCACCGGAGGGATGGTGGTCGGCGTGCAGTTCGAGCGGCTCCAGGTGCGTGGTAACCATTACGCGAATGTGAGGAAACGCTTGCTCGATCTGGTCCTCAACGACTGTGGCGTTGGCGTGCGCCGTTTGCAGGTCCTGGTTGCCTGGAAACAGCAGGTGAACTTCGGCCCAAAGCACATCCCCAACCGATCGGTGACGCAACCCGTGGTACTGGCCGCCTGAAGCCGTCGACCATGCGTCGAGAACGGCGCGTAGAGCGCGGTCCGCCTCGGGGTCCGATTCATCCATCAGGCCGCGAAACGACTGGCGCATCAGCTTGCCGCCGGTCCAGAGGATTTGAACGGCCACGGCAATTGCCAGGATCGGATCGAATTCGAGGCGGCCGGTCACGCGCACCAGCAGCAAGGCGACGATCACCCCCAAACTCGTGAGGCCATCGGTGAGCACATGCTTGCCGTTGGCGACCAGGATGAGCGATCGCTCGCGACGCCCCACATGCACCAGATACAGTCCGAGCGTTCCGTTGACGACTGTGGCGAGGACGACGAGCAGCAGGCCGGCCTCCAGATGCTCGAGCGCGAGGCCGCCGAGCCATTTGCGCACGGCTTCTTGAATGATGAACAATCCGGCCAGGACGATCATCGCCCCCTCGAACCCGGCCGAGAAGAAACCAGCCTTCTCGTGGCCGTAGAGGTGTTCACGGTCGGGCGGTTGTTGCGATAGCCACAGGCTGAATGCGGCAAACGCCACGGCGGCGATGTGCACCACGCTCTCGGCCGCGTCGGACAGAACCGCGGCCGAGCCGGTCAGTGCATACGCCAAACCCTTGCCGGCGAACATCGCCAAACCGATGCCGAGCGACCAGTGCATCGCCCGACGCTGGGCGCGGTGGTCTGTGCAATTTGATGGGTGCGTGTGCATTGCGGACCCATCATACCGACTCCGCACGTCAATCGGCGACCAGCGCGATGGATGCGTACAGCGCCAGGGCCGCCGTCAAGATGCCCACCATGATGCCGAAGATCGCCCGAATGGCCAGCATGTCTTGCGGGCCGAAGTTCGGCTCGAAGTCGGCTTCCCGCGGCGCTGTCGAAACGGGCGCGGCCGGCGGCCTTTCGGGCAACTTCGTTGCCATTGGAACTCCTTAGCCAAGTGGAATAATCTAGCCGAGCACAGCCGGCTCGTGAGTCGGTGTGCGCCATAGTTCGCGCCGGATCAGGTCGGCCTGCTCGCGCAGCTCCGCCGCCTGACTGTGATGACCGAGTCGTTCGTGAGCGCTGGCCAGTCCCTCGATGGCCGCGGGCAGGTACGGATCCTTGAGCAGGCACTGATCGAAGCGACCGATTGCCTCTTCATACTTGCCCTGCTCGACCAACTCGTCGCCTTCGGCAAGCAGCCGATTGATTTCGTCGAGGTCGGCGACCAGCCGTGCCGAAAGTACGTCTTCGCGTTTCACGGTGAGCACCGAGCACGCGACTCGCCGCGCCACCGTTTCGGCCGTGCTGCCCAACAGAATGCGGGGCAGGCCCGATCGGCCGGTCGATCCCATGACGACCAGGTCGTACTTGGCATCGGCGGCGAGTCGCACGATCTCGTCGGGCGGATGGCCGTAGTGCACTTCCTTGTCCCACAGCACACCGCCGAAGTCGACGCTCCGAATGAACTGATCAAACAGGTCGCGTTCCATCCTTTCGTACTCCGAGGCGACTCGCAGCATGTTCGGCGCTCGTCGAGCGACAACCGGGTGCAGCGCGAAGTCGGGGATCACGGTCATTACCGTGAGCCTGGCGTTGAGGGCGTGTGCCAGTTGAACCGCGTTGCGTAGGCCGCGCGCCGACGCACTGGAACCGTCCACAGGGCAGAGGATCCGGCGAATCGTTGCCACAGCGCCGGGCGCGACGGCGAGGACTGGGTGCGCCGTGCGTCGCATGACGCGAGCGGTCGTGGTGCCGAGCGCCGGCACAGACGCGTCGCCTGAGCCGCCTCGGCCGAGCACGATCAGATGGGCGCCCGACTGATCGGCCGCCTTAACGATCGCATCGAATGGCATGCCCACGATGCGCGTCGGTTCGTCGCAACGCAGTCCGCTCGCGGTGAGCCGTTCGTGCAACCGCCCCAGTCGCTCGACGGCCCCCTCGTTCAACAACTCGAGCGACGTCGGAAAGTGCGGCACGTCTTCGATCACATAGAGCAGCCGGATGCAGGCGCCAAACGCTTGGGCCAGTTGGCCCGCGGCGTCGGCAACGCGGTCCGTGTTTGGCCCAAAGTCCACAGGCACGAGAATGCGATCGGGTAGTTTCATGGCCAAGCTCCTTCAGGCTTGAGTGAATCGACGGCGCCGCTTCCAGACGATCGCCCGATGTCACTGCGCTGCTTCTTGCAAGACCGGCTGAACGCCGCCCTCGGCCAGGTTGCCGAGCTCGCGAGCGAGCAGACCAAGCAGGTCGTCCATGGTGATGATGCCCACCAGCTTGCCGTCCGAATCGACGATCGGCAGTCGACGCACCTGATATCCCATGATGTATTGCGTCGCGTTGAAGATTCCTTCGTCCTCGCCGATCGTTATGAGTTCGCCGGTGACAACTTCTTTCACGGGCGTATCGGGATCTTTCTCATCTACGGCGACCGCCAGGGCCACGTCGCGGTCCGTTACGATGCCCAACGGCTTCTGTTTGTGATTCACGACCACGACCGCTCCCACGTTCCGCTCGCGCATGACGTGAGCAACCTTGCGGATCGAGTCGTCCGGGCCAGCAGTCGCAACGTCTTTCTTGAACTGTTCGCCGAGATTCATGGCAGGCCTCCCAACGGGCGTTAGCTTGGGTCCTCTCACACCGCCTCAAAACAACATTAGATTGCTGAGCAAACGGAGCGCCGGACCAGAGCTTGGCTGCAAACACCGTTCTGGGGCGCGAAACGTGTTGAAGCGCGCGATCGGGCACGCGCGGGGTGTGCGACTTCGCCCGATTAGTGTGCGGACCTGTGCATCGCTGGGTTTCGGACTGTGCAGCGCGGATCAGTCGTGGTCCACTCCGCGGCTGCGATTCGCGGCGGGAACGCGGCCGAGTACGAGTCGATGGTCATTGGCGGCACGACGATTGCCTCTAAGCTCGGCGTGGCGAACGAAACCTGTTGGAGGTCAAAATCATGATCGCACTCAAGAAGATTCTGTCGCCCGCGCCTGCCAGACCTGCCATCGGTTCTCGGAAGCCGAACTTAAGGCTCGCGCCGAGACCATCCAAGATCGCACGAAGGCGCTGATGGCACGCGCCGAAGACGCCACACTCGACCTGATCGGCGCCTTCGAGGCCGCCAAAGCCGCTGGGCTCGCCGACTCGCAACTCCTAGCCGCCCGAACGCTGCACCGCAAGGCGCAGTGGCGGCTCGATTACATCGCGGCCGAAAACTCACTCGGGTTCCACTCGCCCCAAGAATCCGCCAGACTCCTGGCCGAATCCATCGACTGTGCGCGCCAAGGACACATCGAACTGCTTAAGGCACAGTCGGGCGCCCGGTCCACGGAAAGGTAGGCGCTCGGCGTTCGCTGGCACAGCTAGACCCACAGACCGGAGCGAACACCGAACAGGTCGAAGCAAGTTTCGCAGACGCCCAGCGACTGGTCCCACGCAGGGTAGGCCGCGCGGATGGCCGTCACGACAGGCGCCACTCGCTGCGCCCGCAACTCCGCCCAGTGAAATGTCGGGAAGTGGCAAAGCGGACACGGCGATCCACGCAATGGTTGAGCTTGATTCGATGAGGTCGATGAGCCTCCGAAAAGCATGTGCGGCCGACGAGCGAAATCGGCGAGTTCCGGGTAAGTGAGACCGCACGTCGTGCCAAGCGAGTCGACGACGGACTGGTAAGCCGCGTCGCGATAACCGGGGAACGAGCCGGTGAGCTGATCCAGTCGGGACTGTACTGATTTCAGTGGGGGGCGGCCGGTGCGCTCTACCCGCGCGTCGATTGACAGCGACCAGAGTGTCGCAAATCGATCCTGAATGACGCGCTGAGGCAGCCGTTCCGCGACGCTCGCCAGATCTTCGCGCGTGAGCTCGACGTGAGCGGCTGCCCGTTTTTCACCGGGCAGGACTCTTTGGATGTTTCGAGTTCGACTCGGTCGTCGAGCGTGAACCACGTTGTCGCGACAGCGGTTCCTCGACCGGCCGCACTTGCGACGCTGGTTGCGGCACGAACTCTGGCACGTGTGCGACATGCTCAATCCGGCATTCGAGTACTGTTCTAGCGAATCCGGATCGTCATCCTTCGGGTCGTGCTCTGGATATAGAAGGGCGAGGCCCTTGCGCGGTTGGGAAAGTCGGCACGCAGAACGGGAGCAACAACTCGTGAATAGGCTCGTAGAATTCCAACGAGGGTCGTGCGACGAACCAGGCGGCAACGTTACCGACGTCGACCCCGTCAGGTTGAGTGGAGCAGGTACATGAATGCAGCCTCGCTTACTATCGAGCAGCACGGCGCCGCTGCGTTCCTGCCGCGCGGCGGCGACGTGTCGGCGTTCCTCGCGGTCGCCGGGTCGTACGCCGAGCCGACGCGCACCGTTGAGGTCGTCGAGACCCACATTTCGAAGGTGTTTCTCACCGACTCGACTGTCTACAAGCTGAAGAAGCCAGTCCGTTTCCCATTTCTGGACTACAGCACAATCGAGGCGCGGCGGGCCGCATGCCGCGAAGAAGTCCGCCTCAATGCCCCGCTCGCGCCCGGAGTCTACCTCGGGGTCGTGCCGATAGTACGCAGTTCGAGTGGTCGACTGCAGCATGGCGGCGTCGGCGAGGTGGCTGACTACTGCGTCAAGATGGTGCGGTTGCCGGCCGGTCGAATGCTCGATCAGTTGATTCGGCGCGGCGAGGCCGAGCGTCGCCACATCGACCGGCTGCTCGACATCCTGGTGCCGTTCTACGGCTCCGCGCGGCGAGGGCCGGACGTGGACCGGTTCGCCACGGCCGAGGCGATCGAGTCGAACGCGCGTCAGAATCTGAACCTCATCGACTCGGTCGGCCGTGCGGTCGTGCCTCGCACCGTATTTCAACGAGTGCGTTGCGGCCAGCTCCAGTTCCTGAAGTTGTCGGCGACGCTGTTCGCCGAACGAATCGGCGCGGGCCGCGTGTGCGAGGGACACGGCGACCTGCGGCCCGAGCACGTGTGCATGTTGCCCGATCGGCCGGTCGTCTTCGACTGCGTCGAGTTTTCGCTGCCGTTTCGAGCGGCCGACGTGACCAGCGAGCTGGCGTTTCTGGCGATGGAGTGCGACCGGCTCGGTGCGCCGGATCTCGGCCGGTCGTTGATCGACGGCTACCGTCGGCGAACGGGCGACGATGCGCCGAGTCGGCTGGTAAGCTTCTACAAGTCGTATCGAGCGTGCGTGCGTGCCAAGGTCGAGCTGCTCCGCGCGGCGCAAGAGACTGCGGCCGCCGCCGAGCACTCACGCGACAGCGCCCGCCGCTACTTGCAGCTCGCCGGATTCTATGCCACTGAGTTCTATCGTCCGCAACTCTTCGTCATGATGGGCGCCGCCGGCACAGGCAAGTCGACCGTCGCCGACGCGCTCGCGGCCGAACTCGGATTAGAAGTGCTCCGCACCGACGTGATCCGCCACGAACTCGCCGGTCGACGTGAGCCGGACGGCGACTACAAGCACGGCATCTACTCGGACTCGTTCACTCGGCAGACGTATCAAACGCTGCTCGACCGCACTCGCGAGCTGCTGGCACAGTCGGTTTCGGTCGTGCTCGACGGCACGTTCCGCGACCCGGCCTGGCGCGGACAGGCGATCGAGTTGGCTCGGCGGTGCGGTGCTACTATTCACTTCGTCGAGTGCCACTGCCCGGCGAGCCTCGCCCGCTCGCGCATCGCGCAGCGAATCGATCGCGGTGGGTCCCAATCCGACGCGTGGCCGGGCCTGCACGACTTGCAACGAAGCGAGGCACAGGCACGCGCCGACGAACCGCTGCCGCTGATTGCGCTGGACACGTCCGAGACTCCGCGCAGCTCGGTCGCCATGCTGATCGGTCGCTTGCGTCGCGACTCGCACCGCGCCTGACCCAGCCCGCAGATTCGTCGCAACCGAACGGGTCGAACTATTGTGACAGCATGGCCACGCGGCTAGACTCTTAACGTAACGGAGCTAGGGAGGATCAGGCCGAACGCCGCTCGAATTGTCTCACGGTTCCATTCGGCGCTCATCTTCCCATCTCAAGCCCTGGCGAGATCCTTGAACATGGCAACGATGCTGACGGAGGTTGAAACGAGCCAACACCTGCAAACCGGCGCCGATATTCTGGTGCAGTGCATCATCCGCCACGGCATCGATATTGCGTTCGCGTATCCGGGTGGCGCGAGCATGCCGATCCATCAGTCGCTGGTGAAGTTTCGCGACCGGCTGCGCACGATCCTGCCGCGCCACGAACAGGGCGGCATCTTCGCCGCCGAAGGCTTCGCGCGATCGACCGGCAAGGTCGGCGTCGCCATCGCCACCAGCGGACCGGGTGCAACCAATCTGGTCACCGGGCTGGCCGACGCCAAGATGGACTCGGTGCCGCTCGTCGCCATCACCGGCCAGGTGAAGACGCCGGTGATCGGCACCGATGCGTTTCAAGAGACGCCTATCGTCGAGGTCTGCCGCGCGATCACCAAGCATCACTATCTGGTCACGCGCATCGAGGACCTGTCGCGCGTGATGAAGGAGGCGTTCTACATCGCGTCGACGGGCCGGCCCGGCCCGGTGATCGTTGACGTACCGAAGGACGTGCAAGAGAAGAAGATCATCGCCGACTTCGATCCGCCGATGGATCTGCCCGGCTACAATCCGTATCGCGAGCCGACCAGCAAGGACATTCGCCGCATCGTCGACGCAATCCGGCAGGCGAAGCGGCCGATCGTCTACGCGGGCGGCGGCATCATCGCGGCCAACGCATCGGCCGAGCTGCGCGAGTTCGCCGAGAAGGCGGGCATCCCCGTCGCCATGACGGTGATGGGTCTGGGCGCGATGCCTGCCACGCACTACCTGTCGCTGAACATGCTCGGCATGCACGGCTCGGTCTACGCCAACTACGCGGTGAACGACGCCGACCTGCTGCTCGCCTTCGGCGTGCGGTTCGACGACCGCGTGACCGGCAAGGTCAGCGAGTTCGTCAAGCACGGCCGCATCGTCCATGTAGACGTCGACCCGAGCGAGATTCACAAGAACAAGTACGCTCACATTCCAGTCGTCGCGAACATCAGGCACGTGCTGCAAGAGTTGATCAAAGTGGTCGGGCCGGGCGACTGGAAGGACTGGCTGAGTCAGATCGACGAGTGGCGTGCGGCCGAGCCGTATCGTTATGACGACCGCGACGACTGCATCTTGCCGCAATACGCGATCAACGAGTTGTGGGATCAGACGCGCGGCGAGGACATCGTCGTTTCGGTCGGCGTTGGCCAACATCAGATGTGGTCGGCGCAGCACTACAGATTCATGCACCCGCGTACGTTCCTCAGCTCATCGGGGCTAGGCGCGATGGGGTTCGGTCTGCCGGCCGCAATGGGCGCCCAGGCCGCGCATCCCGACAAGACAGTCGTCGACATCGACGGCGACGGGTCGTTCGTGATGAACATTCAGGAGCTGGCGACGCTGGCGTGCGAGAAGCTGCCGGTGAAAGTGCTGCTGCTCAACAACCAGCACCTCGGCATGGTCGTGCAGTGGGAGGACCGGTTCTACGAAGGCACTCGCGCGCATACCTACCTCGGCCCGATCGACCGCCCCGAAGCGATTGGCCGTGGCGGCGCTCAGATCAGCGACCCGTACCCGAACTTCGCCAAGATCGCCGAGGGCTTCGGCGTCGCCGCGCGGCAGGTGCGCGACAAGCGAGACCTGCCGGGCGCCATCCGTGCCATGCTCGCGCACGACGGACCCTACGTGCTCGACGTACTCGTGCCGTATCAGGAACACGTGTTGCCCATGATCCCGTCGGGGATGACGGTGAAAGACATAATCAAGGCCTGAACAGCCAGTCGTGCCTGCACAGCGAGGATCATCATGTCCTTGACCGAAGTGTTGCCGAGCATACGGTTGCTGCCCCACGTGGACAGACTCCGCCTCGTCCAGTATTTGGTCTCCGAGTTGGCGCGAGAGGAAGGCGGGGAGGAAATCGACCCACAAACGCCCTATGCCGTTTGGACGCCTTACAGCGCGTTCGATGCGGCTGCCACCATGCTGAATGCCCTGAATCAGGAAAGGCGCGCGACGTAATGTCCGGGGCTGAACAGTTTCCGTTTGTTGAGGTGGACTCTCGCGTTGGAGAGCCCAGCCGATTGCCCTACGTACCGATGACGTTGAGCTATCAAGAACGGTCCGTCTCTGTCTTGGGACTGCTCGACACCGGCTCGGCGGTCAAGGTGCTGCCGTACCAGGTCGGCCTCAGACTTGGCGCCGTGTGGGAGCAGCAGACATCGTCTGTACGACTGACGGGCACTCTTGCCAACGAACCAGCCCGTGTGCTGTTGGTTCATGGGACTATCGCGAAGTTCGCTCCGGTTCGGTTGGCGTTTGCTTGGACACAGACTGACGCCGTCCCCGTGATCTTGGGGCAGGTCAACTTCTTCATGGATTTTGACGTCTGCCTGTACCGGTCGCGCTCCATTTTTGAATTGAGTCGTGCGGGAGCGTGAGCGATATGCCGCTCTACCTGATCGCCCGAACGGGCGTAATGCGAGGGGAACACTGGCCGCTCAGTCCGGGCCAGAAGCTGACGCTCGGTCGCAGCCCGGACAATCGCGTCGTGCTGCGCGACGACCAGTGCAGTCGCAACCACGCCGAGGTGTTCCCACAGGCGAGCGGCTGGGCGGTGCGCGACCTCGACAGCCGTAACGGAACGCGAGTGAACGGCCAGCCCGTTTCCAAGCCCACGGCCATCGACGCAGGCGATGTGATTCAGATGGGCGACACCGAGTTCATCGTCGCCGCCAAGCCGCCCGAGCCGTCGGCCGACGACGCGCCGAACCTTGACGAACTCGAAGCGGGCGAGGGTGAGTTCAAGAAAACCGCCGGGTTCACCATCACCAGCCGACTCAGCCGCAGCCGGCTGCTGACCGAATCGGAAAACCAACTGCTGCAGCAGCCGAAGGTCGCCGCGGAACTGACCAAGCTCTATCGCCTGGGCCTGGCGATGGGCGCGGCGCGCGACATGAGGCGGCTGGCCGAGACGGTGCTCGATGGACTGCTCGACGCCACGCGCGCCGACACCGGCGCGGTGCTCATGCTCGCCGGCCCGCGCGATCTCGAACTGGTCGCCTACCGCGGCAAGCAGACCTATCACAAGGTCTCGGATTTCATTTCAGACACGGTGCTGCGCGAAGGCGAGGGCGTGGTCGCTCACGACGTCAGCGCCGACCGATCGCTCAAGAACCGCCAGAGCCTCGAAGAGATCGGGGCCGAGAGCCTGGTGTGCGCGCCGATCCGGTCCGACGAACGAGTGATCGGCCTGATTCACCTGTACTCGACCGATCCCACGCACGCGCTGCAGGCCGACGATCTGGAGTTTGTCCTGGCCGTCGCCCACCAACTATCGTTGGTCGTCGCGGAACTCAAAGAGCGCGACGGCCTGGTCGAAGAGAATCTGCGGCTGCGCGAGAGCCTGCGCGTCGAATCGGAACTGATCGGCCAGGGCAGGGCGATGGAGCAGATCAAGGCCCAGATTGCCCGCGTGGCGCCGACGAATGCGACCGTGCTGGTGCGCGGCGAGAGCGGCGTGGGCAAGGAGTTGGTCGCGCGGGCGATTCACCTGAACAGCCCGCGCCGCGCCGGCCCGCTGGTGTGTTTGAACTGCGCCGCGCTCACCGAGACGCTGCTCGAAAGCGAACTGTTCGGCCACGAGAGGGGGGCGTTTACCGGCGCCACGGAACAGAAGATCGGCAAGTTCGAGTCGGCGCACCGCGGCACGATCTTCCTCGACGAAATCGGTGAAATGAAGCCGGGCACACAGGCGAAGCTGCTGCGCGTGCTCGAAGGCCAGCCGTTCGAGCGGGTGGGCGGGGGCAAGTCGATTCAGGTCGACGTGCGCGTCGTCGCGGCGACCAATGTGCCGCTTGAAGCCGCCGTGCAAGAAGGCCGGTTCCGCCGCGATCTGTACTTCCGGCTCCAGGTCGTCGAAATAGCCGTGACGCCGCTGCGCGAACGCAAGGACGACCTTCCCATCCTGGCCGATCACTTCCTGGGCCGGTTGGCCCAGGAGGTCGGCCGACGCATTCGCGGGTTCAGCGAGGGCGCGATGAACAAGCTGAAGGCCTACGATTGGCCCGGTAACGTCCGCGAATTGAAAAACGTCATCGAACGCGCGGTTGTGCTCGGCGCGTCCGAGGAGATCCGCGAGAACGACATTCTCTTATCAGCCATCGGCTCGCCGCCCGCCGTCGCAGGCCAGTATCGTCCACTGTCGCTCGACGACATGGAGCGCGAGCACATCGCCGCGACGCTCGCTCACACCGGCTGGAACAAGAGTCAGACCGCCGCGATCCTGGCCATCGAACGGTCGACGCTCGACCGCAAGATCCAGCGCTACGGCATCGCGCGGTGATGGGTAGCGGTTGATGCCTCCGAGCCGCGACCGTGAGGGAGCGGAGACCGCAGTGACCCACTCGCTTACGCTCGTGGCTCGGTGCGACCAGTGACCCACTCGCTTACGCTCGTGGCTCGGTGCGACCAGTGACCCACTCGCTTACGCTCGTGGCTCGGTGCGACCAGAATCAGTCCGATTGGTCAAACTGTACCACTACCGTGACCGCAGCATTTGAAACCTGGCGGCGATCACAATAAGATGGGTGGCCGAGGAGACGGAGAGGCACGGAAGAGCAAGGACCCGCCTGTTGCACCCGAGTGTGCCCACCGAGTTTTGGCCCGAACAACCGAGTTTGAGGAGACGAGAAATGTCCCGTCGATTTGCACCCGTCGAATCGCTGTTGCTCGCTGCGTTGTTTTTATTGGTGGCCCAGGACCTGATCGCGGCCGACCTGTTCGCCGACAAGAACCTGGACGCCGCCGTCCGAAAATACGTGTTCGCCAAACGCGACAACGATCAGCCGCTGACCGAAGAGGACGTGAAGAACATCTCGACGATCGAGGCGAAAGGGAAAAAGATCGCCAACCTTGCCGGCATGGAGAAGTGCGTGAGTCTTGCACTGCTCGACCTCGAAGGGAATGAGATCGCCGACCTCGCGCCGATCAAGGACCTCAAGAAACTGCAGTCGCTGAACCTGGCCAAGAACAAGATCACCGACGTCAAGCCGCTCGCCGAACTGACCGGACTCCAGTACCTGCACCTGGCCGAGAACCAGGTCAGCGATCTGGCGCCGCTCGCGAAGCTGACCGCCATGAACTCGCTCTACCTGTCGAAGAACAAGATCAAGGACCTGGCGCCGATCAAGGACCTGAAGAAGGTGTGGTCGCTGTACCTGGACGGTAATGAGCTGGAGAACATCGAGGTCGTGGCCGGACTGCCCAACGTCTCGTCGCTCGACCTGCGCGGCAACCAGATCAGCAACATCGCGCCGCTCGCGAAGCTGACCGAGCTGCGTTACCTGTTCCTCGACAACAACAAGGTCGCCGACATCGGCCCGCTGGTCGAAATGGCCAAGAAGGACGCCGAGAAAGACAAGCGGTTCGCACCATTCTGGCGAGTCTACCTGACGGGCAACCCGCTCAGCGACGCCGCGAAGACGACGCAGCTCGCCGAGTTGAAGAAGGCCGGCAGCCGAGTGACGTTCGAGGCGAAGTGACGGCGCCCAGGTTTCGAGGGTCGCATGACGCCCGAGACGAGACAAGGCCAGGTTTCCCAGACTGCGTGACTCGCAGAACCCGCAGCCGCGCCCGGCCGAGTGGTGCGCCCGCTTGTTCCCGATTCATGCATCGGTATACTGCAGGCCCCACATACTCAACCGCACGAAGGAGCCAAACTCATGAGCGAAGTGGCAGCCGCTGCAAAAGGATCCGTGGCAGGAACCAAAGGCCTTGAAGGCGTCATCGCCGCCAACAGCGAGATCTGTTTTATCGACGGCAAGGAAGGTCGGCTGATCTATCAGGGTTACAACATTCATGAGTTGGCCGACAAGTCGACGTTTGAAGAGGTCTGTTACCTGCTGTGGCACGGCAAGCTGCCGACGCGGACCGAGCTGGACGCGCTCGACCGCCAGCTTCGCACCGAGCGGACGGTGCCGGCCGAGGTGATGAACTTCCTGAGGTCGACCCCGAAGGACGCCGTGCCGATGACCGTGCTGCGGACGGCCGTCTCGATGCTCGCCCTGTACGACCGCGACGCCGAAGACATGACGCCCGAAGCAAGCCTGCGTAAGGCCGTACGTCTCACGGCCCAGACCAGCACGATCCTGTGTGCGTTTCATCGCCTGCGGGGCGGACTCGAGCCGGTGGCGCCGAACCCTAAGCTGGCGCACGCGGCCAACTTCCTTTACATGCTTCGCGGCGCGGAACCGAACGACGTCGAAGCGCGGTGCGTCGATCTCATCTTCATCCTGCACGCCGACCACAGCTTGAACGCCAGCACGTTTGCCGGCCGTGTGATCGGCTCGACGCTGGCCGACATGCACTCGGCCGTCACCGGCGCGATCGGCGGCCTGAAAGGCCCGTTGCACGGCGGCGCGAACCAGCGGGTGCTCGAAGTGCTCGCCGAGATCGGCGACGTTTCGCGCGTCGAACCGTACGTGCAAGAGACAATCGCCAAGGGCGGCAAGATCATGGGCTTCGGCCACCGCGTCTACAAAGTCGAAGACCCGCGGGCCGCCCATCTCAAGGACTGGGCCAAGTCGCTCGCCGAGCGCACAGGCAATTCGAAGTGGTACGACATGTCGGTCGAGATGGAGCGGATCGTCAAGGAAGAGAAACAGATCAGCGTGAACGTCGACTTCTACTCGGCGACGGTTCAGCTTTGCCTGGGCATCCCGGCCGACCTCTTCACCTGCATCTTCGCCGCCAGCCGCATGGCCGGCTGGACCGCCCACATCAACGAGCAGCAACTGCACAACCGCCTGATCCGCCCGCTCGCCGACTACATCGGCCCAGCCGAACGGCCGTACGTGCCGCTCGATGCGAGGTAGAGTCTTTCGTGTAAGGATGCGCGCAATTGCGCGCATCTTTTTGGGTTGCGGGCGAAGCCCGCCTTACAGTCTTACCTTGTGTGATGCGCGCGCCGTGCGTGCATCTTTGTAGGCCGGGTCGCCGTCGCAGTGATGCTACCCCTCAAATGGGGCTCAGCTACGGGGATGCACCCGCCCGCCGACCGCGACTAGACGAGCGCGCCAAGAGACTCATATAATGCGGCCGGACGCCGACCGGAACTAATGGTGAGTTTGCTCGTGGTGTTTGCGTTTCGTCGCGATGCACTGGCTTTTCTCGACGCGCTGCCGTGGCTGTTCATGTTGCTGCTGGCCATGGGGGCACTCGTTGTCGCGATGTACTTTCTGCGCCAGTTGAAGCACTGGCGGCTGGGTGACCCGGTGGACGAGAAGCAGATGCTGTCGCAGTTTCGCGACCTGCACAAACAGGGCAAGCTGTCGGCTGAGGAATATCGCGGTGTGCGGTTCACCTTGGCCGAGCAGATGAAACGCCGCGCCGAGGAGGCGGAACGGCAGGAGTGATCGGCCGCGCCGGCACAGACGCAACGCGGTGACTAATTGGATTATCCGTATCGCACGAAAACTAGGACCCGCTCGCCGGCGCGGCGATTCGCCGGCGGCAGCCTGAACGCCCGACGTACTGGGCAAAGGACGTACAGACCGGAGTCCGAACGGGAGGGCGGCTGTTTCCTTGTAAACTTGCCCCAAGCGGTGTTCCGATTTTGACTTCGACCTCAATGGAATAGGGTCGCGTGCATCCCCAGACTTCCAGCCACACTCCAAAGGAGACCCGATGCCCTCGGGCAAAGACATGATGGGCGGCAAGCGCAATGGAGGCCCAGGTTCAGCTTCAGGCTCGGGTTCGAGCACTCCCCCGGGCGGAACCAATCGCAAGAACGCGTACTGCTCGTTCTGTCGCAAGAGTTATCGCGACGTCGGGCCGCTGGTCGAAGGCCCAGGCGACGTTTTCATCTGCGGCGACTGCATCGAACTGTGCCAGTCGATTCTCGATCAGGAAAAGCGTCGGCGCGGCGGCGCCGGCCAGTCGACGTTGGGCGATGTCCCGTCGCCTCGCAAGATCAAAGAACATCTCGACGAGTACGTCATCGGTCAGGAGCGCGCGAAGAAGGTGCTGTCGGTCGCGGTCCACAACCATTACAAACGTCTGCTGTTTCGCGAGGAGCAGCCGGGCCGCGGCGGCGACGTGGAACTCGACAAGTCGAACATCCTGCTGATCGGCCCGACCGGCTGCGGCAAGACGCTGCTGGCGCGCACGCTGGCCCGCATCCTCAAGGTCCCGTTTGCGATCGGCGACGCCACGACGTTGACCGAGGCCGGCTACGTCGGTGAGGACGTCGAGAACATCCTCTTGAAGCTGCTGCACGCCGCCGACTTCGACCTGGAGGCGGCCCAGCGCGGCATCATCTACATCGACGAGATCGACAAGATTCGCAAGACGTCGGGCAACGTGTCGATTACGCGCGACGTGTCGGGCGAAGGCGTGCAGCAGGCGCTGCTCAAGATTCTGGAAGGCACGATCGCCAACGTGCCGCCCCAAGGCGGCCGCAAGCACCCGGAACAGCAATACATCCAGATGGACACGACGAACATTCTGTTCATCTGCGGCGGCACGTTTGTCGGCCTCGAACACATCATCTCGCGGCGGCTCGGGCGCAAGACGATCGGCTTTGGCAGCATGGTGCAGCAGAACAAGGACTACGAGCTGCGCGATCTCTTGGAGCACGTCACGAGCGACGACGTTCTGGAATTCGGCATGATCCCCGAATTCGTCGGGCGGTTGCCGGTGGCCTGTCCGCTCGAACCGCTGACGGAAGATGTGCTGGTGCAGATACTCACCGAGCCGAAGAATGCGCTGGTGCGTCAGTATCAAAAGTTCTTCGAGATGGAAGGGGCCGAGCTTCGGTTCACTGCGGCGGCGCTGCGCGAGATTGCCCGCCGCGCGCGAGAGCGAGACACGGGCGCTCGCGGCCTGCGCTCGATCGTCGAGTCGCTCATGACCGAGAGCATGTTCGAGCTGCCCGACCAGTCGATCAAGGGCGTCTACGAGGTGAACGAGTCGGTCGTGCGTGGGGAGCGCCCGCTGTTCCCGGTCTCGGTGGTCAGCGAACCGCAGAAGGAAAGCGCCTAGCCCGGCGTACGCAACCTATGTTGTCCGATGGGCCAGCCTTCGTAGCAGGTCAATGCCGCGTTCGATGGTACGGTCGGCGGCGGCGTACGAAATGCGGAAGTGCGTGTCGCGCCGACTGAAGACACTGCCGGGAATGATGAGCAGTCCCTGTCGAATCGCCTCGGCCACGAACTCAGTGCCGGTTCCCCACGGGGCTTCGGGGAACAAGTAGAAGGCACCGGCGGCGCCGGCAATCTTGTAGCAATCGCCGAGACCCTCGATCATCCGGTCGCGTCGGCGTCGGTACGCGGCAGCTTCACCAGACACATCTACATCCCAAGCGACGACGCCCGCGCGCTGAACCGGGTGCGGAGCGCAGACGAACGTGAACTGCTGCAGCTTGGCGATCTCCTGAATGACCCGCGCCGGCCCGTGCATGAACCCCAGTCGCCAACCGGTCATGCTGTAGGCCTTGCTGAATCCATCGACGACTAAGACGTCGTGGTTCCACGCGGCGGGCGTGTGGAACTCGCCGTCGTGGCAGAACGCGCGGTACACCTCGTCGCTCATAAGCACGATGTCGCGCTGGCGAGCCAGTTCCGCCAGGCTGCGCAGCTCGGCCGCGCTGGCCACGGCGCCGGTCGGGTTCGCCGGGCTGTTCACGATGATCAGCTTGGTGCGCGGCGTGATCGCGGCCTTGACCTTCTCGACGTCGATGCGAAAGTCGGGGTACGTGTCCACAAAGACAGTCACGCCGCCGGCCAGCGTGACCAGGTGCTTGTACATTACGAAGTACGGATCAAAAACGATCACCTCCTCGCCCGGATTGACCAGCGCGAGAATCGCCAGCACCAAGCCGCCGCTCGTTCCGCTGGTGATGATGACCTGGCGGTCGGCGTGTCCGAAGCGCGCGGCGACGTCGGCCCCGATCTTGTCGCGCAATTCGGGAATGCCCTGAGTGACGGTGTATCCGTTCGGCCCCGATCGGATCGCCGCGATCGCCGCTTCCTTCACCGGTTCGGGCACATCAAAGTCCGGCTGCCCAATACTCAGGTCGATGGGGTCCTTCATCTTCGCCGCCAGGTCGAACACCTTACGGATGCCTGACGCGTCGATGTGGCTCATCCGTTGGGCAATCCAAGCTTCGTTCATGATCTCACGAGGTGGGTTGGTTTCCGAGTTACACGTCGACGTGTGCCGCATTGTAAGGGAGCGACGGCACGGCACAAAGGTCACCCGTACTGTTACTTGTTGCTTGTTCAGCGCCCGCCGGCCTCGAAAACCGGCGCCAGCACCCAAGAGCGTAGCGGTTTTGCCGCGCATTCCGCGCACGCGCCGGAGATGTGAGCTAGGGTTGATTGTCACGTACCAGTTCTCCGGTAGGGTCGACGCATGCGTAGTCGCCTGGTTTCCCTTTGTGTGGCGTTGTCGTGTGTGTGCGCGCAGGTCGACCAGTCGCGTCCGACGTCGCGTCCACGGGCGGCGAGCGCCGCCGCGAACGAACCGGGGCCGCTGGAAAGCGACCATGAAATCGTAGTGCTACTGTTCGTTGCGACGGACTGCCCGATATCGAACCGCTATGCGCCCGTGATTCGGCAGTTGGCCGCCGAAGTTCCCGCCGATCGCGTCGCTTTGTGGCTGGTCTATGCCGACGCCGACACCACCGACGAAGCGGCAGGGCAACACCGGGAGGCGTTTGAACTGCCGCTCCGTGCCGTGCTCGACCACTCGCACCGGTTGGTTCGGTTGGCCGGGGCTACTACAGTCCCCGAGGCGGCCGTTTTCGTGGGCCGATCTGGCGACCGCCGCATGGTTTATCGCGGTCGGATCGACGACCGGTTTCCGACACTGGGGGCAATTCGTACGAAACCAACGCGCCTCGACTTGAAATGTGTACTAGACTCCATCTTGAACGGACAGGTAACGGTGTTCCCGTCTCAGCCTGCCGTAGGCTGTCCGATAGCGAATCTCGCTCAGTTCAAGCAATCGCTCGAATGAACCGCAGCCCTGAGTGGCTGGCACGATCGAAGGTTCTTCATGGCAAGAGTGGATCGACCTCTGGTGCAGCCGATTCGTGAACGGCCGGCCCGTTTGGGCGGCGGGCTGTTCGCTGGCGCCGTTCCGCGTCCCGCGTGGGTTGCGGTCGTGCAGCATTCACGTTGTGGGCGTGCGCGGCAACGAGCCTGATGCTTGCGGGCTGCGGCCGTTCGATCGGCCGGGCCGAGACGCCGAGTGAAGCGGCCGGCGCGGTGCGGGTGAACGCGGGATCAACTTCGCCGGTGGCCACAGAATCCGTAGCGGATGCCGGAGAAGTCACGTTCTGCCGCGATATCGCTCCTGTCGTTTATGAAAAGTGCAGTCGGTGCCACCGCGAGGGCGAAGCGGCTCCGTTCGTACTCTTGACGGCGAACGATCTACGCAAGCGCATCGGCCAGATTGTGGAGGTAACCGAGCGCCGCATCATGCCGCCGTGGTTGCCCGACCACGGGGCGACGGCGTTCGCGGATGACATGAGCCTGAGCGACGCGCAGGTCCGATTGTTTCGCCGCTGGATGGACCAGGGCGCTCCGGACGGCGACGTCGAAGACTTGCCGGCGCCTCCCGCGCCAGCTTCGGCCGGTTGGAAGCTTGGCCCGCCGGACCTCGTGATCACTATGCCCGAGGGCTTTCGAGTCGCGCCAGACGGCAACGACGTGTTCCACAGCTTTGTGTTTCCGTTGCAGATCAACGAAGCGAAATACGTACGGACCTTCGAGTTTCACCCCGGCAATCCGCGGGTGGTGCATCACGCGAACGTGATGATCGATCGGTCGTCCATTGCCAAGTTGCTTGACGAGCGCGATCCGGCGCCGGGATTTTCGGGCATGGTCGAGCAAGAATTGCTGGGTGGATTGGATGTCATGTTCAACGGCTGGGCGCCGGGCATTCAGCCGTGGGCGGGCACGGACGGCATCGCGGCGCGGATCGGGCCGGGCGAAGACCTGGTGCTGCAGATGCATCTGGCGCCGTCGGGCAAGTGGGAAGACGTACGGGCGGAGATCGGGCTGTATTTCGCCGACCGGCCGCCGACGCAACAGGCGCAGCTCGTTCGAATGAGTTCGTACTCGATCGACGTACCGGCCGGTGTGAGTCGGCACATTGTGCGAGACGAGTACACGATGCCGGTCGCGGCCGATGCTCTCGCGGTCAACCCGCACGCGCATAACCGTGCCACCGAGATCCGCGCGTTCGCGGAGTTGCCCGACGGGTCGCGGCAGTGGCTGCTGAAGATCTCGCGTTGGGATTTCAATTGGCAGGGGTCGTATCGTTATGAGCGGCCGATTCGGCTACCGAAGGGTACTCGCGTCGTAGCGGAATTCACGTTCGACAATTCGACGGCGAACCCGCGCAACCCGTCGCTGCCGCCGGTCCGGGCGATGTACGGACCCGAGACGAAAGACGAGATGGCCGACGTGTGGTTGCAGTTGGTTACGGCCGGCACAAGCGACGCAAGGCGGCTGCAAGTGGATGCGGCGCTGGTCGATCTCGAGCGTCGGATCGACGGCTTCGAGCTGATCGTTGCGCAACATCCGAATCCCGAGCGGCGTGCGGCCGCTCATGCAAAGTTAGGCGAACTGTTTTCCGCGGCCGGCCTGAAGGTCGACGCGGTCGATCACCTTCGCCGTGCGACCGAGTTGAAGCCGGACTATGCGGCCGCGTGGTTCCACCGCGCACGCGCGCTTATCGACTTGGGCCGCTTGGAGGAGGCGGTCGGGGCGCTGGGCACCGTGCTTCGCTTGGCCCCCAATCATGCGGCGAGCTACTACTGGCTCGGGAGGATTCACGAAGTGAAGTCCGACAGCCAGTCGGCGTCACGATACTTTCAGGAGGCAGTTCGCCTTGAACCGGGATTCGGGCCGGCTCGGCAGCGCCTCCGTGATTTTGAGAACCGAGTGGGAAAGGAACACGATGAGCAAGCACGCGATCGCAACTCATGAGCAACTGCGCGCACCTCGAAGCGGAATCGCCGCCGTCGAATTGGCGGTCTGCCTGCCCGTCGTCATGTTGATCGTCTGGGGCACCCTGGACCTGGCCAACATGCTGCACACACGAAACGCCTCGCAGGCCGCGGCGTACGGATCGGTTTCGGTCGCCGTCGCCGACGGTGGCACCGATGCCCAGGTGATCTCAACCTGTCAGTCGCTGCTCGCGCAACGCGGCATCTCGAACGCGACCGTCACCGTGACGCACCCGACGGTGAAGGGCATGAGCGCGACGCAGGTCACGATCAGGGTGCCGCCGCAGACAAATCTGTCCGGCAGTTGGCTCTACAGTGGAACGATCGAGGCACGATGTCTGGCGATCAATCACGGCGGTGCGTCCAAATAGAAGGCAGCTCTCATGAACATCAGGACTCGACTGACTCGACTGAATCGACTGACTCGAATGACCGCGAAGCCCAAAGGCGCGGTCGCAGTGGAACTCGCCATTGCGGTTCCCATCGTCTTGTTGCTGTTCTTTGGTCTGTGGGAGATGTGCCGGCTGTACAACATCCGCGAGACGCTGGCGGTGGCGTCGATGGAAGGAGCCAGGAAGGGCGTCGTTCCGGGCGGGACTGCGACCGACGCAACAGCCGCGGCCCAGAGCATCTGTGCCCTCGTCGGAGTGGACAGCCCAACGATTACCGCGACTGTGACGGCGTCAGCGTCCACCGTGACGATAGCAGTCCAACTCGACAGGTATGCGTGGGTGACGCCGTTCTTCCTGAAAAACCGAACGCTGCAGTCAACCACGACATTGAAGAAAAACTAGGCCGACCGAAAAACTAGCTGAGGCTACTTCTAAGAGAGGAGAGGTCGATGAGTATCGTTCGTCTGGGTAGACACGTCAGTGGCTCGCTCGTGGCGCCGTCGAATCGCCGCGGCGCGATCACGTTACTGGTCGCGTTCTTGCTTGTGGTGCTCCTGGCTGCCGCACTGTTTGCACTCGATGTCTCGTACATCAACACAGTGACGTTCGAGGCGCGGACAGTGGCCGATTACGCGGCCCGCGCCGGCGGTGAAGCACTGTCTCAGGGTAAGACGGTGGCGCAAGCCCGCGACATCGTCAAGCAGATTGGCCTGTCGAACCGAGTAGCCGGGGCGCCGCTGCCATTCGCCGACTCGGACATTATCTTTGGCACCGCTGCGCCGAACCCCACTACGGGGCGATACGTTTTCACTCCGACGCAAGTGTCTCCCAATGCAGTGCGGGTGTTTGCTCGCCGTACGTCGGGTTCAGCGGCCGGTTCGGTCGCGCTGTTCCTGGGCGGCATGTTCGGCACTGGGTCATTCGAACCGTCGAAAAGCGCCACGGCGTGCGGCGGGCCGCGCGATATTGCCGTGGTCGTCGATCGATCGAGTTCGATGAGCGCCAACGATGCGGGACCGCCGGGCGGCCCTTCGATGACGCGCATCGCCGCACTCAAGATTTCGGTGCAGCAGTTTCGAGCAGCGATTTCGAACACTGTCGACGTCGAAAGGATCGGCCTCTACTCGTTTGACAAGAATTCTCGGGTCGAGCACCCTCTTTCGACCAACTACTCCATGTTCGACAGTAAGATAGCGAGCATGACGCTGGGCGGCGGTACGAACATTAGCGCCGGAATCAACATTGCCGCCGTGCAACTGGCGGCGCCCGGCCTGCGTCGCCCCGAAGCCTCGCCGGTGATGCTCGTGATGACCGACGGAAGGTGGAATAAGGGCGGAAACCCGACTCTGGCGGCTCAATCCGCCATGGCCAAGATCCCCAACCTGACTATTCACACGATCACGTTCAGCGATGATGCGAATCAATCGGACATGAAGGCCGTCGCCGCAATCGGACGCGGCCGACATTTCCATGCCGACAACGTGAATGACCTGACGAGCGTGTATCAAACACTCGCCGGCCTGGCGGCGATACGACTGATCGAGTAGCCGCCATGGCGCGATCGAGCGAGTCACCGCTCGAATCACCAAAACGTCAAGCCCCTCTCGTGCGAGATGATCGCACGGGAGGGGCTTTTTCGTTCCCTGGCTTTGAGCCTCGCGACACTACCCCATCGACTCATCGCCGACTCGTACCAACCGTGCTCACGACCGAGAAGATTCGGCTTCCCGGACCGTTTTCATTCGTGGTAGGCTCGGTCGACCAACCACGCTCACGGGTCGCTGTTGGTTCGGCGGCGACGAAGGGCTGGGCGCCGTGTTCGTCAACGATAGCGAACTGGATCTGACTAACAGCGTGATCCGAGGGTCATCCAGTTCCGGGCTGCGCATCGTGAAGAGCAACCCGACGGTGACCGCCACATCGTTTCTCAACAACTCCGGCGCGGCCGTCAGCATGGACATGGAGTCGGACCCCGCGATCACGGGTAGCAGTCCGGTGGCGGCCACCGGGAACCTTTACAACGGCGTCCTGCTCGACGGCGGCACGATCAACACGGATGCCGCGTGGAACGATCCCGACATCGTCTATGTCTTGTTCGACGACGTGACCGTTGCCCAGGGAGCGACGCTCTCCGTCGCGCCAGGCCAAGTCGTCAAGGCGCGGTGCTGTTTCTTCGTCGACCTATTCGTGGATGGCGCGTTGGTCGCTGACGGCACGGCGGCGCAGCCGATCGTCTTCACGGGCGACCGCGACGACTCGGCCGGCGGCGACACCAACAACAACGCGGATGGTAACGCCGACTTCCGTGGCTCGTGGGAGCGGATCGAGTTCCGCGCAACGAGCGCTGGCAACCTGTTGGATCACGTCGAGGTTCGGTTCGGGGGCGACGAGGGCGTGGGCGCCGTCGCGGTCACGGACAGTGAACTCACCCTGACTAACAGCGTGCTGGGCGACTCGTCGAGTCACGGCCTGTTGGCCCGCACGGGCGGCGTGGTTCAAGCGTCGAACAATCTGCTGTTCAACAACAACGACACAGGCATTCGCGCCGAGTCGGCCGCCACGGTGACGGCTGTGAACAACACGATCGACGGCAACTTCCGCGGCGCCGCCGCCGACGGGGCGGGCACAACGCTGACGCTCACCAACAATCTGATAACGAACCACGCGCGGTCGGGCGTGTTCGCGTCGGCCGGGGCGACTGTGACCACGAACTTCAACGACGCATTCAATCCGACCTCGTCGGGCGGCAATTACGAAGGACTTGCCGACCAGACGGACGTGAACGGCAACATCTCGTCGGACCCTCGTTACGTGAGCCGGGCCGATCGGCGATTCGATCTCTTGAGTCGGTCGGGGGCCATCGACGCCGGGACGGGGACAGGCGCGCCCGCTTCGGACTTTTTGGGCAGTCCCCGCTTCGACGATCCCGGCGTGGCCAATCTCGGTCAAGGGACTCCGGACTTTGTCGACATCGGGGCGCTCGAGCGGCAGGACGTGTCGGACCCGTTGAACCTAAATAGCCTTGCACGATTCTGGGACAGTAGCCCGACGCGCCAGCGAGGGGA
>DAIOWH010000101.1:0-23018 GCA_036758585.1 Planctomycetia bacterium
ACGAACGAGACGGCGGCACGCAACCCGTCGGCGAACTCGGCACAGTCGATGAATCGCAGGGCGGGGTCGCGCTCGATCGCCTTCAGACAGACGCGGGCCAGCGGGGCGGGCACGGCCGCGTTGTGCGTGCGCGGACTTTTGGGCGGGTGTTCTTCGACGAGCTTGCGGTAATCAGACACCTGCGGCCCAATGTCTTCGCAGCGACGCCACAAGTACGGCCACGGGTGACGGCCGGTGATGAGTTCATAGAGGATCACGCCCAGGGCAAAGACATCGGTCCGTTCGCCGATGCGCAGCGTTTCGCCCCGCAGTTGCTCGGGGGCCATGTAACGTGGCGTGCCGGCGAACCCCGACGTTTCTCGCGCGATCAACTCGGCGTCCGTCGCGGCCAAGCCGAAATCAGTCACGTACGGCTTGCCCGCGCGGTCGATCAGGATGTTCGCCGGTTTCAGATCGCGATGAACCAGCTCGGCGCGATGCGCGGCGCCGACCGCGTCGATCACCGGCAACAGCAAATCGACGGCCTCGCTCGGCGTTGGCCGGTGCGTCTCGAGCCACTGGGCGAGGTCCTCGCCGTCGATGAGCTGGCAGGCGACGTAGGGCAAGCCGTCGCACTGGTCGGCCTCATAGACCCGCACGATGTGCGGGTGGTCCAGGCTGGCGGCCAGCCGGGCCTCGCGCAGCAACCGGTCGCGCTCGGTCACCCTGTCAGTCCACTTGGGCAGCAGGATTTTGAGTGCGACCGTTCGGTCCGATCGTGTATCGACCGCCCGATAAACCACTCCAAACCCGCCCCGGCCCAACTCGGCTTCAAGCTGATACGGGCCGAGCCGCGAAAAAGGGGACAGGTCCAATTGACCGGAACGGCCCGGAGGGTGCTTCGCATCAATTGGACCTGTCCCCTTTTTCGCCGCCGCCGCGGGTACGTCCCTGGTCAGATTGCTGCACGCCGCTTGGCACTCGTCCCTCAACCACACCTCATCGAGTTCGGGGAACCGGTCAAGATAGTCGTTGGGCTGAGGTTGCTGACCGCGCCGGGTGCGATATTCGATTTCTACCGCGACCAACGCGCGAAGCAGTTCGGGCCGAAGGGCGTCGTCGCCGTCGGTCAGGTAGTCTTCGATGCGTGGACCTGCGGCCGCATCGGCCGGCGTCAGCCGCCATGCCGCATCGAAACGGTCGGCGATCGCGTCAATCTGCAGACGCCGCGCGATCGAGCTGCTTCGTGGATCGGAATCATGGGGGCCTGGAGGCATGGACATTCCCCGCCGCCAAACAAACTTCCAACGGTGAACTGGCTCTCCGCCAAGTCTGGGGCGCAGGCGTCCCGCCTGCTGTTTCATCCGCCAGATGTGAGGCGGCCGCGGCGGCCACACCACAAGTTTCCCCAAAGTTGGCGGAGGGCCCGGTGAACTTTGCCGGTCCTGTTGCCTTCTGTTCCCGGCCGGACTTACAGTGTCTGCGGACCTGCGGAAGTCAGACCCGTGAGAGTATATCGGTGTTGCGGTCGAACTGAAACCGCCCGCGAGTTTTTCGGGCATCGTTCAAAGAGGGCGGGGAAAAAGGGGACAGGTCCAATTGATGCGAAGCACCCTTCGGGCCGTTCCGGTCAATTGGACCTGTCCGCTTTTTCCCCGCCAGCTTCGCGATGGATGACGCCATGGAACCCACTCTGCGACCGCGCGACTTCGCGACGCTGTTGCTCGCGTCGGGCGATCTTCGTCCGCGCGAGCGGGCACGCGACCAGCAGGCGGACGCGGCAGGCGGCACACTGAAACGCCGCGTGCTCGAGCGATTGGTCGCACTCGACCCCGAGCCGCCGGCGTTTGAGGCGTCGCTCGAACAAATCATCGCCGAGTTCGGCGATCCAACCGGCCCGACGCGGGCCGTCGCGGCCGGCGTGCTTGAGGAGTTTCACGCCGCCCGGCTGAATCCTGAACTGGCCGCGTGGCTGTTGTACCAGGCCGCTGAACGTACTTGCCGCGGTCCTGCCCGGTTGCGACTTGAGTCGCCCGCCGGGGGGCCGTAGTCGTGTTTTCCCCGCGGGCTGTGCAGCCGGTTCGGGTTGCGATTCACGTTCAGTCGCCACGAAAATCGGCGCTCCGCCAACTTTGGGTTGTGGTGTGGCCGTCCCGGCCGCCTCACACCTGGCGGATGAAACGGCAGGCGGGACGCCTGCGCCCCAAACTCGGCGGAGAGGCCGAGAATCCAAACGGATGTCTAGGCATGTTTCGTAGTTCATCGCCACAGCCCCTGCCGTCGCCCGCAGTTCGAGAGGCCGTCGCACGTCTGGACGCGATCGGTGGGCAGCGACCGGAGTTGGCTGAGTTCATTGAACTGTATCGCGAACTGTTGCCCGTCCTGTTTGAACCGGCAGGTGAGGCTGCCCTGCCGGCCGGTGCGGTGGACGGGGTGGTGGAAAAACTGGCGCGTGGCGAAGCGGCTCTGCGCGGCGTTTCGCTGCGTGCGGCCGAGCCGGCGCTGCGCGACCGGTGGCGGCGGACATGCCTGGCCGTCGGTCGTCGGCGACCAGGCGATGCGTGCTCGCGTCTTGACGAGGCGGTCGCGCGCGGCGAGTTGATGCTGGCCGCGGTGCTTGAGCAAGTGGTTTCATCTGGTCCGGCGCAGTTTCAATCGCAGCTCGCCGAGCGCGGCCTGGACGCATCGCTCGGCTCGACCGTGCTGCGACTGACTGCCCTGCCCTTGCTGGCGCCGTGGGCGCGGTCGCTCGAGTCGAGCTGGCTTGCCACCGGCTGGCCGCACGGCGGCTGCCCGGGGTGCGGCAGTTGGCCGCTGTTGGCGGAGTTTCGTGGTCTCGAGCAGTTTCGCTGGCTGCGCTGCGGGCTGTGTGCCGCGGGCTGGCAGGTAGACCGTGTGTTCTGTCCGTTCTGTACGACGCGCGATCACCGACAACTGCGCGATCTGGTCGTCGAGGGGCAGGAGCAGAAGTACCGCTTGTCGGTTTGCGACGCCTGTGGCGGATTCGTTCGCGGCATCGCGACGCTCGCGCCGCTCTCGACGCCTGCTCTGCTCGTTGCCGACCTCGAAACACTCCACCTCGAACTGATCGCCCACAGTCGCGGCTACTCGATTGCCAACCAAGAAGACGCGGCCGTCGCGCTGCGAGGCCCGCGACGCTCGTCGTGAAAGACTTGTGGCTGGCGGCTATTCCCTTGTCGCCGGCTTCGCACCGGCGTTCTGCCGCGCGGCGGCGTCCGGTTCATAGGGAACTTTGGTCAGGTCCGCGCCCTGGAACGGCCGCGCGTCGGGCAACACTCGCACCGACGTGGTCGCCTGCAACGGAAACGGCCCGCCTGAATCGTAGATAAGTTCGACGAAGAACGCGGTCCAGCCCTGCGCCGGCTTGGCGACGCGGGCGATCCACGAGCCGTCCGGTTCGGGCTTGAGGTCGGACTCGGTGTACGCCTTGCCGATCGTCTTGAGCCGGAAGTCGCGGGCCTTCGGATTCGTCGCCTGCCACAATCGCACCTGTCTCGGCCGTACGTCGCTCGTCACTCGGATCGAGCCGTCGGCGCCGAACGTCCATGTCGGGCGCGGGCGCGGCCGATCGGCGATGATCATTTGATAGTAGGCGATCAGGCTGGTCGCCGCGTCGATCGTCTTGACGCCGTGGTCGACGTTCGGAACGTAGCGCAGCAGTTTCTCGCCCTTCAGTTCGTCGTAGTAGAACTGAGACGAGTCGGGACAAAAGAACTGGTCGCCGGCGGCGTTGACCACATACTTGGGCATCGTCAACCGGTCGCGGTAGTAGTACGGATCGACGATTCTGTACAGGTCCTTCAACCTTGGATGGTCGGCCCGCTGCAGGATGCGGTGCTGGTAGTAGTTGCCAATGGCCTCGGCCCAGAACCCGTAGACTTCGGCGTGATGTCGAATGGACGGCTCGACGTTCACGACGTCGATGACGATCGGAATGATCGCCTTGACGCGACGGTCCACGGCGCCGGTCATCCAGGTCGTCCACCCGCGCTTCGACGCACCGGCCACCACGAACCCGTCGATCTTGGCGCCCTCTTTCGCGGACCATTCTTGCAGGCAGTCCATCGCGCGAACGACGCTCTTGACCATCGGCAGCCGAGGCAGCCACGTCGCATCGCCCGTGGCGAGGTACTGGTCCCAGGCGTATCCGATGAGGTCGTCTTCCTTGCGCGGTTGGCCGTCGCCGTGAAACACAAGCGGCTGGTTGGGGATCATCCTGAGTTCGGCGACGACGCTGCCGGTGGCCGCGGCGATCTGCGAAACAATCGTGTCCGACTTGTCGGGCGCCGGACGATCGTTGCCGCCGCCGCCGATCATGAGGAAGGCGGTGTTCGTCGTGACATTCGCCGGCTTGACCACGACGAGCCAGTGCTCCCATACCGCGCGGTCGACGTCTGCCGTGGTTCGCCAAGCCTGCGACTTGAGCTTGATGACGACCATCGTCGACGGGTTGCCGTCGATCGACTTCTCGACCTTCCACTCGTAAGCCGCGTCCGGTTTCTGAACGTACTCATCCAGCGGCGTCCGACTGGTGGACTGCGGCCGTTCGTCGCCAAAGGCTTGGGCCGCCGCGACGACGATGAGAAACAACACTTGGGCAAGACAACGCATGAAATCACCTCGCAACGAATCACATGGGTCGCGGACACTGTAGATTGCCGGCCGCGCAGTTGCAAGTGACCGGCCGCGCGATGCCAATGACAAACGCGACCGACGCTGCCTCGGGTGTACTGCGTGGCTGGCTTTTCACCGTGCGGGCCGGCGCCAGACCGTGCATAATCTCCCGACATGGCTAGCCACGGCCGATACAACTCGATAACGCTGCGTACAGCCGTCGACGATTTGGCTAGCGATGTGCGGGCCGGATTGACCGCCATGCCGAAGAATCTGCCGTGCCGGTACTTTTATGATGACGTCGGTTCGGCGCTGTTCGAGCAGATCTGTGAGCTGCCTGAGTACTACCTCACGCGAGCCGAGACTGAGATACTCTGTCGCCATGCCGGCGACATCGTGGCCCGCTGTCCGTCGCCCATCGTGCTGGTCGAACTCGGCTGCGGCAATTCGTCGAAGACTCATTGCGTCATCGGTGAGTGCCTGCGGCGGCAGCCGGCGCTGACCTTCTGCGGCATCGACATCGCGCCAGAATGTCTGGAAAAGGGCGCTCGCCGGCTGCTGGACGACTACTCCACGCTGAACGTCGTCGGGCTGGTCGGCGAATTCGCCGACGGCCTTGAACATCTGGCGGCCGAGCCGGGCGACGCGCGGCTCGTGCTGTTTCTGGGTTCGACCGTCGGCAATCTGGACGAGCGCGAGCTCGATGAGTTCCTGAGCATGCTGCGTCGCCGGCTGCGGCCGATCGATCGGTTACTGCTCGGCATGGACCTGCTGAAGGAACCGGACGTCTTGGTCGCTGCGTACGACGATGCTCAAGGCGTGACGGCGCGGTTCAACCTGAACCTATTGGCTCGCATCAATCGCGAGCTGGCTGCGAACTTCGACCTGGCGGCGTTCCGGCACCGCGCCGTGTTCAACGCCCAGCGCAGCCGCATCGAAATGCACCTCGTTAGCGCGCGCGACCAGGCGGTGCATGTCGACGCACTCGACTTGACGGTCGCGTTTCGCACAGGCGAGACGATTCATACCGAGAACTGTTACAAACACTCGCAGGCGAGAATGACCGGTGCGCTCGCTCGTCACGGCCTTCACGTCGAAGCCGTGTTCAGCGACGCCGCCAGCCGCTTTTGCGACCTGCTGGTGACGCCATGTTCCAGCTAGAAGGCGTGTCCAAGAACTA
The DNA here is from genome assembly GCA_036758585.1 of Planctomycetia bacterium. Classification (GTDB taxonomy): domain Bacteria; phylum Planctomycetota; class Planctomycetia; order JALXBF01; family JBGPMX01; genus DAIOWH01. The sequence goes on from DAIOWH010000101.1 coordinate 5,795, forward strand.
CGGGCGCACGGTCGCGCTGCAGCCGACCGACCTCGTCGTGCCGGCGGGGCGCACGACCGTGCTGATCGGCCCGAGCGGCTGCGGCAAGTCGACGGTGCTGCGCCTGATGATCGGCCTGTTGAGTCCCGACACGGGCCGCGTCAACTTCGAGGGGTCGGAACTGCTCGCCGCCAACCTGCTCGAGCGGCGTCATCGCATGGGCTACGTGATTCAAGACGGCGGCCTGTTCCCGCACCTGACCGCGCGGGGCAACGCCGCGCTGCTGGCCCGACACCTCGGCTGGGACGAGCGGCGCGTGAATGGGCGAGTCGCCGAACTGGCCGATCTGGCGCAGCTTCCGCACGAGACGCTCGACCGGTACCCGGCTCAACTGTCGGGCGGTCAGCGCCAGCGAGTCGCGCTCGTTCGTGCACTGATGCTCGATCCCGACGTGCTCCTGATGGACGAGCCGCTCGGTGCGCTCGATCCGCTCATCCGCGCCGATCTGCAAGAAGACCTGCGCCACGTGTTCCAGACGCTCGGCAAGACCGTCGTGCTCGTCACTCACGATCTGGGCGAGGCCGGCTTCTTCGGCGACACGATTGTTCTTTTGCGTGACGGCCGGATCGTGCAACAGGGGCCGCTCGGCGAACTGGTCGCGTCGCCGGCCGATCCATTCGTGACGCGATTCATCAACGCCCAGCGGTTGCCGCTGGCGGCATTGGAAGGAAGGGTGCCATGACCGCCGCCGCACGGCTCATGTTGCTCTGGGCGACGCTGCCGGACGGCGGGCCGGCAGATGTCCGGATCGGGTCGAAGGCATTCACCGAGTCCGTTGTGCTCGGTGAACTGATCGCACACGTGACCGAAGGCGCCGGCGGCCGCCCAGTGCATCGCAAACAGCTTGGCGGCACGGAAGTGCTCTGGGCGGCGCTCGTCAAGGGTGAGATCGACGTCTATCCGGAGTACACGGGTACGATCGCGCAAGAGATCCTGAGCGGCGAGAACGTGACGGACGACGCGGCGATGCGCGATGCGCTGGCTCGACACGGCGTTCGCATGAGCCGGTCGCTGGGGTTCAACAACACCTATGCGATCGGCATGAAGGCGGATGTCGCAGCCCGGCTGGGCGTGCGGACGATCTCCGATCTGGTGCGGCGCCCGGAGTTGCAGTTCGGCTTCAGCAATGAGTTCATGGACCGCGGGGACGGTTGGCCATCGCTGCGCGATCGCTACCGGCTTCCGCAGCGCGACGTACGCGGACTCGATCACGATCTGGCGTACCGCGCGATCGAAAGCGGCGGCATCGACGCCACGGATCTGTACTCGACCGACGCCGAGATTCGGCACTACAACCTGACCGTGCTCGACGACGACCTGCGACACTTCCCGGCCTATCAGGCCGTCTTGCTCTACCGCGACGACCTGCAGGGCCGCGCGCCCGAGGTCGTCTCGGCGCTGTTGCGACTCGAAGGCCGCATCGACGAGCCGGCCATGATCCGCATGAACGCCCGGGCAAAGATCGACAAGGTTCCCGAGAGCCAGGTCGCGGCCGACTTCGCCCGCGAAGTGCTTGGCATCGCCGCAACGGCCGTGGTCGAGACGCGAGTCGATCGGTTACTGCGTCACACGGCGGAACACCTGGCGCTCGTGGCGGTCTCGCTGGCCGCGGCGATCGTCGTGGCGTTGCCGCTCGGCGTCGTGGCCGCGCGTCTGCCGGCGGTCGGCCAGGTCATCCTCGCTGTCGCGGGCGTCATCCAGACGGTTCCGTCGCTCGCGCTGCTGGTGTTCTTCATTCCGCTCTTGGGTATCGGCGGCCCGCCGGCGATCGTTGCCCTCTTTCTATACAGCCTGCTGCCGATCGTGCGCAACACCTACGCGGGCTTGCACGACATCGCGCCGCAGTTTCGCGAGTCGGCCGAGGCGCTCGGGCTGCCGGCCGGAGCGCGGCTGCGACTGGTCGAGCTTCCGATGGCCTCGCGCGCGATCTTGGCGGGCATCAAGACATCGGCGGTGATTAACGTCGGCACGGCCACGCTCGGCGCGGTCATTGGCGCCGGCGGCTACGGCCAGCCAATCCTAACCGGCATCCGCCTGGACGACACCGCACTGATCCTCGAAGGCGCCGTGCCGGCCGCCGCGCTCGCGTTGGCCGTTCAAAAGCTGTTTGAACTCGCCGAACGCCGGCTGGTTCCCGCCGGGTTGCGGCTTCAAAGGGAGAAGCGGTGAAGGAGCGGTCACCATCAGCAATCAGCTCGCGACCTCGTGCTGACGGCTGCCTTCACTTCATGCCTTTTCTTTGGGAGCTGGCGCGAGGACCGCGAGTACTACCAGCCGCTCGCCGCCGCTGTTGCGGATGCCGTGCGGCACGCCGGCGGGCGCGACCAGCATCATGCCCGATTCCATCGCGATCTCGCGGCCTTCCAGCAAGAACAGTCCGCGCCCGCTGAGCACATGGTAGACCTTGTCCATGCCCGCGTGCGCGTGCAGCTTGTGCTCCTGGCCTGGCTCGAAACAGTTGAGCCCCACCAGCATTCGATCCGACCGAAAGATCGTGGCCTTGCCCATCTTGGCGGGATCGAACGCGGCAAACTCTTCCGGACGAATGGCGGTTGGATGATTCATGGCTGCGATTCTATGTTGCAGTTCGCGCCGAGGCACGGTCACTTGCCATCAATCTCGTCCTGGCGGCGAAGCGGGACGAACATTACGGGCAGCACGTCGCGCGTGTGACGTCGTCCGGCGGCGTCCTTGTCGATCACCTTCAACAGTTGATCGCGGCGCGGGCCGACAGGGATGATCAGTTTGCCGCCCGGCTTGAGCTGCTCGAAGAGCGGCTCGGGAACATGATCGGCGCCGCGCGCGACGAGGATCGAGTCGAACGGGGCCGCCTCGGGCCAGCCCAGGTAGCCGTCGCCCGTGCGAGCGTGGATATTCTTGTAACCGAGCCGATCGAGCGTCGCCTTGGCGCGGTCGGCCAGCGTCGGCAGCAATTCGATCGTGTAAACCTCGGCAGCAAGCTCGGCCAGCACGGCGGCCTGGTAGCCGCTCCCCGTGGCTAACGCCCCCGGCTCGCCTGGGAAGTTTTCTCCGGCCGATCGCCTTAGTATTAGTCCACCGAAGACGAGTCGAACGCTCCGCCTGACAATAAACGCGCTTGCGGCACGAATTGCGCGCGGTAGATTGTGCGGCACAGGCGACCTAACTCTGCAACCAGACTCTCATGCACAGGAGACTCACTCATGATCGCTCAGGCTGCGGGCGGAATCCCCACGAACTGGCTCATCATCGGCGGCGTCGCGCTGGTGGTGGTGATCCTGTTTTTCTGGTTCATCGGCATCTACAACAAGCTGGTTGCGCTGCGGAACCGGTACAAGAACTCGTTCAGCCAGATTGACGTGCAGCTCAAGCGGCGCTACGACCTGATCCCCAACCTGGTCGAGACCTGCAAGGGCTACATGGCCCACGAGCGCGGCACGCTGGAGGCGGTGATCGCGGCCCGCAACCAAGCGGCGTCGGCGGGCCAACGGGCGGCGGCGAATCCGGGCGACCCCGAAACGATGAAGGCGCTCGTCGGCGCCGAGACGGCCCTGACTGGCGCACTGGGACGCATGTTCGCGCTGGCCGAGGCGTATCCCGACCTGAAGGCGAACCAGAACATGATGTCGTTGCAGGAAGAGCTGACCTCGACCGAGAACAAGGTCGCATTCGCGCGTCAGGCGTACAACGACGCGGTCATGACCTACAACACGAGACGCGAATCGTTCCCGGACATGATGGTCGCGGGCATCGGCGGCTTCGGCCCGGCCGAGTTGTTCGAGATCGAGGCGGCCGAGCAGCGTGAGGCGCCCAAGGTCAAGTTCGCCTAAAAGGAAACACCAAATCACAAGCACCAGGCTCCAAACAAACTCAAGGCTCCAAACTCCAACCACCCAGGTCGTCGCCGGCGCGTTGCGTTTCGTGCTTTCCGGGTTGGTGCTTGGGATTTGTTTTTGATTTGGTGCTTGGGATTTGAGATTTCTTTCCCCCGATGAACTTCTTCGAACACCAAGAGGTCGCGCGGCGCAAGACCACGCTGCTGGTCTTCTACTTTGCCGTCGCGACGGTCCTGATCGTCGGCGCGGTCTATCTGGCCGTGGCCGGAATCTTCGTTGCGCTGCAAGCCAGGCAAGACCCAGCGATCACCGCGCCGAGCATCTGGGACCCACAGTTGTTCCTGTGGGTAACTGTGGGCACGGTCAGCGTGATCGTGCTCGGCAGTCTCTACAAGGTCTCGCAGTTGGGCAGCGGCGGAGCGACCGTAGCGGAGCTGCTCGGCGGCCGGCTGCTCGACTCCAGCACGAACGACCTCGACGAGCGCGTGCTGCTCAACGTCGTCGAGGAAATGGCGATCGCATCGGGCACGTCGGTGCCGCCGGTGTATCTGCTCGACGAGGAAAAGGGGATCAACGCGTTCGCCGCCGGATACACGCCGAATGACGCAGTGATCGGCGTCACACGCGGGGCCGTCGAGACGCTCACTCGCGATGAACTGCAGGGCGTGATCGCTCACGAGTTCAGCCACATCTTGAACGGCGACATGCGGCTCAATATTCGCCTCATGGGTGTGCTGCACGGCATCCTACTGATCGCGCTGATTGGCTACGGCATCCTGCGCAGTCTGCGGCACGTGCGAGTGCGCGGCGGTAAGAAGGGCGGCGGCGGGATCGTCGTGGTGATGATCGCGCTGGGCATCGCGTTTCTGATCGTGGGCTACATCGGTGTATTCTTCGGCAAGCTGATCAAGAGTGCGGTGTCGCGACAGCGTGAGTTTCTGGCGGACGCATCGGCCGTGCAGTTCACGCGCAATCCGGGCGGCATCGGTGGGGCTTTGTGCAAGATCGGCGGATTCAGCGCCGGCTCGCGCGTCGAACATACCGAGGCCGAAGAGGCCAGCCATATGTTCTTCGGCAACGCGCTGCGGGCCAGTTTCCTCGGCCTGATGTCGACCCACCCGCCGCTCGACGTGCGCATCAAACGGATCGACCCGAACTTCGACGGCGCGTACCCCGACGTGACGCGCGTGCAGCGCACCGCCCGCGACCTGCACCGCGAGGCGACGCGAGCCGCCCGCGAGCAGCAGGCGGCGATTCGCGATCGGTCGCAGGTCGCGTCGGCTGCCGACGCGCGTGCTGCTGCGTTCGCGTTCCAGCCTGAGGCCGCGCTGGCGAGCGTTGGCACTCCGGCGGCCGAACACGCCGACTACGCGGCGGCCGTCGTCGCGGCGATTCCCGAACGACTCACCGCGGCCGTCCACGAGCCGCTGGGCGCCCTCGCCACGGTCTACTGCTTGCTGCTCGACGACGATCCGCGGGCGCGGTCGGCCCAGGTGCAATGCCTGGCCGAGCACGATCGTCGGGCGTACCAGGAGGCGCAGCGATTGTTGCCTGAGATCGCCTCGCTCGGCCGCGAGCTCCGGCTGCCGGTCTCGGAAATGTCGGTGCCCGCGCTGTGTCGCCTGTCGGCGTCGCAGTACCGCAGCTTTCGCGGGACGGTCGAGCAACTCATCGCGGCGGACGAGAAGATCAACCTGTTCGAGTACGCCCTGCAGCGCATGTTGTTCCTCCAATTGGCCTCTCACTTCGAGCAGCGTCGGCCTCCCAAATTGAAGTACGCCGCGCTGCGACCGTTGCTGCCGACCTGTGCGGGACTGCTGTCGATGCTGGCCCACAGCGGTCAGCGCGACGCGGACGCCGCAGCCTCTGCGTTCGCGGCGGGCGCAAAGAAGCTGGTGAAGGCCGGCGAGTCGTTCGAGTTGTTGCCGCGCGACCGGTGCAGCCTCAAGGTCTTCGATCAATCGCTCACGATGCTTGCCGCCGCATCGGCACCGATCAAACAGCGCGTGCTTGACGCCTGCGCGACCTTGGTCGGGGCCGACGAACGAATCACACTCGAAGAGGGAGAACTGCTCCGCGTCATCGCCGACGGGTTAGGTTGCCCGATGCCGCCGCTGCTGGCGTCTCATTCGTCGACGTGACCGCGCCGTGTGGAGGCCGCCCGTGAGAGTTCCGAAGGCGCTTCAGCATCCGTTCTGGCGAGCGCTGTTGCCCGTGGGCGGAACATACGCCTGTGCCGTCGCCGGCTCGATGTGGGGAGCGGGCGTGGAGATCAACCGCGATAAGATGTCACCGTTCGGCGGCGCTCTCATCGTGCTGCTGTTCACGTTGAGTCACGCCGTCATCCCGGTGTTCTTCTACCGGGCTTTCTTCGGCGGGGCCGGGAAACGAGCGCCCGCCTCTGTGGCCGGATTCATCTACTTCCACATGGGCATGTGGTTCGGGATTCCGATCATCGGTCTGGCGTCGATGACCAACTGGCTGAGCCTGGCGTGGGTGGTGGTGCACATGGCGATTGCGCGCCGCGGCACAAGGACGTGGACCTATTTGGAGAACGGCTCTACGTCGCTGGCGTTGCTCTTGTTCCTGGTGGCCTTCTCGCGGGAAGCGATGTTTCCGTGGGGGGTGATCGTCGTGGCGTGCCAGTCGGCGCTGCTGACGGTCTTGGAATACAAGGCCCGACGGTTGTGGGTGACAAACGACTCGACGGATGCATGATCGGCAGCGTTGCGAGTTGGTGGAGTGCGAGTGCGAATACTACGTGCGCCGTCGCGCCCGCCGCACTTGCGTCAACAGGCGAGCGACCAGCGCCGCCCCGGGCGTTTCGTTGCGTTCCGCTTCTGTAAGAGATTCGACTCGGTCCGTCTCTCGCGCCGCGACCACAGGCCCGGCAGCCCGATTGCCGCGATTGATCGGGCCTTCCGCGACGCGACTCAGAACGGCCGTCCCGTTTCGCAGCGTCACATCGAGAGCGGGTCGGTAGGCCGCTTTGCTGTACTCGTCTGAATAGAAGTACACGTACCGGGAACTCGACGCCGTCGGGACGTCGAGGTGAAACGATGCGACGCGATTCGCGTTCATTGCCTGCGCGACCAGCGCCGTCACGTCTATCGACCGCGCCGAGTTGACGACGAGTCCGGCGCCGGCAACGCGCACCTCGGCGCCCGAGCCGGTCGGCCGGTTGTTCCAACGGATCTCGTTGGCCGGGCTGTTGTCGGCGCCGCCGTTGCCCTCGACCCATGCGTCGGTCGCGTCGGTCAACAGTCGGATTCGGAACTCGCCGCCGCTCTTCATCTGACTGCCGATGCTCTTGGGGGTGAGCTTCAGCACGGCCGACTCGATCGTGCCAACCAGGCCGGTGAGGTCGAATCGCAGGAAGGACTCGTGGATATTCGACGCGGTCGTGTGGTTCCGCACGTTGAGCTGCGCGACCGGTCCGTAGTTGCGGTTCGCGTACGATCCGGCCCGTACATGCGCGTCGGCATTGGCCCGCAGCGAGACCGGTACGGCGGGCGCGTCGCCGGTCGCGGTCGGGTCCCAGAGGTTGCCGGTCATTGCCGCGAGCGACAACAGCGTAACCGTGTCCTCATAGTAGTCCTCGACCGTGTTGTAGACCGAGTCGTAGATAGCGTTCAACCAGTTCTGCTGGGCCGCGTCGGTCATCGCAGCGACGCCGAGTGGCGCGACGAAAAACGTCGTGAAGTAGTTGCTGCCCGACACCGGCGTGCCGTTCAGTTGGTAGCCCGCGCGAAAGCTCGCCGGATTGCCGCCGGTCGTCGATTGTGCCCAGTTCGAGATTCGTCGCACCTCGGCGATCGACGTGGCGTCGCCGTTGAGCAGGCCGTCGAGGCCGATGCGCAGCGGGTCGCGGCCAGCGTTGTAGGAGTAGGCTCCGTCGTTCGGACCTTCAAGGAAATCCGCAGCCGCCGGCCGGGGCGACGTGTTCGCCGACACGATGAAATCGGGCAAGAGTCCGGTGGCCGGTGAGTAGTTCGCCTGGATGCTGTCGATGACCGCCTGGCTGGCGGCGACCACCACGTTCCAGTTCGCGGTGTTGTTGGTCGCGCGGCCGAAGGCGCGGAAGTACGACGGCATGAAGTCGCTCGACCGCGGCGTCCACTGGCTGTACGGGCTGCCGTTGGCGCTGACCCAATCGCCGAGTTCGGGCAGGTGGCTGGCCGGCCCGATCGTCGATTCGTAAATGCCGGCGATGACTGTCGCTGCTTCGGCCGCGTAGTTGATCGCTCCGCCGCTGCCCCATTGCGCGTCGGCGAGCAACAGTCCGTAAGCGATGTCGGCGTCGCCGTCGAACGCGCTGTCGTCGCCGTCGTGGGTCGGCGTGTGCCAGTCCATCAGCCGGCTGTCGATCGTGCTGGGATTCTGTCGCGAGAACCGCCAGAGTCCGTCGAAATACTGTTTGGCGTTGGGGTCGTGCCCGGCCAACAGGGCGGTGATGACCATGCCGAACCCCTGGCCCTCGGACACGGTCTCGCTCGACCCGAGGCCGAACGCGATGCGATACAGCGGCTGGCTGTTCACGGTGCCCGCCGAGACGAGATAGCGACTCTTCCACGTGTTGTAGAACGTGCGCACGTCGTCGTCGAGTTGCGCCTGCGTGCGATGGCTGGGCAGGATCGTGCCGGCCGCGTACTCGACGTGCTGCCCGAACGGACGAGTTGCCTGAACCCCGCCGACCGGGTTGACGGTGACCACGATCGATCCGGTGACCTGGTTCCCGGTGCCGTCGCTGACCGTGTAGAGGAATGAGTCCTGTCCGACAAAGCCGGCGTTTGGTGTGAAGGTCAAGGTGTTGCCGTTCTGCGAGACGGTGCCGCTGGTCACACTGTTGTAACCGATAATGGAAAGGGCGTTGCCGTCGGCGTCCGAGTCGTTGGCAAGCGCGCTGATTGCGGCGGCCGTGCCGGCGGTGGTTTGCACCATGTCGTCGACAACGACCGGCGCGGCGAGCAGCAATCGCGACTCGAGCGTCTCAATCGCGAGGCCGGGCTGCGCCGAGTGCCGCCGACGCCTCACGAGCGCAGTCGGAACTAGGCATGTGCCGCGATGGAAGCCACCGTCGCATCTTCGCCACCTCCGCTTCTCTAGTGCTCGCGCCGATCGTACTGGACTGGCCTTGACGCCACAGCATCGTCGCCCCAGAATCCTCTGCTCGATGTCCGACTCGTTGCCCCGTTAGCTCAACTGGCAGAGCAACTGACTCTTAATCAGTGGGTTCCAGGTTCGAGTCCTGGACGGGGCACTGCGGCCAGGGCTGCGAGGGCCCAGCAGGCCGCGGGCGTCGATATGAACTGGTCTTTGCCGTGCGGGTCGCCGTTGTCGAAGAAAGTTTGTATCGGTTTCGAGCGAGAGGCAACGAACCACGAGCCGTCGTCGCGTTGCGACTGAAGCAGGAAATCGACGCCACGTCGGTACGCCGGGTGCCTTGGGTCGAAGCCGGTCGCTTGCAACACCCACAGCGTCTGACCTGTGGCATACGCATCGCTCGCCATGTCGTCTAGCTGACCCCAGCCGCCGTCGTCGCGTTGCGCCTGGAGCACCGATTCACGGGCCGACTCAATTGTCTTAGCCTCGGCGTCGAAAAGGTGGGCGCCCCAGAGTTGGGTAACGCGGTCCTCGTGGCTCTTCAGCGGTGCGGAGTTGAGCCATTCCCTTGCCTTCGCAATCGAGGCTTTGGAATCCGCCATTTGAGTAGTTGTGGCGTACCTCTTGATGCCGCGCACGGCCAACACGGTGGATGTCACGTAGGATTCCTCGAGTGGCGGGCGTTCCGTCTGCCTGATCCAGCGACCGTCTTCGGCCTGAGTCTTGAGCAGGTACGTGACCATTGCTTCAGTCGTTTCGTCGGCCGGCCAGTCGGCGAGGCTCAGCGCCCACAGTCCGTAGGCTACGGTCATCGCACGGCCCCCGATGCCCTCGCCGCGATTCAGTTGCTCAATGCGAGCTTGAAACGACTGGTGCGTGAATTCCGCCTGATCGTGCAGCAGGTCCTCCTGTGGTTCGATGCCTCGCGCCTGGGCGGTCACGATGGCGAGCATGGGCAGCGTCTGATGGTGGCACGAAAAGCAGTCGCGGTGGTTCGGATAGTTCGCGGCTGCTTTTTGGACGAGCGGCAGGCCGCGCGACAAGGCCGCCGCGATTCTGCGCTCGGCGTCGGCAGTCGATGGTCTAGTTGCGCTGGCTGCACCAGTGCGATCGGGGCCATCTTGGGCGAGCACGCGCACGGCCAGCGCGACTCCGACGAGTACGGCCGCGACTGCGACAGATCGTCCACACGTTCGCAACGATGGTTCAGGCATGTCGGCGAGATTCTAACAGAGTTCTGCCGCCGAGTCGCCAGCCGAGCGGCCTTGCGCTACGAGTCGCGTACCCGCGCGGCCAATCGCTGGTAGACGAGCAGTGCTCGTTCGTACTCGGCCAGCGCTGCGGCGGGGTCGCCCGACTTGAGTTTGCCCTCTCTGATCTCTGCGATCATCGATTCGACTCGGCGAATGAAATGGTCGACCTCGAATCGGCGCGGCAGCAGCGGCTTGGCGGGCACGGTGACGCGAACGATGCCGGAGTGCGCGAAGCGAACGGTGTCGCGGCTCGGCGGCTCGACGAACGCCCGCGCGGCCAGATACGTGGTGGAGTCGACCGTCAAGTCGACCGATTCGTCGAACCGATAAACGCCGTCGGCGTCGCTCTTGACGTCCGTTCGGATCGAGTGAACGACAGCGCCGCCGCGCACGATTTCGATCTGCTCAGGCTTCGCGAGCGAGTGCAACCGGACGCGGCAACGGACGACCGTTGGGCCTAGCGAGCGAATCTCGTCGCCAGGCTCGCGACCGCCAGCTTCAAAGAGCAACAGCGGGCCGGTCGTGACGAAGCTCCGGCCGGCCAACATGTTTCGCTGCCAGCCTCTGAGCGTCAGTTCCGTGCGTGTGGTCGTTGGTAATGCGGGATCGGCGATGTTCACATAGACGCGGCTATGGCCGAGCGGGTTCGGGTGTACGCCGTTGGCCGTGCCAGCGATTGGAGCGAGTCGGAATCCGCAGTTCAGGTACGCGTACCACGAGTCGAATCCGTACAGCGTCCAGCCGACGATATCGGCCGGGTATTCGGCCTTGAGGCTGTGCATCGGCGCCTCAAAGTCGATGTAGAGGCACTTCTCTCGCCAGTGGTGATTGTTGGCGATCTCGAACACATCGCACTTGCCGGCGGCGGCAACGACGGGCGCCCAGGCCCACGAGTGTTTCTCCATGTCGACAAATCCGCCGCGCTGGTGAGCGAGGTCGAAGATCGGCTCGAGCGGCGGGGCCGTGCGACTGTCGATGTGTTTGTTCATCCCCATGAGCAACACGGCGCCGGTCGGGCTGCGGCCCGGCTCGTACTCCTGGTTGTAGATCGTAAACAAGCGACGTTCGTTCACTCGCACTTCGCCCTGAGCCGTGGCGTGCTGTGCGAACATCTCGATGTCTGGGTCGCGCGGGCGGTTGTCCCACGCGGTCAGCGGCATCGCCACGTGGACGTCCTCGGCCGCGAGCAGCGCGTGCATGTCGGCGAGCCGTCGGTGTACGTGTAGATCGCCGCAGTACCAACCCTCGGCCGCCAGGTTGCTCCAGCGACGCAGCTCAAATCGTTTCTCGACAACCCCCTCGGCCGGCACTTCGACCACCTGCTGAATCGGATGGAATTCAGGCCCTCGCTCGATGCGCACAACGGTCTTGCCGGCGGGCAAGGCGATCTCAAACGGCTTGGCGAGCGTGATGACGTGGCCTTCGAGTTCGCGCTTGGCGGGATGCGGAATCGACGGCGCGGGATAGTATCGCTGCCCGTCCGAACCGGTGACGTAGAGCCGAGCCGGCGCGGGTTGCCCTGAGGGTTGTTCGACGATCGTACCGACAAGCTTGCCCTGACTCATGGCGGCGTCCTAAATGGCCTTGCGTGATCCTGGGAGTCCGCAGGGACAGTAGCCCGACGCGCCAGCGAGGGACCGGGCCTGATTTCTTGTGATTTCGCCATGTGCCCCCTCGCTGGCGCGTCGGGCTACTGTCCCAGAATCGTGCAAGGCTATTTAGTCCTCAAACAAGCGAGGTTCGTTCGGCCAATCTCGAATCGACGACGATTCATCGTGGCCGAGCGAAGCTTTGGAGTGCGGTGGCTTGACACCGCTTTTGATCGGTCCTCGCGAAACACTCAAGCAATCCAAAGCGGTGTCAAGCCACCGCACTCCAAAGCTCCTTGGTTGAGGCCTAGTGACTCAGTCGTATCGCCCCGACGCCTCGATCGCCCAGACGGCCTCGACGCGGCCTGCACGCGTGGCGAACGCGCGGCGGTGTAGGTTCACCGTGCCGCAACAGTGGCTGGGGACGACTTCGACCTTGGCGCCGACTTGAAGCTGCGCGGCGGGCTGTTCGACCTTCGTGTGTTCCTCGCTCATGTTCACCACGCGGCCGAGCGACTCGTCTTTCAAAACGCCAAGCTCATAGTCCTTGCTGATCGCCTTGTAGCCCGCGTCCAGGACGCAGTAGTCGTCGCCGCGCCGGCTGATCACACCGGCAAGAACCGTCAGCGCACACGCGAACGCCGGCGCGATCTTGCGGTAGTGGCAGTCCATGAGCACGTAGCTGCCGGGTTGTATTTCGTTCGCCGCTCCGTGTGCACCCGCGAGTGCGGCTGTGCCCGTGCCGGCGGTGCTGACGATGCGTGGCTTCAGCCCCGACTGCTCAAGCTCGGCCCGCATGGCGGCGAGCCTGTCGAGCGCGGCCAGGCATCCCGTTCGCCGCGCAATGGGGTCGAAAAGGTGTTGGTTCTGACCGTCGTAGCCTTGCAACCCGATGAATTCCAAGCCGGGGTGGTTCATGATGTGACGAGCCAGTCGCACGGCGTCTTCGGGGGTCGCCACGCCGCACCGGCCCTGACCCACGTCGACCTCCACGAGCACGCCGATCGGCACCCGCGCGTCGCATGCGGCCACCGACAATTCGGCCACGTTGGCGGCTGAATCGACGCACACCGCCACAGACGCTCGCTCGGCCAGTTCCGTGAGCCGCCGGATCTTGTCCGCGCCCACCAGTTGGTTGCCGATCACGATGTCGCGGATGCCGGCGTCTGCCAGCACTTCGGCCTCGCACAGCTTTGCGGCCATGAATCGGTCGAATCCGTGCGTGGTCAGATACTGAGCGAGGCCGCCGCACTTGAGGCTCTTGAAGTGCGTGCGCACCTGCACGCCCCGACCGGCGACCGTCGCACGCATCGCCGACAGATTGCGATCCACGACGTCGAGGTCAATGAGAAGAGCGGGCGTGTCCAGCGTGGAGACGGCCTGGCCGAGCATCGAATTCGGCTTGGTCACCGCCATGAGATGGCTACTTATCTCTCGTACTCTTTCAGGAAGCCGCGGAACTGTCGGCGGTGCTCCTCTTCCATGCCGAGCAGTTCGATGCAGAGTTCCTGAGTCACGTAGTCCGTGCCCTCGCACAGGCGGATGATCGACTGATACAGGTTGCAGGCGTTGTCTTCGGTCTTGATCACACCCTTGATCACCTCAACCACGTTGGTCAGGTCCTTGGGCGGCTGCAGTTCTTTCTGGCTCCAGTTCAGCGAGAGCGAACCGGGCACGGTGCCGCCGATGGTCTTGATGCGGTTGCCCAACCGCTGCGCGTGCATCAATTCTTCCTGCACATCGGCCGCGAGCGCCTTCTTGATTTCCTCGGCCCGAACTCCGTCGAGATTGATCGACAGCGACAAGAAGTTTGTCGCAGCTTCCAGCTCCATCGAATACGCTCGACAAAGAGCGTCGATGATTGTCTGTTCTTTCTTTGACACCAGAACTCCTTCGCCAGTTTGATAGGTGAACGGCGGCGAGCAGCCGGCTGGTGCGCCGCCGCCGAATCCGTGGCCATGAAGTACCAGCCGCGACGCGCGATTGCAATGCCGAGCTTGCTTCAACCGCGGTTTTTCGGCTCTCCGCCAACTTTGGGGAACCTTGCGGTGTGGCCGGCGCGGCCGTCTCACCACTGGCGGATGAAACAGCAGGCGAGCCGCCTGCGCCCCAAACTTGGCGGAGAGCCGGTTTTTCAACGGCGTAGGGTGATATGCCGCCGCCAGTTGGCGTCGTCTGTGTTTGGGAAGTCGCGGCGCAGGTGAACGCCCCGACTCTCTTCGCGCGCGGCGGCGGCCTCAACCATCAGCGACGCGACCGTGAGCATGTTCTGGAACTGCCATCCCTGCGGCCCGTCGAACTGCGTGTCGAGGGCGAAGCCGCGCCAGAAGTCGAGCGTTTCGGCAGCCTGGGCAAGCCCGGCCGCGTCGCGTTCGATGCCGGCATGGCGCCACATCAGACTGGCGAGCGAATTGCGCAGGTCGGCCAGGTTGTACTCCTCGCGACGCGCGGGTCGTTGTGGACTTGCGATCGGCAGCGCGGTGAAGCGATCATGTTGGCCGCGAGCCTCTCGCGCGGCGCCCGCGCCGCAGTGGACGCCGTACACCAGTCCTTCGAGCAGACTGTTCGAGGCCAGCCGGTTCGCTCCGTGCAACCCGCTGGAAGTCACCTCGCCGCACGCCCACAGTCCATCGAGCGTGGTGTGGCCGTCGAGGTCTACGGTCAGTCCGCCGATCATGTAGTGAGCGCCGGGCCGGACTGGAATCAGGTCGCGCGTGATGTCCAACCCGAACTCACGGCACACGCGGTCGATGCCGGGAAACCGTCGACGCGTATGGTCGGCGTCGAGGTGCGTTAGATCGAGGTACACGTTCGGATGCTGCGTCTTGTTCATCTGTTCGGTGATCGCGCGGGCGACGACGTCGCGCGGAGCCAGTTCGGCCCGCGAGTCGTGGTCGGGCATGAACCGCACTCCGTACCGATCGCGCAGGTAGGCGCCTTCGCCGCGAATCGCCTCGGTGATCAGATGCCGGGCCGAGCCGGCAATGTATAAGACGGTGGGATGGAACTGCATGAACTCGAGATCGCGGAGTTCGGCGCCCGCGCGGTAACCGACGGCGTGGCCGTCGCCGGTCGCGATCGGCGGGTTGGTGGTCTCGCGAAAGAGCTGGCCCGCGCCACCGGTCGACAGAATGGTCTGCTTGGCCCAGACCAGCGTGTTGCCTCGCTGCGGGTGGAAGATGATCGCGCCGTGGCAGCGGTCTTCGTCGGTGAGCAGATCGATGGTGAAGGCGCGTTCCCAGAACTGGATGTTCGACGCGGCCCGCGCCCGCGCGATCACGGCCCGCATCACCTCGCGGCCCGTCGCGTCGCCGAGGGCGTGTACGATGCGGGCGAAACTGTGACCGCCCTCGCGCGTAAGAGCCAGCCGATCGCCCGCGCGATCGAAACACGTTCCCCATTCGGCCAACTCGCGAATGCGGTCGGGCGCCTCGCGCACGACCATCTCGACCACCTGGCGATCGCACAGCCCTTTGCCTGCCTCGATCGTGTCTTCGATGTGGCTCTCGAACTGGTCCTCGGGGTCGAGCACGCCGGCGATGCCGCCCTGAGCGTACGCGCTGGAACTCTCATCGAGCGAGTCCTTGGTGACGACGAGCACTTCGAGCGGCGGGCCGATCTCGAGCGCCGCGCGCAGCCCAGCCAGGCCGCCGCCGATCACAAGCACGTCGGCGAACACGTGCGCGGCGCCCTTGGGCTGAAACGGCGTCAGATAGCGCGGCGCGGAGGCGAGCGGACGATTCATTGCCTTTCCAGTTTCGTTCGTCGTCGGGTGCGTTGTCGAACGCAAGCTGTCTTACTCGTCATCTGCCGACCTCTTCTTTTCTTCGTTGACGACCTTGCCGGCGGCGGTCACCTGAACCTCGAGCACACTGTTGTCGGCCAGCACCATCAGCACCTCGTAGTACAGCAGCTTCTCTTCGTCCTTCTCGACCTTGTTGATCTCCTCGATGATCTTGTAGGTGGCCTTGGGGTACTGGTTCTCCAGGGTCTTGACGACGGCCTGCGGCAGTTCCTTGGCGGCGATCTGCCGTTCGATCATGATGATCGCGCCGTCGGGCGTGAGGGTCACGTCGATCTTTTGCCCCTTGTGCTTGATCGCGACCTCGTAGACGAGCTTGCCGTCCTCTGTTTCCTTGCTAGCGCCGGCGAGTTCGGCGCCTTTGAAGCGGGCCTTGACTGCGTCGATCACCGGCTTCGGTCCAGCGCGACCTTTTCCTCGCCCTGTTCGGCCGGCGCGGGCTTTGCGGCGTCCGGTTCGACTTCGATAATCTTCCACTCCGCGGCGAGGCAGACTTCGATGCGCTGCCCCTTGTGCTCGATGATCACCTCGATCACGGTAGTGCCGTCTTCTTCCTCCCTCTCGGCGCTGATCAACTTGGCGTCCGGGAACTTGGCCATGACTTCTTCGACGACCGCCTTCGGCAGCTTATCGACGGCCACTTTTTCTTCGTCGACCCGCGCGATCGCCGCGAGGCACAGCCCGAAACCAACAACGACGCTGCATCCAACGATGTTCGTTCGCATGCAACCCTCCCGAGTGGTGCTCATAGAGAGACACGATGAAACCACACGACATAGGTACCCCAGCGGCCTGCTGCATCACGAGCGGCAGATTCAGGCCCGCGGTGGACATCGAGCGTTACTTGTTTTTGGGCGCGGCGGGCTGGTTCGATCGCGGTCCGCTCATGTTGTAGGCGCGGACTTGGCTTTCGTATTCCGGCGGCGGCTTGACTCGGCCGCGTTCCATGTTGTCGCCGATCGCATCTTCGGCCGTTCGGCCCCCAGTGCGGCGCGTGGAGCGGATGTTCTTTTCGTCCAGCGTGGTCTTGCCGGGCGTCGCGGACTGCTTCGCCTTTGATTTTGCACCGCCAGCGTCCGGGCGATCCGGCGTGGCACCGGGCCCTTGGAATGACTGGACGAACTGTTCGAGTTCCTCGCGACTCCAGCCCAGACGCTTGAGCAGTTCGGGATCGACCTGACCTGAATCGAGTTGGCGGCCGAGTCGATCGAGCACGAGGTCCACGGCCTCTTGGCTGTAGTCGTTGGCCGGTTGGTCGGCCACTGCGACATCGCCGCTCGGCGTGTCACTGGCTCGTGCCGCGCCCTTACTCTTGTTTTCGCCGCCGCCCGGCTTGGGCGTCGCCGTGCGCTCGTCTGTTGACTTGTTCCCGCCGCTGGTCGCGGCACCCGGCTGGTCGCCTTCAGAACCAGGCCGGCCCGAACCCGATTTGTCATTGGACGATTTTCCACCCGCCGACTTCCCGCCTGCCGACTTCCCGCCTGCCGACTTCCCGCCTGCCGACTTCTCGCCTGCCGACTTCTCGCCCGCCGACTTCCCGTCCGCCGATTTCTCGCCCGCCGACTTCCCGCCTGCCGACTTCTCGCCTGCCGACTTCTCGCCCGCCGACTTCTCGCCCGCCGA
>DAIOWH010000102.1:0-22518 GCA_036758585.1 Planctomycetia bacterium
GGGTCCACCAATTCTTCGTTTTTTGAACCTGCTTCTCCCCGAGGAGGGCTGAGAACAGGTCGCTCGGAACGGCGCGTACAATCCTTCGGTTTCGCACGACGATCGCTCGGAAGAAGAAGTGCAGGTACTGTCGCTTCATCTGCAGCGGGCCGTTTGCGTACGCGCGGGGAATATCCCGAGCAAAGCGGAGCACTTCTTGAACGGCGTCCGTATTGACGCGCCGGGCGGCCTCGATCTCCTCAAGCTTCGCGTGAATCTCGTCCAGGTTGCTGCGGATCTGTGCTGTGAGCCGCTTGAACGCCTCGTCGGTCAAGATGCCTGCAAGGAGCTTCTGTTCGCATGCATCGCGTTTCTGCTCTTCGAGCGCTTTGCTGCGAAGGAGTCGAGCGCGTCGGCGCTCGTGAAAGGCGCGGCGCGATTCGAACAGGACGCGTACCTGCTTCATTGCCTTGGTGATTGCGGCATCCGTGAGCCGGATTTCGCTCATGACATTGGCAACCTGACCGTCCAAAAGGTCCTCAGGAACGTATGGCTGGCCGCAATGGGCATGGCTCGGGCAGTTGTAGTACCGCTTCTTCTTGCGGGCGATCACGGATTGGGTCAGGTGCTCGCCGCACTCGTCACAGAGGAGAAGCCCAGAGAGCAGGAACGTGTGCTTCCGCTGGCGCGTGGCGTAGCGATTGTGCTCCGCGGTGACCGCTTGGCACCGCTCCCACGTCGCGCGATCCGTGGCGGGCGTATGCGTCCCCATCCGTGTTTCGCCGTTCCACGTCATGCGGCCCCAATAGAACGCATTTCTGAGCAGCTTGTTGAGGCTTGTCCGGGAGAGTGGCTGGCCGTCGCGATCGCGAAGCCCTTTCTTCATGAGGAGCGCGCCGAGCTCGCTTTGCGTGTAGTGACCCGTCGCGTACTCTGCGAATGCCAGCCGAATGAGATCGAATCGGTCTGGGTCCGTGGTGATGTACCGCCGCTCCCCTTCGATGACGTTCAAGTAGCCGAGCGGGGCACGTCCGGGCCACTGGCCTTGCTCGAACTTCTTCTCCATGGCGATGAGAATGCGGTCGGCTTTCTCCTCGGATTGGTACTGATTCACGCCGGCGAGGACGGTGTCGACGAGCCGCCCGACAGGCGAGGCGTCGATGTTTGGCTGCATGACGGAGACGAGCTCGATGCCGCGCTCTTGGAGCTGGCGGCGGAAGATGAGGTACTCGGTCGTGTCGCGACTCACCCGGCTTGTATCCTGGACGACGACGCTATGGATGCGCTGTGGCGGCGTGGTTCCAGTGTATTCGACGAGCCGGCGCATCCCCGGCCGCTTGGTCGTCCGGCCGCTGTATCCCTCGTCGCGAAGCACTTCGAGAACGTGGAGGTCGTGCGATCCCGCGTACTTCCGGCAAAGTGACTCTTGGGCATCCAGACTAAAGTGGCCGGGCGCGGCTTGGTCCGCGGTGGAGACACGCGTGTAGATGACGCAGGACTTCGGCATAGACGTGCATGCGCCACGCTACCGCGCCCTCTTCGGTCGCGCCAAGGATCGTTCGCCGTCGCACGCTGAAGCATGAACCGGCTTCGAGCCTTCGGGCCGTTGCGGCCGTTTCGTTTGCGAAACGTCGCGGTGGCATGCGAGGTACTCCCAATGACTCACGAGCAACTCTGCGAACGCTCGCGCCGCGCGGTCGAGTGTGTCAGCTTGGTTTGCAGAAGAAGACGGCAGCGCTGTCGTCATGATTGGAGCTTCTTACGCCTCTTGACGCGGTCCATCACGTACTGTCCCGGTCTGCCACGAAGCTTGCCGGCTCGCATCAGACCAAGGGCGGCGCCGCAATCTTCCTGCAGAGTTCGGAGGCCCAGTTCCTTGTACGCCCAGAGGAACGGGTTGATCCACCGCTCACCGAGCAGGGCCGCCAGGTGTTTGACCGTTTCCTCCTCCGCGTCTCGCGGCACGAAATCCGCGACGGGTGTGTACGACTTCCGTGTCTTCGGCTTGTCCACAGCCGTCGTCGCAACGAACCGTTCGTTAACGAACTGTTCGTTTTTTAATAAACGATCTCGTTCGTCGTCGTTCGTACGTACGTCGTTCGTACGTACGTTATGTACGTTATTCGTTTGCGGCACTGTTCCCTGCGAGGTGGGTGATGCAGCAGGATTTGGCTTGGGCAAGACCTGATCTGGTCCAGCCGCACTGTTCTCCACAGGCTGTGGATTGCTTTTCTGCTGTTCTGTCACTGTGCTCGGCTCTGTGAATTCTCGGTCCCATCGAAGCGGCGCGAGACCGAGCTTCAGATGTTCCGGCACGGGGAAGCCGCCGAAGACGATGGTGAGTCGCACCGTGCGCCCGCGATCATGGCGGACGTGGATGTACCCGCGCTGTTCGGCACTCCGGATCGTCTTCTGTGCCGTGGACCGGCCACTGTGCAATAGCTTGGCGACCTCGAGCGTTGTCGTTTCCCAGGCGCCGGTGCGCGGATCGGCGAACCGGAGGAACGTCAGCAGTTTCAGAAGCGTGGGAGGCAACGCGTCGCGCTTCTCGAGCTCGACAAGGTCGACCGGATAGCGAATATGGTCGTACGTCACCGAGGCGTCTTCGTCGGTCATGCGACTCGGGGCGGCTGCGCTCGGTTTCATGAGCGGCGCGCGATGTCGGATTGTGTCGGCGAGCGGTTCCATCACCGACCAGAATAGCCCCGAACGGAAACCGAACAAAAATCACAGAGCCGGAACAGTGCGGAAGGGCGATTTGCCGTTCAAAACGCGGAAGCTTCGTTCGGAAATGGAACAGTGCAGGAACAGTGCGCAGCGGACTGTTTTGCAGTGTTCTTCGCGCAGCGACAGTGGTTTTGTGGATAACTTCGCGAGGCGGCGGGCCATTGACAGTGGTTCTGCGCGGCGTTTTCTTGGGCAGAGGGGCCTCTTCGCGGCGCACCTAGCGTGCGCCGCTTCTCGTGTCGCGTTCACCTCCTCGGGCACACGCACGGCGGCTCCGGCGTGCCGCTTCAGAAGCTCCCGGCGGATGATCCTCTGGACCAAGCCCGTCTCAGCCGCCCTTCATGAGAGCTGGTCGAGATCCCCTCAACGCAATTCGCTCTCCCTCGGGAACCGGCCACGAGCGGTTGCCCGCCTGCTGGACCGGGAACGCGACAGTAGCCAGTCTAATGGAATCAAGTCTCTACGTCGTCCTAGGGCAGAGCGCGAGTGAGAGCTCCCTGGAACATTTTTTTCGACAAAGGATCCGCCCGGTCTGCTCGAGGGGCGTTTGCGTGTCGAAGTGGCCCGCAGAAGATCCTGCTATGTACGTTCTGCGCTTCAGTGCAGCGGCAGACTACGCTTGTTGCTCTCCCCCATTCTTCCGCAGAGTTTCCCTGAGCTTATCCAGACCCGTGCGAGCGATCTCCAGCAGGCCGGGTAGACTCTCACTCGTCGCTACAGCGAAGTAACTACTCCGCTCCCGGCGCGCGGCTTGACGCTTGCCCGAAAGATTCCCGAAGCCCCTCTGGTGTGTCTCATGTATTACCTCGGCTTCTCTCTCGGATATCGGCTCAGTTTTCCACCTTGGGTTTCCGCTATCGAAGTGTAGGTGTTGCTCCTTCCATACGTTAACGGTCACGATGTCCATGTTTAGGTCTTCTTGCGCCGCAAAGACAAGGAACTCCGCGTCGCTGACCAACTTCTGAGCGTGATACGGCTCGCCAAGTGCGAGGAAGAGCATGTGGAGAAGTTCGTGCGCGAGGTCGATCTCCAGGTAATCTGGCGGAATGTCCCTCAGCACACCCGACCAGCAGTGGAGGCCAGTGGCATCGGGCGAAACCGATGCGAATCCAGCGAACCGCCCCCACGACGGCGGAGCATCTGTGAGCACCAAGTCTAAGCCTTTCTCAATCCAGTGACGATTGAGTACGCTACGGGCAAGTTCGGGCAATCTTATCAAGGCTGCCCGAAACCTGATTACGAAGTGCTCGACATCCGACTGTTCGCAGTCATAGCCGGCTATCTTAATCGACGTGCCGTTCGTCAACGTGATCAACTCGACCGGCGGATTCGCTGCTGGCTCCACCAACAACCACCTTTCAGTCTCTCGTGTGAACGCTCGTCTCCCGCTCTCTATCGTTTCATGCAATGCCGGGTTATGGCCGACTAATCGTCTTCGCACTCGTTTTCTTCGGCAAAGACATCATCCTCGTCCATTGTTATGAGCACAAGCAGCGTGCCCATGCTGGTCACAGGGATGTATTCCTCAGTGACGAACACGCGGGCAAGATCGTCTTGTTCGTATGTGTTAAACCAATCCCGAACCCTTCCCTCGTTCTCGGACCGATCGCCGACGCCACTTTGGAACTCGGCCCAAGG
The DNA here is from genome assembly GCA_036758585.1 of Planctomycetia bacterium. Classification (GTDB taxonomy): domain Bacteria; phylum Planctomycetota; class Planctomycetia; order JALXBF01; family JBGPMX01; genus DAIOWH01. The sequence continues at coordinate 4,345 of DAIOWH010000102.1, forward strand.
TTCCGTCGCATTGTGAGGAAGCACTCCCTTGTTTGGGTAAATACCGGCGTCGATCAGTGATTCCGATGGAAACGTCCACGCGACGGCGTTTTGCCTGATGCCAACGAGAGCACAAGGGAAGTGAGAAAGCTGAACTGATCGAATCGCCGTGCTGACGAGCGAGGTCTGAAAGTCTTCGGCGGTGCCCTCAAGTCGAGCGACTGAGAGCTCGCTGGAGTTGATGATAGGCCTCACGAAGCCAGTTGGAAGCAACAGACTCGCGGCAAAGGCGTCGGCTTCGCGTTCAATGATGTTCTTACTGCGGAACTCGTTGATCGATGCATGCGACTTGCCGCCATGCGTTAAGTACGCATGGTGGTGCTCAAGGTGGTAGTGCCCGAGTTCGTGTGCGATCGAGAACCGCGTGCGAGGGTGATGCGCGCCGGGTAGATACCCCACGTCGTACTTCGTATTATACATCAACGCGAAGCACCGCTTCTCGCTGTTGTAACGAAGCTTGCCATCGAATCGGTTGCCGAAATCACGCCCACCGACGCGAAGGCGGGGATACTCCTCCTTCGCTACCCGCAATGGATCAATCGGATGCGACAACCCAAGACGACGAACAAGGGCATCCGCCTGCATACCGGCTTTGGTCTGAGCCGACTGTTCAATTCTCCATGTCGTCGGCGTCATCTTTGGGTTCGTCATCATTGAATAGCTCCTCTAGCAACTCGTCTTCCGCTTCGTCTGGTTCGTTGGCGCGATCGGCTTCATTGCGACATAGAGCGGCCTCGCGGTCCATTGCGTTGTGATCGTACTCTGGCATCCAATCGACACCTGGTTGATCGTCAACTTCTGGAAGCTCGCCGCGAGTCACTGCATCGACAATTAAATCGATCTCTTCCTCTGAGGGTCCGAGACGCTTAGCTTTTTTCAATGCCTCTTCAGCTTCAGCCGGAGTCAACGGGCAAAACCCTTTGAGTCGTCGGAGCTTCTCGGCACGTTCGTTCCAATATTGTTCGTCGCTCATTTTTTGCCTCGCAGTCTCTCGCGCTCCTGAGCGAGCTTCGTCATCTCCCTGCGAATGGTTTCGTGTGCTTTGCTTCTCGAAACGTATATGGAATTCTTCGACGTGTTGTGCAATTCCGCCAGACTCCCGGCGTCTGCCGTGCCACCCACAATCAAATCGGCCTTGATGATTGCCTTCTGAAGGGGTGGAAGTTTGTTCTCGATGATGTTATCCAGGTCTTTGAGTTCTTTCTTCTCTTCCTTGGTGAGCTCCGGTGATTCCTCGCATTGCTCGGCCACATCATACTCGTCCGGCAAGATGGGATGTCTCCGGCGGTGCTTCTTCTCGCGCCGATAGACATCGACGACGGCGCTCTCCGCCATCATGTAGAGCCAAGCTCCGAGCGAACCCCGTTTCTTTTTGTACTCCCCGGCCTTCTGCCAGAGCTTTAGGATTGCCCGGTTGACCGCGTCGTCGATATCAGCCTGCTGGACGGTTGTGCCATACTTCCCCTCCAGGACTTCCTTGATGGGCTCCAAGTGCCGCCTGAGCACCTCGCGCAGAGCCTCCTTCTCTCCGTCCATCATCCGGATGGCTAAATCTTCATCGTCACTGTTGTCAGTCATGGCCCTTGCCGCCCCTAGGATTCGCAGCCTCGGCCCTCCGTGGAAAATACGAAACTACCTTAACTGAATCCCAGCCAAAAAAATATCGGCGGCACAGTTAAGGTCCTTGCCAGCAGCTTCGTACAGTCTCTCGAAAGGGGAGCCGGCGTTCGATTCCCACCTGCGAATGGCCCACTTCGAGCATTGGCTTTTTTCAGTGAGGTAAGCATGAAGACCTTGAAGAGCATTCGGCTGAAGCCGAACCCGTCCGGCAAAGATCGGACTCGCCGTGGCGGAGCCACGGCCACACAGCTTGGAGGCGAATGGGTGGACATTCAGAACACGGGCAATGCAGCGGTCGATTTATCTGGCGTGAAGCTCTACCACATCGCGTACAGTGGTGCTACCGACAACGGACGGTGGGAGGAAGTGATGTCTTTTAAGGGTTCGCTCGGCGCGGGCCAAGTCATGCGGGTCCACTCGGGAGGCGGTCCCCTGTCGGCGTTGCACACCATCGATCAGCAGGGAGCGGACTACCACTTGTTCACTGGACGTGATGCGTACGTGTGGAACAACGACCGCGGCGACTGCTCGACCCTGTGGCAAGCCGGCGAGAGCGAGCCGTTCGATAAGGCGTGCTACGACCCGAACCCGCCCGAGGGTGTCATCCTCGTGCGTGTTGGCAACAAGCTGGTGGTACCGACGGCATCGATAGCCGGCCGCCGCTAAGCGGCTACAATTCTGCCCAAGGGTGGGTGGTAGCCTCCCTGCTCTTCAAACCTCGATAGGAGATTAGGAGAACGAAACGAATGAAATTCTTGCAGTGGGTATCCAGCCGGGCCAGTGTCCGCAGATTACTGCAAAAAGTTAAGTATCCTATTTTGCTGCTGCGATTGTTTGCTGCTGGCGACCCAAATTGATTGCGGAACGCATACAATGCTTAGGTTTTTAATTCGGCGATTGCTGCACACAGCCGAGTGCGCTGCTAACCCCGGTGGTTCCAACTCGGTGCTCGTTCTTAGTGGATCTCTCCAGTTAAGACGCCGGCGTACTTGAATTCGGAGGCAACGACGCCGAATGACCGAGCAGGATTCGCAGTCTGAAGCCGATGACGCGGACCTCGCACTTCGTATGACGAAGAAGGACGAGGATGCCCTCACTACGGTCATTGAGCTGTACGGACCGCGAGTCAGGGGCTTCCTCCGGAAAAACTTCGGAGACACGCTCCAGCAGCTTGAACTTGACGAGGTGTTCAACCAGGCAGTGTTTAACGTTTGGCGATTTGCCCAAAGGTTTCAGCCCGATAAAGGGGGATTGCGCGGCTGGTTCATCCGGATAGCCCGCAATGCCGCCGTGAGCCTCATCCGAGGCGAGACGAAACACTTGGCTCGTGAGCTGGAAGAAGATCCAGCCTACGATCCCGCAGAGGCGTACGAAGACGTGTCGCCTGATGTCGATCCGACGGAGTCCAGGCGACTTGAGAAGCTCGAACACTTCATGAGCAATGAACTTATCGGCACCGAGCGGGAAGTCGCCTTGAACTGCTTCAAGACGGGCGGAGAAGCCGACAGTGTCCGTCTGGCCGTAGTGCTGGGAAAGACTCGGGGGTACATCGATACCGTAAAGAGCAAGGTAAAAAAGAAGATCGCAGAGGCCATGCTCAAATGGGAAGCAGAAGAGCGCCGCCAAAGGGTAGGTAATGAGCTACGACGCTGAAAAACGCGCTGAGGACATGATTAACAAGCTGCGGAAGCTCAAAGGGCTCTGCCCGATGACACCAGCGGAAGCGGATGCTGTGCACGACGCGTCGCCAGCAATTCCGATGACTCAAGACGAGATTCGTTCGATCGTTGAGTGCGTCAAGTCGGGCGAACTGGGTTCACGGAGACCGGTTCCCGCTCGTGAGAACCAGGCGAAGGAATCCGTCAGTGTCAAAAAGGAGGTGCTACAGCTCAACTCTTGCGACTGGAGTGAGTGGGTCCAGAGCTTTCCGCTGAAAGAGATGAGGAATCTAAGGTTCTCTCTACCAGCCGCGTCCTCTGATCTTGACGTTCTCCTCAAGTTTTTTGGTCTGTGTTCACCTGAGAGTTGGCAATCGGCGTGGCGGGCCACGTCGGTCGCATACCGTCAGACGAGCATTTTCGAGACGCGGGAACAAGCGATCGCGGCATGGATCCGAGAGACCGAGATTGTCGCCAGTGGATTAGAGCTTGCGAAATTCGACGAATGGCGGCTGCGATCTTCGTTAGGAGCATTGCGGCAATTAACTCGGAAGCCTGCGGACCAGATTATGGACCCACTCCAGAGTATCTGTGCGCGTGCGGGCGTCGCCGTAGTCTTGGTTCCGGCGCTGTCACACACCGGCATCAGCGGTTGTGCACGATGGCTGAACGAGACCCGAGCTCTCGTTGGCTTAACACTGCGGTACAAGACTGAGGATCAGCTGTGGTTTACGTTTTTCCACGAGCTTGGCCACATCCTTTTGCATAGACACGTACGCTCCTTTGTGGTGGATAACGCGGCCAAGGATTTAACCGATAACGTCGTCGATCCAGAGATGGAACAGTTCGAAGTAGAGGCCAACCGCTTTGCGGCCGATACGCTTATTCCGCCGAAGGCGCTCGGTGAGTTCGTGCGAGGACAAACATTCACAAGCGAATCCATTCACGACTTTGCCGCGGCGATCGGCGTCAGTCCCGGCATCGTTGTGGGCCGATTGCAACACGATGGCATTCTGGAGCACTGGCAAGGAAACACACTGAAACAGAATCTTGATTACGGCTTTGCACACGAGGAGTGATCGATATGGTCGGGAGAGTCTTTATTACGCGGAGCGGCTACGATCCTCAACTGGGTAAGCACGTGAAGGATCCCTACCTGGGCCCATGCCCCACCATGGGTGCATGCCGACCCGACATACGCGAGCAACTCAAGGTGGGCGATCACATTTTCGTGGTCTCGGGGAAAGTGCCGGGGGTGGACCAGTTTGTTATGGGCGGGTTCGAGGTCGCGGAAAAGATCACTGCACGCGACGCCTTTCGCTTATTCCCGGAGCACCGCCTCCGCAAGCTTGAAGATGGTCAAATGACCGGGAACATTATCGTGAACGGCGCTGGCCGACAGCATGTGCTTGATGACCACACCTCGTTCGCTCGACGGATTCAGAATTACGTCGTCGGAACGAACCTCATTGCATTGTCCACGGCGACCGAAATTGCCGAGGGACGAAAGCACACACTGGATGCACTTCGCGACATCCTTCACAAACATGGAAACTCCCCATTTGAAATCCTGGGACGATGCGGCCGGGGTTTGACCGACAAACAGATCGTAGAGCTTCGAGACTGGCTGGCAGCGGTAAAAACGGCCGCGCACGATTTGGAGTCGCGATCCATGCGGCGCGCAGCGACGGGGAACGCACGGTTCCAAGCAATTGACTCAAAATCGCGAAAGGCAGTATGAACGATAACACAAGGGCCGGCACTGCTCGTCACGTTAACAGGCAACGGATGCTGTTCGCCTCCGGGGATAGCTCAGACGTCAACATGCGCGGCCGACTAGAACGATGCGATATCGTGGCCGTGGGCAAGCGCAGGGACGGCGGTACACGATACTGGTGCCTGCGGCACAGGGCCGACGGCACCGCGAAATATGGAAAGGCAGCGCGAAAGTGCCGAGCTGCGCACATTCCGCCCATGCGCGACGCCGAGATCTTTCGACTAAATATGGACGAGTATAAGGGCGGGGTTGCGTTGTGGGGTGCCCTACCCGCCGTCTACGACACTACCGAGCTTCCGATGGACCGCGGGATTCATGTGCATGCTCGCAGAACCGCGCGGGCGAAGAAGGAGATGGACTGCACGTATCGTGCTGTACGGGTTTTGAGTGGTCAACTCCCGCAGGATGCAATGGTGGTGACGGAGCTCGATGCCATTTATTACATGGTGACGTCGGTGTTTGGGTACCGTATGCGGCACATCACCTGCCCGTATTGTGGCTGGCCGCACCTGGATCGGGATTGGTTTAGCGTGCATCCGCATCGCCGGCATCTCTGTGCTGGCTGCGGCAAACACTTCAGAGATACGGAAATCGGCATTGGAAACCCGATTATGGCGTTACGCGAGGCTGTCCAGATGAGGGCACACACAACGACTTCCGCGAACAGGGAATTGAAACTTCGCCAGACGGATTATCCGGGCGGCATTCAGATTTGGGGTTCGAACCCTGCGTTTCTGTGGACGAGTAGCGACCCCGAAGAGGAAGGCATCCACGTCCACGCATTCGGCAAGAACGGTGGCAAGCCGAGAATAGACGAGACGTATGACAAAGTCACCATTGACGGCATTAGGTTGGACGCCGCAATGGTCCGTGTGCTCATGGCGCAAAGCGCGCTACCTTCACTGAAGAACCGCGTTCAGTCAATTGAATGCCCAAGCTGCCGCGAACCACAATTCGGCGTTGGGCAGCAGGCCTTCACGCCGACAGCAAGACATCGCTGCACGCGATGCGGCACAGAATTCCGGGGTCCGGGCAGATTACGCAAGACCATTGCCAACCCGCTTCCCGCGATTCTCGCTTGCCTTGCCAAAAAAGCGCCAAGACCACCGCAGCAGCACGACATTGGCCTGATGCCGGAAACACTTTAGCTGAGGCTGCTTCTCCTGGCTTCGTCGACACCGCCGGTAGGCAGTTCGGAAACCCGATCCAGGGGCGTTCACCGCCGTTACAGTGGACCGCCTGAGCGTCAGCTTTTGGCGCGCGAGCAGAGTGCTCGCTTAATTCAGCCAGAGAACTTACACGAAGGAGAGTCTGATGAAGGACGTTACTATCGTCGTGAATGGTACGCAGAAGACTGTTCAAAAGGAGGACTTCACGTTCGCCGAGATCGTGAAACTCGCATTTGAGAATCCGCCGTACGGAGAGAACACGCTCTTCAGCGTCACGTACCGCAAGGGTCACGGCAACAAGCCGGAAGGCATCCTGGCGGAGGGGGAATCGGTCAAGGTCAAGGAGGGGATGATCTTCGATGTCACAGCAACTGATAAGTCGTAGTGCCGACCTCAAACAATTGCGAGACGACGGCTACGATATAGAGATTCGCTCCGGCCACTTGTTGGTCAAAAGCGTTCCATACGTCAACTCGAAGCGAGAGGTGCGGCGCGGGACGCTGGTGACGCCGCTGGGCGACGTAAGCGGTGACGTCACCCACCAGCCAAGTGAGCACACGGCGTATTTTATCGGGGAGCATCCCTGTCGCGCCGATGGATCGATCCTGGAGCAGATCAGGCATTCAAGCGCAACTACGGCCTTGGCGAAAAACATTGTTGTCAATCACATGTTTTCGGCGAAGCCAAAGCCAGAGGGGCGATACCGCGATTACTACCACAAAATGACGACGTACGTGGCGCTCATTTCTGCTCCAGCGCGAGCAATTGACCCAGCGGTAACTGCCCAAACCTGCGCCATCGTTGAACCACCCGATGACGATTCGCCGTTCAACTATCTTGATAGTGCGTCGACGCGGGCTGGCATCGGTGCCGTCACCGCGAAATTAGAAGGGAAGAAGATCGCCATCATCGGGCTCGGCGGTACCGGCTCGTACATCTTGGACCTGGTGGCGAAGACGCCGGTGCATGAGATTCATCTGTATGAGGGCGATGCACTCTCAAACCACAATGCTTTTCGGTCTCCTGGCGCGCCATCTCTCGACGAGTTGAAGCAACGGCCGCTGAAAGCCGCCTACTTCCGGGGGCAATACTCGAAGATGCACCGAGGGATTGTCGCCCATGAAGCCTACCTGGATGAGAGTAACGTCGGTGACCTACGGTCAATGGACTTCGTATTTCTCTGCCTGGATCGCGGTGCCGACAAGCAGCTGATCGTCGAACGATTAGAAGAGTGGGGCCTGCCGTTCATTGATGTCGGCATAGGAGTCGATCTCGTAGGAGACATGTTGCGCGGCATCGTTCGAGTAACAACTAGCACGTCAGAAAAGAGAGATCACCTGCGGAAAAGAGTGCCCTTTTCAGATGGCGGTGTCGAGAATGACTACTCGCGGAACATCCAGATTGCAGACCTCAATGCGCTGAACGCAGCCCTCGCTGTCATCAAATGGAAAAAGCTGTGTGGGTTTTATCAGGACCTGGAAAGGGAGCATTGCAGCGCCTACACGATCAATGGGAATGCGATGGCAAACGAGGACCAGGCATGACGATGATTCTCAGGCCTGAATTCGTCGAATTCATCCCTGAAGTACTGGAAGATGGTACGATCTACATTTCGCAAACCTACGCGACGGCAGTGCACAAATGCTGCTGTGGCTGCGGACACAAGGTGGTGACGCCGTTGTCCCACACCGGGTGGAAGCTCACCGTTGACGGGGAGTACATCTCGCTGTACCCCTCGATCGGGAATTGGAGTTTTCCCTGCCACTCCCACTACTGGATTAAGCGTAATGTCGTGCACTGGTCATACCAGATGTCGCAATTGCAAATCGAGGCTGGACGGCGCCGCGACGCGAAACTGAAAGAACGGTACTTTGACACGGGGAAAACTCCAACTGATTCAAAGGCAGGTGCAGAATCAGTGGAATCGGAGGATCAGGTAAGGGACAGCTTCTGGGAGAAGCTGAAGAGGTGGTTGTTTGGTTAACAACAGGCTGGTTGCTTGCTTGTGCAACGCGGGTGCAATCACGCTGGTCGCGCGTAAACTCCCGGAAACTTGTGGATTCTCTGAGGTATGACAGGCGGAGTTACCGCGTCGGCGGTCCTGGAAGAGGCAAGCCAGGCGGTCCGGCAGCTATCCCACACGCCGCTCTTGAGGATCACGCGCAGGTCTAGCACGTGCTGGCCATGCTCCTTTTTCCAACGCATGCCCGACTGCTTGAAGCGGTAGCCAAAGATCGTCTTGCATGCAGCCTCCGTCACTCCCGAGCCAATGGGCAATCCTCGCCGCCGCGCCCCAGCGTAGTCCATGTGCGCCGCGTTCCCAATGCCGCATCAAACTCCTTGCGCGTGCGCTGGAGCCCGCGATGGCGGCGCAATGCCTGGGCCCGTTGCACCACTCGGGTGACACCGCGTCGCTCGTCCCGCAGGATGCGACGCAGTTGAACGGCCCAACGCGCCCCCTCGGGACCGCACCCGAACACCGCCTCTGCCAGTTTCGTGATCCGCTCGCACGCGTGGTAGTAGTCCACGATCCATTCCCACGCCAGCAACTCGCCCGTGCGCGGATGGGTCATGCCGCACAGCTTGTACCGGTAGAAGTCCTGCGGGTGACTGCCTGCGTCCGTCACGTATACCAGCCGGGGTGTTTTGCCGTGCCAGCGATCCAGCACGTCACGAAGCAATCCCCACAGCTGCGCTGTCATGGTCCCTTGGCCGAACTGCGGCATGCGGCCCAGGTACACCGTGCCCAGACGCCGGCCCTTCCGATCCAGCACACTCAGAGTGGCCGTGCTTGCCTCCTCCCAGCACGGTCGCGTCGGAATGATAACCCCGTCACGCCCGACGCTCAGGATCGGAGCATGTTTCCCCCGCGATTTCTCGGCCTTTTTCAGCAGCTTGATAATCCGGTCCACTTGCGCCGCGTGCCGCAGCGGCGCGTAATGCTGGGCCATGGCGGCTACCACCCGCCGCAGCGTGCCGTGCGACCATGCCACGCCGTGCCGCTCCTCGAGCACCTCACGCGTCTGCTGTTGCGTCAAGTCCGCATTGAGCCGCGCCGCTTGGTCGGCCAACGCGGGCGTGGCCAGCCGCGCCACGATACCCAGCCGACGCTCCAGCGGAGCCAAGCCACGCTCGCCCGGCTCTGCCGCCTGGTAGAAGCAGCGCTTGAGCACGATCGGCCCGAACAGCGTGGCGATCTGGTTGGGCGTTTTGCGATTCCGCCGAAACTCGCGGCGGCCGCACCGCAGTCGCGCCGGCAACGCATCCGCGTCCTCCGGTTCTGCCGCGTTCGAGGTGTACTCCATGGTGGCCCGCCCCACCTCCCGCAATGTGGCCTGCAAGTTCTGCTCGAACTCAAACGTGGCCTGCGGCGTCGGGCCGTCCTGCAAAAAATCGGCCGACCAACTCCGCGACCCGCTTCACTTGCGCGCCGAGTCGCTCGGCCAATTCCCCTGGCAGCGCCTCACAGGCCTTCAGCAATGCCTGCGCACCGAAACTTCGTGTTGCCACCGATCCAGTTGCGACGCTATTCTCACCCATCGAGGCGTCCTTTCCTGCTGAAAGTCCTTCCTTGTCCGAAACAAAAAGGACTATCAGCATGGCAAAGGACGCTTTTTTCACCAATGGCAATCACCCGCTTGGCTCACTGCTACTGGCGCGATTGCACCCGTGCAACGCGTGCTAGGCGCCCGACCCGCCCGAAGGCCCGATTCTTCGCCGGAAGCGGAATAGAATTGTGCTCGCAACCGCTACCACCGGTGCTGCTGGCACGTGCTGGACACTGAGCAAGATTCTCGTCAATCGCTATATTCGGGCCTGCAAAGCGCCAACCACTTCGTTTTTTCTGCTGAGCTGCGAGAGCCCCTTCTAGGAAGTGCAATCGTCACCGCTCTGGCGGGTGCACAAGACCTGCGTTAAACTCCCTTCCTTTCGGGGCTTCGGCGCTGTAGCGGGGCACCGGTTCTCGATCCCGTTTGGTCGCATGTCGGCATGTCGAGACCTCCGGTCCATGGCCGCAGACGGTAGCGAGCACGGATGCACTACTGCGCGAAGTCCAAGGCCTGATCGATCTGACTTCAGAGGCCGGCTCATGACTCGGCAGTACGAGCACCTTGGTTTAAAGCGTTGGCCATTCCCGATCGTTCCCGAGCGGGAGTTCTGTACTTTTCTCGGGGACCGTCACCAGCTCCGCACAGACCTCGCAGACCTGCTGACAAGCCTATCTCGGCGACCCACGTCTTCCATTCACTTGTTTTGGGCGTGGTTCGGAGCCGGCAAAACTCACACGCTCTATTACCTCGCGAACCAGGCAACTGAAATCGCGAAAGATCTTGCGAAGAATGCCTTGTACACCGTCTACAGCGAATTCCCAAAGGCAGCGCGCGGCTTCCTTGACCTATACCGTGTCTTCGTTCTCGGTCTAGACACAGACAAGGTTGTGGAGTCATTCCTAGAAATCCATACTTCAGCAAGTGCTGGACTGGTCGTGAAGAACATGACAGCGGCTTCGCCTGATTTGGTCACCGCGCTAAAAGTAATGACGACGGGCGAACCATCGGACCAAGTCACTGCCATGCGATGGTTGCGTGCCGAAGCTCTGCCAATCTCTGAGTACCGTAGAATAGGCATCGCCCAAAAGATTGGCTCATCCGAAGAAGCTCTGCGCATTCTCACCTCACTTATCCAGCTCCTTGAGCTCTCCGCACAGTCTCAAGGCCGGCCAGGCGCTCGCGTGATTTGGTTTGTAGACGAGTTTCAGCGGATAGAAAAGACCGGCCCACGTACGCTTGATGAGATTAATACGGGTCTGCACTCTGCATTCAACGCATGCCCTAACGGGCTCAGTCTCTGCCTCTCCTTTTCGGGTAAACCGCGGCTCAATAGTCTGCCGCCATGGTTTAGTCCCGAGCTCCGTGATCGCATAGGCAGGACCAAAGTGATGATTCTGCCGCCCATGCAACCCACCGAGGCATTGGGCTTTATCCGTGACGTGCTCGCGCAGTTACGTCTCCCAGGTTTCAATGGGTCGCCGTTCTTTCCGTTCACGAAGAACGCATGCAAACTCATTGTTGACGAGGTCGGCGCGAAAGACGAACTGAAGCCGCGTTCCCTCATGCATGCCTTCAATGCAGTATTGCAAGAAGCGGATCCTCGGATAGAAGCAAAAGAGATGGATGCCATTCCACCGGAGTTCGCAAAGCAGGTGCTGGCTGAATACCAAGTTCTCGAGGATGGCGAGGAGGAGACCTGAGTGGCTACGCACTTGCATCAATCCGTGTCCGCTCCTGGCGCCTATGAAGCGTTGCGAGAACTCGAAGGTTCGTCAGTGACTGCTTTCGAACCGGGTAGTCTCCGGAGCATCCTCGCATCCTGCGGAGTGGACGATCCCGAGGCAACGATCCACGATTTTCTCGCCGCGAATCTCCTCCACCGCTATGGCGAGCGTATCGGGATAACAACGCTCGGAATCCGAACAGCACTGCTCCTCGAAGCGGTGAACGGTGGAGATCTCAAGGACATCTACCGTCGCCTTTGCCGGCTCGATAGCAGCTTACACGCCTACGAATTGGTTCGGGAAGGTATGACGACTGCGTTTCTTCAAAGCCTCAATGAACGACCGGGATTTGGCAGGTTATACGTCTGTTCGCCGTGGATCAGTTTCGAGCGGCGGCATGAGGAAACTCTCGTTCACGCGGTTCTCCAGGCACAGCGGCGCCGAGGCACAAATCCAGAAATACTCGTCATTACTCGGCCAGAGGTTGGCACTGATTTCGTCGCGCCACCCGCGGTGCGCGTTTTCCAGGATCTTGGCGCAACGGTGTTTCTCAATCGCCGGCTTCATACCAAACTATATATTCGGGAGCCCGACACCAGCGGTGGGTATGGCATGGCAATCGTTGGATCGCAGAACCTTACAAGGTCAACTTACATTGAGCTCGGTATCCGTATCAACAGCGATAGCCAGATGATCGCTCAACTCATCGCGTATTTCTGGGAGCTCACCAATTACAGCCACGAGGTTTGAAAGGATCCTACGATGGACGAAAGCACGGTCCCGGTTGGTCAACAATTCGGCCTACGCAGGGACAATTTCATTCTGGACCCTCTGAAGGACACTGACTGCTTTGCACGCGATGACATAAAGACACAGATCATCGCTGAGAGTCTCGAAGTTGACCTCGTGACAGGGCTCGCGCCGAAGCGATTGGTTTGGGGTCCTTATGGCGGGGGGAAGACGCATACTCTCATGCGTACCATGGATGAGTTGCAGCAGCTGACGCCTATTCACGCCGTTCGCATCGAGTGCCCTGATTTATCGAAAAAATCTCGCTTTCATGACCTCTACCGTGAGGGCATCATGCGATCCCTGGGTCAGGACTTCATCGTCGGTCTCATTGAGGAGGTTGTTCAGCTAGTGGGGTATGCCCGGCGCGAGGAGCTGTCGGCACGGCTCAAAGCGAGATTCATTGATGAGGAGCTCGCCAAAGCCGCGATTCGAATCTTCGATCCGAACTTCGACCGATTGCGCCTCTGGCGGTGGATCTCGGGAGTTACGATGTCGCGACAGGATCTCGATGACCTCGGGCAGACTCAAGATCTGACTGAGACTGAGGCGGCGCGCTTGGCTGAAATCATATGCATCTTTGGTCGTTTGCTCCGGGACCTTCGCCACAAAACGCTTGTTCTCGTTCTCGATGAGATGGAGCGCCTCCGCGCCATTGGCGCGGAAACGATTACTACGTTCGTATCCGGCTTCACACGTCTGGTTGATCCTAATCAGAGTTCCGTGTCGGTGCTCATCGGTGCGTCTGCGGCAGTGGAATCAGAGATGGTTGAAGTATTTAGCTCAAACGGCCCGGTCATTTCTCGTCTGGGAGCTGGCCCGGACTCGCAGATAGAAATCCCCGCGCTGCAGGACCCGGACGTCGATAAGTTCATCAAAGGAGTCATTAAATACCTACGTGCCCCCGACGCAAACGTCCCCAATCTCGTCTCGATAGCCGCTAACAGTACGGATGAAGCCATCACGACAGATTTTTTTCCATTCACGGACGAGGCGATTAATTCTTTGAAGAGTCACCTCACACAAATAATGACACCACGCGAGATCACCATGAAGATGACGCGAGCCCTAGGTCGGGCTCACCGAGCCACGAAACGCGCCATTACAACAGACTGTATTGCCTGAGGGAATTAAGTCATGCCAGGATCAATCCCGGATGCCACGTTCCGCCTCGAACACGGCTTCGCGGCAAAGCCGGATCTCTCAGTAGACCGAGGCCCCGCCAACGGGCTCATTATTGCACAAAACGCGCCTAGAGAAGACTTTGAGGCGATCTATTTGGGAAAGCATGCTGAAACGCCGTACCGGAACGTCTGGTTGGACTCGCGGGGGGCACACGTCCTGTACGTCATGGGAAAGAGGCGAAGCGGTAAGAGCTACACCTTAGGGACACTTGCCGAAGGACTTGCGGCGACTAGGTGGGTCAAGCAGGGCGGGCTATCGCAGGGCGTGCTGATTCTCGACACGATGAATGTCTACCTCACGATGCCCTTCGATGTAGAGAGCACACACGCTGCTGACACAGATGTGGTCCGGGAGTTGCGCAAGTGGAAACTTGAATCCGAGAGGATTCCCATGACGCTGCTCCGACCACGCGGAACAACTACGCCGGCCGCCGTGACGTCCGTGGAGATCACTCTTCGGCCCTCAGATCTGGGCCCAGACGAATGGTGCGGTCTCTTCGAGGTGGACACGTTCGCGGACCCACTCGGCCACTTGATCACGGAGCTCTATGCGAAAGTGGCTATCGATGGCTACACGGATAGACGCAATGGACAAGCCATCGCACCCAATCCCGGCTTCGTGCTTCAAGATTTGCTTTCTGCCTTAGAGCACGACGCCGACTTTGATCGCTACCACAGGGATACCCGTGAGTCCCTTCGTCGCAGACTCGACATGCTCCGACGCGTCCCCATTTTCTCCGACGCAGGGCTGGACGTGCGCCAGCTGCTCCTTCCCGGCCACGTATCGATCCTCCTGCTTCGCGACCTCGATCAGCAGATGCGTGGTGTCCTCGTTGCTCTCATTGTGAAGAAGGCCATGCAGCTTCGTGGCACCGCCGAACAGCAGGAACGGATGATACCCATTCATTTAGCTCGGGCCGAGAAGTTTGCTGCAAACGATCTGGAAGCCTCCGCGCGTGAACGCCGACTGGCCGAAGAATGCACAGAACGCGCAAGGGAGGGGCTGCCACGGTCATGGATCATCGTCGATGAGGCACACAATTACATCCCCGCGCGAGGAGTAGTGGCCTCGCGCAAGCCATTGAAGAAATACGTCGATGAGGGCCGCAACCTGGGGCTATCAATCGTCGTCGCCACCCAGCAACCGTCTGGGCTCGATCCTTCCATCCAGCGGAATGCCGATGTTCTCCTGATCCATTCGCTGAGTCACCACGATGATATCGTTGCCGCTGAAGGAATGATCAATACGGGCTGTCCGTCCGACGTCACAATCGACAGTCGCCAGAAACTCGAAGGATCGCGCACCTTCGAAAGCCTCGTTCGCAGTTTACCGCTGGGTTATGCACTGGCATCAACGGATCGCGCAAACCGCTTGTTCCCAGTTTGCGTGCGGCCCCGTGTGACCATTCATGGAGGGACGGACTACTAGATGCAACCCCGCATCGTATTCCGTACGCATTACCAGGTCGATGAACCTGCGTACATGGAATTCCTTGTAAAGCTCTGCACATCGCCGGTCCAAAGTGCGTACCCAGAGATTGTCGCTCAGCGACTTGCCCGCGAGATCAGTTCGCGCGGACGAGATTTCAACACAGCTGCTGGCCGCTATGCAGTGGATTTGGCCAAAGCACTCGGGCTCGTCACAGCGAACCTCACTTGGACGGAGAGGGGCCAACTCACAGATCTGATTGCCGAGATACCAGATGGCACATTTGAGGAACAGTTGAGTCTTACGGTGGCTGAGAAACTCCTTCACTTCCGAGTGTACCTAGAGGCTGACGGAGGCGCATTGCGCCATCTCGCGCGTCAATTCGTCGAGAGTGGGCGACTTCCCATCCCAGGACGAGATTGGAACTGGCTCGCGAAAGACATGTTTACCACCGTCTACTCTGAATACCTGATCATCACAAACAATACGGCAGACCGTGTCGCGCTGCGGCGAGAGATTGAACGGATTAAAGAGAAGGGCTATGAAGGGAAGACTGGCCCGCACAAGCTCTTCGCTCATTTGCAGGTGCTTTGTCGGCTCGGGCTCATTGAACATCCGGACAGCGGAGGTTCCCGCGCGTACCAGGTCCCAGCTTCACCCAAAGGCACACGGACTGGCATCCAGCTACTGGTGGAAGAGTTGCCTGACGCGTTCACCCTTGAGCGAGTCATCAAGGAACACCAAACGCTCGAGCTGGCCGCCAGAGTCCTTCAGCTTCCTTGCATTCCGTACGGTTCGGAGCCCACGCGCGCCGACCGGGAACGGGCGCTCGCCCTTTTTGCACGATACTATTCAGTTCTTACCGGCAAAGGTGTGCCACTGTGCCCAATATCGACACTCACAGAAGCCGTGCAGATCGATTTACTTACAAAGTGCGCACAGCTGCTACGGCACACCGAAGCGATGGAGCTGCTTCACCAGGCACAGAAATCCTTTCCGAAGGACGTTCGATTTCATGTGGATCGGCGAGGCTGTCCCGCGTTCCTCAAGCTCTCTGACCAGGTTCTACACAGATTCGCGCGCGCGGGGGTGGCACAGTGAGTAATGGAATGTTCAAAGGTAAACTCGGGGGCAGAGAGATTCGGTCGGATGGACACGAGCGAGTTCCGCGACTGCCTCGCTTTCCCGAAAAGAAGCTCTCCTATTGGATCGATTCTCCAAACGGACGCGATGAGTACACTCACCAGTTCTTCCGCTTTCCAGCAAAGTTTCATCCCCCGGTTGTCCGATGGGCACTGGGCAATTTTGGCCGAAAAGGTTCAGTACTGCTGGATCCTTTCACAGGCAGCGCAACCGTCCAGGTGGAGGCGTTGGTCCGCGGCATATCATCTGTAGGAGTGGACATTGACCCACTTGCCTCCCTCATCGCTCGTGCAAAGTCAACACCGATTGATCCACAGCGACTCGAGCGAGGACTTGCGGAAATCGAACGCCGGCTCAGACCCTTACTTCACACCCACGCGGATCGTGAGACTCGCCCAGGTGCTGACATCTCGCAGCAGCGGTTCGATGACGAGGTTGCGGAATTAGACGTTCCTGCGATCCCCAGTATCACGCACTGGTTCAGGAAGTATGTGATCGTTGATCTTGCCAGGATCTTCCGTGCAATTGATCGTGCGGACCTCGGTAGGAAAGAACGTCTGTTCTTCCGCGTGTGTGCAGCGGCAATTATCCGCAGTGTTTCCAATGCTGATCCCGCTCCCGTTTCGGGCCTCGAGGTCACATCCCGCCAAGCCGAATTGAACGCGAAAAGGCGAATCAAGGTGTTCAATGAGTTTTTCACGAAGGTGGGGCAGAGAATTGAGGGAATGCGGCGACTGTGGCAGGCATACTGCGATCATGGGTCGCACGCAAAAGCGCGAGTGATAACCGGAGATACTGTCAAACTCAATCACCTGCTCAGATCTGAACCGCTAGCCGAGGGCCGTTTCCCACTCGTGATCACGTCGCCCCCCTACTGTTGTGCCGTTGAGTATAGCCGGCGACACCGTCTCGAGATGTATTGGCTCGCATTGGTCGGAGATCAGAATGACCATTTAGCACTGACGCATTCGTACGTCGGACGAAAACTCGTCCGATCCGCAGACTGGGATGAAGATGTCCACTTTGGCATAAAACGACTGGATAACACTGTCAAAGGAATCGGCAAGGTCGACCTTCACAGAGCTCGGGCAATTGGTCACTACTTTTGCTCAATGGCAAAGGTTTTGAAAGAACTTGCGAAAATAGTGCGGAGCACAGGCACAGTGGTTTGCGTGATCGGAGATTCCGTCTGTTGTGGCATTCCAGTAGCGACCGCGGATTTCATCGGGCAGCTTGCGGCAGAACATTTCATTTTGAAGAATCGGTTTTCCTACGCTCTTCGCAATCACTACATGCAGTACGGTCTCTGGAATGGCGATGGGATCAAACAGGAGCACGTTCTTGTTCTGAAGCGCAAGCCCAAATCATAGCCGGCCGAGGATCTTCCGACTGCGGTCGTCTGCACACACCTGCGCATTAATCGGAGGCGTACTTTACGAGACGTTCGACAGCGTGATCAGCTGGGCCAGGCGCATTCTCAAGTGAGGGAAAGAGACGATGCCTGGGAAGCATATCGAGAAGTCGGCGAAATGCCTCCCGACGTTCCCGACGAGGCAGCTGCCCGCTGCTGAGCACGAAAGGTCCGAGATCTTTCGCCCGAAGCCAGATGGGGTCATCGATCGAGGCTGCGAGTTCGAGGTCTGCAACCGTTGTGAGCCACGTCCGCGATCGGGCGGCGCGTGGGAGGGCGGCCACTCTGGCAAGGAGCGGGATGAGTTTACCGCGGTCATTTCTGGCCCGCCGATCATGGACAACGATAAGGAGCCGGAACGCCGGCCGCGGGTTGGGCGTACTGAAGCTCGCGTACAGCAACGTTAGGTACTCCTGCGTCGCGGGTTGAGCGGCCCAGAGGGCATACCGCTCGAGCTTCTGCCCCATGCGAACAGAAGATTCTTCGCCGCTGAAGACCTCAAGGAGGTATGCGAGAAGACCATGGCGGTGCTGCAGGAGGAACAGGTAGTCGGGAATGACGTCGCGAAAGGCCTCCCGCTGAGTGAAGCCGAACCGCTCGTCCCAGCGGATGGTGAGATCCGGCCGGCTGCGCGCAGCCTCGGTGAGTGAAACTGCGAACTCAGTGAGGAGCAGTTCGTG
>DAIOWH010000103.1:0-22137 GCA_036758585.1 Planctomycetia bacterium
AGAGAATTCGAGACTGACCGGTCGATTCCGTCTCAGAGAATCTGGTACTTAGCAGTTACTTAACCAACCGCCCGTAGCTGAACTCTGTCCTATCCTTCAGAACGCCGTTCATGTCCCATTGCCTCCATGTTCCATGTGGCTGACCCTCATGCCAGTTCTTTTCTGAAGCAGGGATGATCTTGCCGAGATGCTTTGTTGCTACCGCCGCCCAATACACGGCTGCCGGCCCGCTGGCACGTCTGGCACGGGACAAGTCGCCGCCGGTGCGTGCCGCGGGGCTTCGTCACGTACAGCGTCTTCATGAACTTTCCGGAGCTGATCGCCGGCGCAAACTTCGCCAAGACGATCCGCGTCCACGCCCCCCAAATCCTTGCCTACTACGACTACCCGATCACCACCGGTCCTTTGGAAGGCACGAACAACAAGATCAAGACGATGAAACGCCAAGCCTACGGCTTCCGGGATCAGGAATTCTTCAAACTCAAGATCCTCGGTGCGTCGTTTCGCATCTGGCGTTTCAGCGGAGAGGGAGGGATTCGAACCCTCGGTCGAGCAAGCCCGACACCGGTTTTCGAGACCGGCCCATTCGGCCACTCTGGCACCTCTCCGGGTTTGGTGATGGCATCGTCTCGGCCCCGTTGCGTGAATCAATGCCGCGCGAGCCACCGTCCATCACGTCCGTGGACACAGGTTACTGTTGAACGCGGTATCCGACCAGTCGGCTTTCAGATCCCCGCACTCTTTCAGCGATCGACTCTGCCCGCCCCGAATTCATCCTTGAGCAACTGCCTTAGGCCGGTTTGCCGAACTCAACGCCGCCGGTGATCGCGATCACGACCGGCGCCGGGCGACGAAGAACTCCTTCAGTATCTCGGCGCACTCGGCTTCCAAGATGCCACTTAGTAGCTGCGAACGATGGTTCAATCGCTCGTCCGTGACGATTGAAAACAGCGAGCGGCAGGCACCGGCCTTGGGATCGGCCGCGCCATAGACGACGAGCGGCACACGCGCCTGCACGATCGCGCCGGCGCACATCGAACATGGTTCCAGCGTGACGTACAGCGTGCAGCCGTCCAAGCGCCAGCTCCCCAGCGCCTCGGCCGCCTGCGTGATCGCGATCATCTCGGCGTGAGCCGTCGGGTCGCGCAACGCCTCACGCTGGTTGTGAGCGGCGGCTACGATCCGGCCACGACACACCACCACCGCCCCCACCGGCACCTCGTCTTCGTCAAAGGCGGCTCGGGCCTCGGCCAAGGCGACTCGCATGTATCCTTCGTGTAGGTGCAATGGTTCCTCGCGCGGCGACTACAGTTCCGGGCGGCGCCCCGGCTGCTCGGCCGATCAATTTGGGTGGCAGCGACGGGTGCGTCAAGGTCAACCGATTCCGTTGTGGCCTGACCCGCCGCCAGCCGCTATCCTGTGTCCACTGAATCGGCTCGATCCAAGGCGTGCACCCAGGGCAGGAGAATCACCATGCAACGACACAGGGTTCAACTCGCGTGTGCGGCATTGATCGTGGTGGCGACCGCAGGCTGGCTAGGCGGCTACTATCAATCGGCCGGCGGTGCGATGAGTCAGGCGGCCGACAAGTTCCTCGGTGCGCTTTCAAGCGAGCAACTCGCCAAGACGCGACTCGCGTTCGATGACCCGAAACGACTCGACTGGCACTTCATTCCCAAGCCCGAGCGTAAGGGACTGCAGGTGAAGGAAATGACCGAGGCGCAGCGCAAGGCGGCGCACGGCTTGCTGCACGCGGGACTGAGTGAGGTGGGCTACGACAAGACCGTCGCGATCATGGGGCTTGAGGCGATCCTTCATGAACTGGAAAAGAACCGCAAGGGCGGCCCGATCCGCGACCCCGAACGATACTACTTTACGATCTTTGGGGAACCCAAGCCGAACGGCAAGTGGGGCTGGAGTGTTGAGGGGCATCACCTGTCGCTGAACTTTGTGGTCGACAAGGGCAAGATCATTTCGGCAACGCCCGCGTTCTTCGGCGCGAACCCGGCGATCGTCAAGACTGATCTGCCGTTCGGAGCGAAGAAGGGGACTCAGACGCTGGCCAAGGAAGAGAACCTAGCATTCAAGCTGTTGGGCACTCTGACCGCCGACCAGCGTCGCGCGGCGATCCAGTCGGACAAGGCGCCAGCCGACCTGCGTGGCGCGGGCGCACCACAGGCCCCGCGCGATGCGGCAGTCGGCGTCAAGGCCGACTCGCTCACGAAGGAACAACGCGAAGTGCTGTCGTCACTGCTTGAAAGCTACGCGCGCAACATGCCAAAGGAAGTGGGCGACGCCTGGCTGGCCGAGATCAACAAGGCCGGCGTTGAGAAGGTCCAGTTCGCCTGGTGGGGCGCGGCCGAACCGGGCGTCGGACACTACTACGTCGTGCAAGGACCGACCTTCGTCGTTGAGTTCGTGAACACTCAGGGCGACTCGCTGAACAACCCGGCCAACCACATCCACTCGGTGTGGCGCAGCCTGGCCGGAGATTTCGGCCTGTCGATCTGACGCCACTCAGCCGCTGGCCGCGCCGCGCAGCCCGGCCAGGGCGGCCTCGCGCGTCGAGTACATCGCCCAAAGCGTGTCGAGCTTCGTCTGGTGCAGCACGCTCGCAACTTCGCTGTTCACGTTGCAGAACGCCAGCACGCCCTCGGGACTCACCGACTTCCAGACGCGCAGCAGCAGCGCCAGCATCGCCGAGCCGCAATAACGCAGTCGCCCCATGTCAACCAGGACCTTTGCATGGCGCTCGCGCCCGATCGACTCGAAGATGGCCTTCGACGCCCGTTCGACCTCCGGCCACTGAAACGTTGATGCCTCGGCCAGCGGCACGACGGTCAGCACGCCCCCGTCGAACTCCACCAGGAATACGCGATCGATGTCGCTCTCGCCGGTCGTGTCCATGGCATCGCTCGGGATTTCGAGAATCGACGCACGGGCAGCTAGTATCCGGCTGGGCGTCGCCCGGGTCAAGCATCGAGACGCCGTCAGCTACTCGCGGACCGATAGTGTTGCAGCGCCCACCGGAATACCAGGCGGCTGACCACGAGCAGCACCGCCGCGGCGGCCAACGAAAAGGCGACCATCCAGCCGCTCAGCAAGCCGCGGCCGAGTGTGTTGGCTGGCACGGCCACCGCGACTAGCACAGGAATGACCAGCGTGAAGACCCGTCGCAGCGGGTTGCCCAGCGTGCCCTGAAAAATCTCAGGTGGGAACCGGGCAAAGATGTTCACGTAGAACCACATCTCGTAGAGATGTTGGTTGCGGATCAACCATACGGCCGTTACCGCGAGCATCGTCATCAGGCTGTAGAAAATGGCTACGCCCGCGAGCAACGTGACTACGAAGATCACACACTGCACCAGGCTCGGCAGTCGGGCCAACTCCGCGAGCGAGTAGCCTATCATGCCGACTCCGTACAACACGTTGGTGCCGGTCGCCCAGTCGAGAGATTGCAGCGTGAGCAGAAACTGCTCGTCCACCGGCTTGGCCAGCGCGAAGTCGAGCCGGCCGCTCCGCACTTTCTCGGCAAGCTCGGCGAAGTTGGGCATGAAGAACATCTCGACGAGGCCGGTGACGACGAAGTGCGTACCGACCAGCACCATGTATTCCCAGCGAGTCCAGCCCGCGACCGTGTCGGTCTTGCGGTAGATCACGTCGTAGAACACCAGCAGCACGACAAACCAGAGCAACTCGGTGCCGACGCGGATCAGAAAGTTGCCGCGGAAGGCCATCTCCTGCATCAGGCCCTGACGCATGAACGCCGCATACAGACGCAAGTATCGAGTCACAAGCCCTAGCCTCCGAACGCCGAGTACCTGCGCAAGCCGCGTCGATAGAGAACTCGGCAGAGCACCGCAAAGCCGATCGTCCACCCCAATTGAGCGGCAAGGCCCGCGGCCAGATCGGGTCGCTCGATCTGGCCCAACAGCGCCATGGCCGGAAAGTACGCCAGGTACTGAAACGGCAGCAGCCGCATCACTTGCTCGATGCCGTCGGGCATCAGTTCAAGCGGAACCATGTGGCCCGACAGAAAGTAGTTGAGCGACATGACCACGAATAGCAGCGAGCTGATTTCGAGAAACCAAAACGCCAATAGCCCGACCGACACTTCAAAGAAGAACCCAAGGAAGAATGCCATTACAAGCGATGCGAGGCCGGCCGCGAACTCCACTGTCCCAGGCCAACCGGCGAAGAACCCGCGGCACAGGTAGAACACGATGGCATACGGCGCCGCGGCGACCGCGTAGTAGACCAGCTTGTGAGCCAGCCGCGTCATGAGCAGGTACGCGACCTGGTCGATCGGCTGGATCAGGTACTTTTGGATGGTCCCCTCGCGCACGTCGCGAGCGATACCGCCCGACAGGCCCGGCATGCTCGAAAACGCGCGGCTGACCATCGTCAGCAGGTAGTAGGCCACGACGTTTTGATAGGTCAGGCCGTCGTACTCCTGCGTCGTGGACCCCTGATAGATCGCGCGCCACAGCAGAATCGTAGTAACCATCGGCGCGAACCGCATCAGCGTGCCGAGAAAGAAGTCGGTGCGATACACCAACCGCTCAGCCAGCGCGATCCGCATCACGCAGAAGTATTTGCGAAACGACGTCACGAGCTATAACGCACGCGGCCGTCAATGAGACGTTTTCGTTTAACGCCCAGCCGAAGGCGCCGGCAGAACATGGCTGGGATTGTGCATCTCCGGTCGCCTGCGGCTCCGCGTTAAACGAGTCAAACCTGCCGCGTGCGGTATTATTCTTGGCGCTGTGACGCGGATTCGCAACGGCGGCGCGTCAGGCTCATGGCTTGTGGTGTGTCAACTGAATGATCGACAGCACCGCGCCCTGCGGATCCTGCAGGCCGGCGAATCGGCCGACATCCGGAATCGTCATGGGCGGGAAACACGTCTTGCCGCCGAGCGAGGTCGCCTTCGCGACGGTTCCGTCGCAGTCGGCGACCGAAACGTAGTTCATCCAGTGCGGCGGGACCGGTCCCCATTCCGGCTTCAGCGCCATCATGCCGCCGAAATCGACGCCGCCCGTGCGCCAGTGTGTGTATTGGAAACCGGCCGGGTTGGTCGTTACGTACGCTTCCCAGCCGAAGAGCGCGGTGTAGAAGTTGCGAGCCATGTCGAGGTCTCGCGTCAGGAGTTCGCTCCAGCAGAACGAATTGGGTTCGCCAAAAACGCCGACGCCGCAGTGCGCCTTGGCTTGCCAAACGCAAAACATCGCGCCGGTTGGATCCTGAATGACGGCCATCCGACCAACGTCGAATACATCGAACGCCGGCGCGATTACCTTTCCGCCGAGCGACGCCGCCTTGGCGGCCGCGTCGTCTGCGCTCGTGACTGCGATGTACGTCATCCAATGCGGCGGCACGCCCTGTTTCTGCTGGTCTGGTTGCAGTGTGCAACACGCCCCGACGTCGCGGCCACCCAGTTGAAACATCGTGTAGAAACTGTCCGGCCCCATCGGCAGATCGTTGGACGCCCAACCGAACAAGTCGCCGTAGAACTTCTTCGCCGCCGCCTAGTCGGTAGTCGCCAACTCGAACCAACAGAACTGGCCAATCTTGGCGCTGTGCGTGTCAGCCATTGCGATTTCTCCGAGTGAAAAGCAACCGATGCCACAATCAACTGCCGCATACGAACGGTGAGTCTAGCCGAGACCGTCCTGTTTCGCGACAGGTCGGGCGGAATCCGACTCGCGAAACGACGGCCGGTCCTCAGGGAGATCCGTCTTGCGACTTGACTGGCGACTGGGGGGCTGACTCGTCCGCTTCCGGTTTTTCGGCAGCATTCTGCCCAGACGGCTTGTCCGTTGGCTCGGCCGCGCCGGAAGCCTCAGGCGTTTGTGCGGCCTCGCGAGCTGTTTCGGCGGCCTGTGTTGCCGCTCGTTCCGCGGCAACCGCGCGCTCGGCTTCCATGCGCATCACCTCGGCGGCGGCCACACGGAACCTGAAGAGCATGGCCCCGCCGAAAAAGACGGCGCCCGCCAGCAGGAAGAACAACACCACGATGACCCCAATCAGTACTCCGTCGCCGCCCTTTTCCTCACTCATGGTCGCCTCCGATCTTTTGCTGGAACACGTCGCCGATGACCTCCTCAAGCGGCGGGTCCTCGACGCTCACGTCGGCAAGCTGAAACCGGTTGAGCAATGCCCCCAACACCTGCGGCACGCGGGTGCGGTCGACTCGCAGCGAGGCCACGGGCGGCTTGGCGTCCACCAAGTGCGCCACGCCGTCCAACTCCTCGGCTCGCGGCATCGGCTGGCCCGGCGCCATCTGCAACCGGACGATCTTGTGGTTGCCAAACTGCTCGATCACTCGCGCCAGCGGGCCGTCGTACACCAGCTTGCCGTGATTGATGATGATCACCCGCCGGCACAACGCCTCGACGTCTTTCATGTAGTGACTGGTAAGCAGCACGGTGGCCCGCTTGCGCTCGTTCAGCTCGCGCAGGAACTGCTGGATGTTCACCTGAGCGACGACGTCCAGGCCGATCGTCGGTTCGTCGAGCAGGATCACGCGCGGCGAGTGCAGCATCGCGGCGATCAGCTCCATCTTCATCCGCTCGCCAAGCGAAAGCTCGCGCACCGGCTGACTCACGAGCTTGGCGACGCCCAGCAGTTCCGTCATCTCGCCGAGCACGGCCGCGAACTGGTCGGGCGGGATGTCGTACATCTCGCGGTGCAGCACGAACGATTCCTGGGCGGGCAGGTCCCACCACAGTTGATTGCGCTGTCCCATCACCAGCGCGAACTGGCGGCGAAACGCCAATGCCCGTTCCCACGGCACGAAGTCCATCACCCGCGCCGCGCCGACCGTTGGATAGATCAGGCCGGCCAGCATCTTGAGCGTGGTCGTCTTGCCCGCCCCGTTCGGGCCGAGGAACCCGACCATCTCGCCCTCGTCGATGGCGAACGAGATGCCGTCGACGGCCCGCACGTCGCGATACTCGCGCCGCACCAGCCCGCGTAGCGACGCGAGAAACCCCGCCCGCTTCTGATAGACCTTGTAGACCTTCGCCAGGTCGTGAACTTCGATGATCGCCATCAGCGGCATTGTAGAGTCCAGAGAGTCAGAGTTGAAAGACTTGAAGAAGCCAGTACGCAGGCAATCTCTTCGGCATGTTCAAACTGCGACGAGCCACTAGTGCCGGGCATGTCCCGCCTCGGTATAATGCGACCGTGCCCAAGGGAGAAACAATGAGCGTCCAACTCTCACCGTTTCGAGAAATCACCTACCCCGAAAGTGATGGGCAGCCGTTGGCTGACAACACGCTGCAGTGGGAGTGGATCGCGACGATCAAGGGCGGATTGGACGTGGTCTTCATGGACGACCCGAACGTTTTTATCGCCGGCGATTTGCTGTGGTATCCCGAGGAAGGGAACAACGTGCTGCGGGTCGCCC
Source organism: Planctomycetia bacterium (assembly GCA_036758585.1). Classification (GTDB taxonomy): domain Bacteria; phylum Planctomycetota; class Planctomycetia; order JALXBF01; family JBGPMX01; genus DAIOWH01. The sequence continues at coordinate 7,412 of DAIOWH010000103.1, forward strand.
CCGACGTGTTGGTCGCGTTCGGTCGCCCGAAGGGGCATCGCCGATCGTATCTGCAGTGGCTTGAGAACCACGTCGCTCCACAGGTCGTATTCGAAATCCTGTCGCATAGCAATCGCGGCCCGGAACTGCTGCGCAAGTTCCGTTTCTACGAGCATTACGGCGTTGAGGAGTACTACATCCATGACCCGGACGAGGCGGTGGTGAGCGGTTGGATTCGGCGCGATGGGGCTCTAGTCGAGATTCCGCAGATGCAGGGTTGGAAGAGCCCGCGCCTCGGCGTTCGATTCGAAATGGACTCCGGCGAGTTGCGCCTGTACGGGCCTGACGGTAAGCCGTTCGCTACCTACGTGGAGATGTACCAACAAGTCGGCGGCGAGCGGCAACGGGCCGAGCAGGAGCGGCAGCGGGCCGAGCAGGAGCGGCAGCGGGCCGAGCAGGAGCGGCAACGGGCCGATCGGCTGGCCGCACAATTGGCTGCTTTGGGCGCCAAGCCGCAGGAATAGGCTTCGTTTCGGACGGCTCGCTTCGCAAGTCCGTCACTCGAGCCAGCGGCGTTCCGTCAGTTGGCGACCGGCGCTTTCGGCGCATCCAGATTCTCTGGGACCGGATAGCCGACCTTTCCAGTCGCGGCCCACTCGATGCCGCGGATCATCAGCGTCTGGAAGCCCAAGCCCTTCATCGCGTCGGTGTCATGCCCCATGGCGTTGACGAAGACGCGGCCGCGTCCGTAGTTCTTCACCCAGATCATCGGCTCATGCTTACCGGTGCCGTATTCGCGAGCCGGGTCTGAGTACGCCGTGGCGAGCACCTCGTTCTCGGGAAACATCACGGAGTTGGCGTAGAGTTCGTCAACCGTGTGCAGGAAGCTCGCGGGCATGCCGGCGATGATTGGGTGCGGGCTCGCCGCGCGGCCGGTGTCAGGGCTGCTGCCCGCAGCGACCATCTTTACCGTGAACTGATGCTTCGGCCCATGATAGCCCTGACCGCGCCAGCCGCCGGCGATGCAGCGCTCGAACTCGACCTTCTCCAGGAACGCCGACGACGTGTGGTGATACACCACCAGCCCTTTGCCACTGCGGACCGCGCCGAGGAACGCCTGCATGTTGTCGTTCGACCAGACCGAATCGGGCGACTCCTTCGCCCCCTTCGGCGTGTCGCGGTAGTTGAGCAGCAGCGCGTCGTACTTCTTCAGGTTCTCGGGCACGAGGTCTTTGCCGGGCGTCTCGGTCACGTCTACGCTGATGCGGTCCTTGGGCAGAATCTCCTTGAAGTACGCCGTGGTCGCTCGCCAATCATGTCCGTGGTCGCCGGTGATGATCAGCAACTTCACCGGCTTGGCCTCCTGAGCGGGCGCGATTGACCACAACACGACGAGCGCAACGGCGAGAGAAACACCGATCAGACTGACGCGACGCATGAGGTTCTCCTTTCGTTTCCTGGGTTGGCCGGTATTGTACGCGGCCGCGAGCGCCAGCGGCAGAGGCAGCCGATGATTCACAACTCCGCTTCACGGCGTGTCGGCTATTCGCTATCGTCGGCCTCTTTGAAGGACCGCTACCACCGAAGGATCTGCCGATGGACGGCCGGGCTACGCGTACGATCACCGATCAAGAATCGCTCAATGACCTGTGCCGCCACCTGAGTTCCTGCGACCGGTTCGCGTTCGACACCGAGTTCGTCACGGAAGACACATTCACGCCGGTGCTTTGTCTGGTTCAGGTCGCCACGGCCGAGCGTCTGGCGGTGATCGACCCTCTGGAGGTTCACGACCTCCGTGAGTTCTGGTCGATCGTGGCCGCGCCGACGGGCCAGGTGATCGCGCACGCAGCCGACGCCGAGATCAAATTTTGCCGCCAAGAACTGGGCCGATTGCCTGCTCCGCTGTTCGACGTTCAGATCGCGGCCGGGCTGGCGGGGTTTGGTTATCCGCTGTCGTACAAGAACCTGGTGCGTCGCGTGATCGACCAGGACGTGCGCGGCACCGAGACGCGGACCGAGTGGCGACGCCGGCCTCTGACCGAAAAACAAATGCACTACGCGCTCGAAGATGTGCGCTACTTACTCGCCGTTCACGACAAGCTCCGCAGCGAACTCGATCGGCTGGGCCGACTCAGTTGGGCGGCGGACGAGTTTCGCGATCAGGTCGCCCCGTCGCACGCGACGGCGCCCGAGGCGTTTCGGCGGGTCAGCGGCGTCACGTCGCTGGGCCGCCGGCAGCTCGCGGTGCTGCGTGAACTGGCGGCGTGGCGCGAGGCCGAGGCGCGGCGGCGCAACCGGCCGGTGCGATCGGTCGCCGCCGACGATGTGCTGATGGACTTGGCCCGCCGCCAGCCCAGCGACCTGCGCGATCTGGTGATGTTCCGCGGAATGAATCGCCGCAACCTGCGCCGCGTGGCAGACGAACTGCTCGCTGCCGTACGCCAGGGGCTGGCCGTGTCCGACGCCGACTGTCCCGCGCAACTGCCGCGGCCCGACGACTCGGACCGCGTGCGGCTGCTCGTCGGCATCTTGCAAACGGCGCTTGCCGTACTCTGCGCCCGCGAGAACGTCCCGCCCGCGATGGTCGCCACGACCGGCGACCTCGCCACGCTGGTGCGCGGCTACACGGCGGCCGCACAGCTTCCCGCCGACTCGCCGCTCGCGTCCGGCTGGCGACATCAATTCTGCGGCCGGCTCTTGGTCGAACTGCTCGATGGCAAGTTGTGTCTAAGCGTGAGCGACCTGCGAGCCGAAATCCCGATCAGCGTCGAACCACTCGGTGGTTAACCGCGCCAGAAGCCGTTTCCGAGCCGCGAGCGTCAGCGAGCGGTTGGAATGCCGCCGATTCCGCTCCCTTGCGGATTCCGCTCCCCTACGGTCGCGGCTCGGATCGGTGTGGGTTTCGCAACGGGGTGCCAACCGCCGCGCAGCAACTTGGGGATGTTGAACAGGAACCCCTTGGACGTGTCGGGAACCAGGCCGCCCATCAGCCACAGGTACACAAAGAAACCGTAGAACAACGACAGCCCTACCAGGGCGACGCGCCGCCAGATCGGCGGACGCAGCTCGACCGGCAGCAGCGTGGTGTTCACGTACAGCACGTGCAGCGAACTAATCACGAACACCACGCCGGCCATGTTGGCGCCGAGCTGCAGCAGGATGATCGGCTGAGTCAGTCGCAGCGCGATCGTTCCCCAAACGACCACGACCGCCAGCACCGAGTAGTAGACCCTGCGCACGTCGCCGCGCGACCAGCGCCGCATGCGGCTGCTCGCCGTCCAGAGGATGTCGGTGATCACGCGGACCATGCCGTCGACGTTGTCGAGTTGCGTTTTGAACAGCACCCACGCCCCCATCATCGCGACGGTGAACGTCAGCACCGCGCCGCCCCGCGAGGCCATCGCGCTGGCGAGCTCGGCCGCGACCGACAGCCCGCGAATGTCCTTGCCCGGCTCGATGAACGATGTGTACAGGATCGCCGGCAGACCCATGCCCAGAAACGCACCGACGAAGAACACGCCCCACTGATCGATTCGCACGATGTGCCACCAACGCGACCAGCGGTCGCGCGAATCGGGCGTGAGCTCGAACACCTGGCCGGTGTGAGCGAGCTTCACTTCGTGCCCGCCGACGGCGGTCGGAATGAAGCCGACCACCTGGCCCATGCCGAACCCCTTGTCTCGCGCCCAGTTCGAGAGCGCCAGGTTGATCACCCCGCCCGCGCCCGAGTAAGCGGCGAACGCGCCGATCAGGAACCAGTCGGCCCCGGGCGGCAGCGGCTTGAACTCGCGCGACGGCAAGTCGAAACCGACGAACCCCGCCGCCGCGTCGAGCCACGCCGACGGCCGGGCAAACAACAGGCACAGGATAAGCAGGCCGCCCAGTATGAAGACGATCAGGATCCAGTTCAGAATCTCGAGCGTGCGTTCGATGCGTCCGCCGACCAGCAAGATTGCGACGCACGCCAGGAACGTCCCGACGCCGATCCAATACACAGCGTCGGCCTGTTCCTTGCCGGCCAGTTCACCGGCGCACAGAAAGTAGATGGCGCCGGCCGCCGCGCCCGCCCAACCCGGCCAGGTCATACATCTTGGCTTCGACCGCGCGAATCCTGCCGGGGAAAAACGTGCCGCTGCCTCTGAAGTTCACCGATACAGCCTCGCCCACGATCAGTCGCGGCGTCTGTTCCGGGTTCGTGAGGTTTCGCAGCCGACTGGCCGGCGCCCATTCCTGCGAGCCGTCGTCGAACGCGATGTCGTACGATGGCCCCGCGATGGCTCGTATTCGACCTGGGTAGTACGTGCCGCTGCCGCGGTAATTGACCGATACGCGCCCGCCCACCTGCAACGGCACCTGCTGCATCGCGTGCATCTGGTTCAGCAGATGCGTCGTCACCAACAGGCCGCTACCTTGGTTGCCGAAGGGCATCGGCACATAGAACGGGGTCCCAAACGCCAGACCGTTGTAGATGCCGTTGAGCACGACGAACCCGAGCCAGAACAAGCGGTCCTGGCCGCGACGCCATACCAAGCCGACCAGGGCGAACGCGAACACGCCGACGTTGCCGGTGAAGGCGAGCGAGGCAGGCAGCTCCGACTGCGAACGCAGCATCGCGAAAGCCACGGCCAGAACACCCACGGCCGCGAGCAAGCCGGCCAGGGAAAAATGCAACCGAGTCATCGTTCGCCACTCCGCTGAAACTGTGGAGCAGATGGTCTGCCGGGCAGGCAGGATGCCTGCCCCACATTAGGAACAGGGCCAAATAACTTCCTCGCGTGTGCTGGACACAAGCCCGACGCGCGAGCGAGGCTCTGGGAATCAGTCCCTCGCTCGCGCGTCGGGCTTGTGTGGAAACGGGCCTCGTTCCATAGTCTTCAACGCAAGTCGATCGCGAGCCACACAGAAATCAGAACGGCGGTTCCTCGTCCGCACCGGCGCCGCGCACGCCCTCGACCACCTTGCGCAGGGTCGTCGCCAGCTTCGCCCCACGGTCGCCGGGCACCAGCGGACCGCCGATGACGACCGACGCCGCGCCCATGCGGGCCGCCTCGATCGCGTGCTCCACCGAAAGTCCGCCGACCACTTGGACCGGGATGCGCACCGCCGCCAGAACATCGGCCAAGCCGTCAATCGCCCGCAGGCCGCGGTTCTCGTGGCGGTGATCGTAGCCGAGGTGCCAGCCGATCATGTGGGCGCCGATCGTCTGCGCCCGCACTGCGGCGGCGACCGGGTCCGGACAGAACATGGTGTCGGCGATCACCCTGAGCTTGTACTTGTCGGCCGCTCGCAGCGCCCCGCGAATCGTCGCATCGTGCGATGCGGCCATGATGTCGAAGTGCGTCGCCCCCGCCTCGCCGGCGAGCTGCCCGAAGTACTCGCCGCCGTCGCAGACTTTGAAATCGCACACGATCGGATGCTTCGGGAACTTCGCCCGCAAGGCTCGCACTGCGGCCATGCCCTGCTCCATCATCAGCGGCGTCCCCGCCTCCAGCCAATCCACTCCCGCCTCGGCCGCGATCGTGGCCACGGCGAGGGCGTCTTCAATCGTGTGCAAGTCGAGCGATACTTGAACCGAGCAGGCCATAGGCGACTCCTTCGATCGAATCGGTGACTCAAGGCGGCAGAATCATAACAGACTTGCCGACGCGGGTCACATTCGCCGGGAGTCCGACTCGCTCTGGCCAAGCAAGTCATGCCGATAGACTCGTAAACGCCGGCACGGCAACCCGACGCGCGGCAGGTGACCTCGCGGCTCATGGCGAACGCGCCACGCCCGCCCTGCCCGATCACTCGTTCTGTTCTTCGATACGAAACGTCAGAGTGGTCCAGAACGATTCCCACTCGAAGTCGTCTGCCTTGGGCCGCGTCATGTGAGTGAGCCGGATGGTCATGAGGCCGACCCGGGCGATCGGGACGAGCGCCTCGCCGCGCGAGTTGGTTCGCACCGTGCCGCTCGGCGCGTCGCCGTCGTCGGGCAGGTCCCAGCCAAGGTTCGCATCCGCGAGCGGTTTGCCCGCGAACAAGACCCGGACGGCCAATGTGTCGCCCGCACGCAACCGAAACGGGCTGCGGAGCGGCACTATTTCCAGCGGCAGTCCGACGACTCGACTCGCGTCCCCCTCGCCGCCCCGACCCACCTGGATGAGCAGCTTTGGCGACTTTGTGTAGCGCTCGCGAGCCGGTTGGTCAAGCGATTTCTCTTGGACACGCAGCCGATAGATGTGCGGTAGTCCGTCGGCCACGAGATACTCGTTGAACTGCTCGGCGCTCAACTCAATCAGCCGCGGGCGTGTCTCGACCGCCACGACATACACGCCCCGGTCGGTCGGTTTGAAACGCAGCAGCCCCGAGTCGCCCTCCTGCCCCGCCGCTTCCAACTCGCCGTGGTCGCTCGCCGGTGTCACGACAATGCGGCGGACAAACGTGGCCGGATCAGGGGCGTGCACGCTGATCGGAAAGTTCATGCCGGAATTCGCACGGACGTTCAGCGGGCGGCCGGCGACGACTGGGGCGTCGGGTACCAGCCACAAATCATGAGCCCTCGTGACCGAACTCAGAAGGATGCCGAGGCTGAATCCGAACACGACAACAGAACGTCGAGGTGGCTTTCTCATGCAGCACGTCCGGTTCACTGGTTGTGGCGTCTCAAACAACGCTAGGGCAAGCTGCGGCCGGGCTTGATCAGTGTCACGGCGTCGCCCGGCAGAATCCGCCCGCCCACGAGAACCCGCGAATTCACACCGCGCCGGTTCCTGAGTTCCGCCGCAAGCCCTTCGCGAATCTCATCCATGCGCCGACACGGCGCGCACGGACCCGTTATTTCGAGCACTGCCGTCTCGCCCACCTGAAGCTGCGCGCCAGGCTTCAGCTCGTTGATCGCGATGCCGCGAGTCGCGATGTTCTCCTTGATCTCGCCGGCGACCAGGCCCAGTTGATCGAGCGTTTCCATCTCGACCAGCAGCACCGCCCGCTCGTTGCCCGGACGCGAATGACGACAGCCCAACAGCCCCGCGCCGGGCACAGCCGTCGCCAGTTCTAGACGTTGCATGGGTTGCCGCGTTTTCAAGTTGAGCTGAACGCACTCCACGCGACCCTGCGCTGTGGTCATGATTACTCCTGGTGCTTGCGCGTCGGCAGCGTACCATCGTTCAGGTACCACTGTCCGTCCGGTCCCTTCACCGCCGCGTTGGCGGCCTCAAACTCCGCGAGCGGTTCGCCGGCGCCACCGCTGCCGCGCGTGAACACCCGAACCTTGTACCGGAGCGATGCGAACGTCCGCTCGGGGTTGTAGGCGCACGTCACGCCTTCCACGCGAAAATCCAGCGGCGTCATCCAGATCGGACCGCGAGCCAGCCGCGACAACAGGCCGTTCCAATACGCAATGAACTCGGCGAGGCTGCCGAACTCGTCGCAGTGCTTGGCGTCGGTCGTCAGCAGCAAGTACATCCGTTTGTAGCTGGGCTGCCGATGCGCGAGCGCGGCGAAGAACTCGTGCACCGCGTGCTCTGCCGTGACGCGAACCGGTACCTCCAAAGTGATCACGATCTGGTAGAGGCCGTACGCCAAGCCGGCCAGCAGTATCGCCGCCGACGTCAGTCCGCCGCCAAGCTCAATCAGCGCGACAAGGCCCAGCGTTCCAGCGATCCAATAGATCGGCTCCTTCCACTCGACCCAGCGCGTCCATACCTCGTGTACTTCGGGCAACTGCTCCGGCGTGTTGGCGGCCTCCGGAGTTCGGTTTGGCTCAGCGGCGGCGGACGACGGCTGGAACGTCGACGGAGGCTGCCGTGGCTCGGCGGCAGGGCGTACGGGTCGTGGTTCCGGATCAGCCACCTGGTAACCCTCGGCTCCAGCCACGGGCGACGCCGAATCGCTCTGCGCGGCAGGCTCGGAAGACGGCCCGGTGCCGTCCGGCGTGCGCGACGGGTCCGTTGGTTCGGATGGCGACGAACTAACGGGTGTTTCCGGGTTCATGCGGCGAGTAGCTTATCGCATTGCTGCCTAACCTTTGAGGGCAAAACGGCCCGATGCTGGTGTGTCGGCTGGCCTCGGCGCTTATACTTGTAGCCCGAACCAAGACCGCAAGCGAGAAAGCACCATGGATGACATCGCCCCAACCCACGCCCCCGCAGCCGCGAACAACCCCAGCGATCTGCCCCCTGTGGAGCCACCGTCCGCTGGATTCATTGTGCAACTCTTCCTGATCCCAGCCCTCATCGTCGCCATCGTGGTAACCGTCTATCTGCTGTTCGGCAAGATCGCCGGCGGCCATCGCAGCCCGGAAGAATACCTGTCCGACCTGCGCGGGTCGAACGAAGAGCGGCGATGGCTTGCCGCACACGAACTCGCACTCGTCCTGCAACACGACAAGGCGTGGCAAGAGAACGAAGCCTTCGCCCGAGAACTCGCCCGCGAGTTGGAGACGTCGCTGAGCAATCCCAAACCAGACGACAAGGTCGTGAGCTACCAACACTACCTGGCCAGGGCGATCGGCTTCTTCCGGTCGCCAGTTGGCATCGGCGCTTTGCGACAAGCCCTAGGCGATGACGTAGACAGCAAGGTACGCGAGGCGGCAATCTGGAGCCTGGGCCGCCTAGGAGACCACCTGCAGTCGTCCGGCGATCACGCGATCGGCCAACAACTGGTCGCGGTAATCCCCGACCTCGCCAACGCCGGCAAGGCCGACGACCCCGCCACACGGAAACTCGTAGCGTTCGCGCTTGGTTCGCTCGGCCGACCAGAGGCCGTCGAGCAGCTTCGGCCATTTCTGAACGATCCAGACCGCGAGGTCTGTTACAACGCCGCCACCGGCTTAGCTCGCCTCGGAAGTGCCCTGGGACTCGATACGCTGCTGGAAATGCTCGACACCCAGACCGTGCGCCAAAGGCTCGCGAGTGCAGGCCACGAACCGAACCAAATCGAGGCCCAAGTTGAGGCGACTCAACTCGCCGCCATCGAATCTATGTCGCGACTGGTCGAGCATGGCAGATCGTCGGAGATTGCTCGAGCGCGGGCGGCGGTGCAGGGTACTGCGACCAGCGACGCCAATGTCTCCCGGCTGGTTAGCACCCGAGCAGCAGAGCTGCTCATCAAACTCAACAGCCCATGACCTCCTTGTAAATCTATCTATTTGATCCATATGCCTGAAACAACCTATAGGTCTTATTCGACTTGAACTTTTTATAGAAATTTATTTTCCAACTAGACTGTAAAACTCCAAAATTCGCCTAACTATCCTTGTATCCACATAGGAAGGGGGGTTTGCTGGGTGCATGCCCCGGAGACGAGACAACCTGTTGCATCAGAAGTGGAGGTGGAGTCATGAGGAGCGTGGCGGCGATGGCAGCGGTCGCACTCGCGCTGGGGACGTCAGCCTCAGCCGAGGCAAGTTACTTCGGAGCGGCGGTGAGTCACGGCGGATGCGGACAGTCCGGTTGCGGACTGTTCAGCTCGCGGTGTTGTGCGCAGCCCGTGGAGCACCAGTGCACGACCGTTGAACGGACCGTGTGCGAGACTGTGTGGGAGAGGCAGGAAGTCACCGAAATGCGGAACGTCTGCGAGACGGTTTGGAAGGAAGTTGACAAGACCTGCTACCGCACCGAGACCGAAACCCAGTATCGCGAAGTCAAGAAGATGGTCAGCAAGCCGGTGTGGGAGACGATTGAGAAGGAATGCCGCTACACCGTCTGCAAACCGGTGTACGAGACCAAGGAGCGCGAGGTGAAGTACACCGTATGCAAGCCCGTGCAAGAGGCGATCGAGAAGGAGTGCCGTTACACGGTCTGCAAGCCGGTGTACGAGACCATCGAGAAGGAGTGCAGGAAGGTCATCTGTAAGCCGGTGACCGAGACAATCGAGAAGGAATGCCGCTACACGGTCTGCAAGCCCGTGTGGGAGACGGTCGAACGCGAAGTGCAGTGCACGACGTACAAGACGGTCGAGGAAGAGGTCATGGTCGCCAAGTGTGTTCAGGAACCGGGCACGTGCGTGTTCGACCCGGTGACTTGCCGATACGTCTACTGCCCTGGCGCCGTGAAACAGATTCAGGTTCCGTGCAAGGTCACCAAGTGTGTCCCCGTGACGGAGACCAAGAAGATTCAGGAGAAGATCTGCAAGATGGTTCAGGAAGAAGTGGTCAAGAAGATTCCCGTGACCACCACCAGGATGGTTCGCGAAGAGGTTGTTGAGAAGGTCCCAGTGACGACTTGCAAGATGGTCCAGGAAGAAGTCGTCAAGAAAGTACCGGTGACCGTCTGCAAGATGGTGACCGAGGAGAAGGTCGAGAAGCAGACGTACCAGGTCTGTAAGATGGTGCAGGAAGAGGTCGTCAAGAAAGTGCCGACGCGAGTCTGCAAGATGGTACAGGAAGAGGTCGTGGAGAAGGTGCCCTACTGCGTCACAAAACAGGTGCCTTACACCGTGAAGGTGAAGGTCGCCGAGACCGTGACCAAGCAGGTGCCCTACACGGTCACTCGTTGCGTGCCGAAGACGATTGAGAAAAAGATCCAGGTGCCGTGCTGCCAGCCGCGTTCGTGCTGCCTACTGCGTTCGTGCTGCCACTAGAACAAGCGGCGGATTTGCAAGAAACCGAAGGGCGCCCGACGGGCGATTCCGTCGCGGCGCCCTATTTCATGCGCTCCGTGTTCGTCGCGGCGACCAGCATTCGACCTCAGGCGAGATCATTCCAGTTTCAGCGAAGGCATCGCCGGCTGGGCCTGGCTCTCGATTTGGTGGACCAGCATATCCGTGACATTCACCAGGTGCGGTCGGACCAAACTGCCGTCGGCGAAGTTCTCGGCGAGCTTGCCCAGGTCGCCGTTGATCCGCGTCTGCAGGTTGAGCGGCACCTCGCCGAGAAAGGGAATGCCCTCGCGCTCGGCGGCGGCCCGCGCCCCGCCGTGTCCAAAGATATCGGTCCGCTTGCCGCACTGAGGGCACTCGAAGTGGCTCATGTTTTCGACCAGACCGAGAATCGGCACTCTGAGCTGCCGGAACATGTTGATCGCGCGCACCGCATCGATCAACGCGACGTCTTGCGGAGTGCAGACGATCACCGCGCCGGTGAGCGGGAACAGTTGCGATAGACTCAGCGGCACGTCACCCGTGGTCGGCGGCAGGTCGACGACCAGATAATCCAGGTCGCCCCAGCTTACGTTGCGAAGGAACTGCTGCATCACGCCGTGCAGCATGGGGCCGCGCCAGATCGCCGCTCGGCCGTCTTCGATCAGGAATCCCATCGACATCAGTTTCAGGCCGTCCTTCTCCATCGGCGCGATACGGGGCTGGCCGGCGTCTTCGTACGTCGCGGGTCGGCCGCGCATGCCCAGCAGGTGTGGGATGCTTGGTCCGTAGACATCGGCATCGAGCAATCCGACTTTCGCCCCGCGCGCCTTCAAGCCCAGCGCGATCGACGCCGCGATTGTCGACTTGCCCACGCCTCCCTTGCCGCTGCCGACCGCGAACACATTTTTTAGCCCCGCCATTTCACTCGGCCCAGATGCCATTGAAGATTCTCTCAGTACTTGGTCAGGAATTAGTTCGCGATTTACTTGTTTAACGGCAAGCCGAAGGCGACGGTGGGTCGCGCGGACTTGGCCGATCACCGTCGCCTTCGGCTTGCCGTTAAACGAGGAAGTTATTCTGAGCCAATCCTCAGTCTGCGGTTCGTCGGCCATGCCGCGCTGTGATGCGAGCGATGACCCGGTTCAGGTCTGTGTCCGGAAACGGTTCAGCCAAAAACAGGCTGGCGCCTAGATCGCGGACTTCCATCTCCAACTCAGCTTGATCGACACTGGCGATGACCGCGATCGGGACTCGCCGACCGAGCGCCTCGGCGGCTCGCACGACCAACTCCACGCCGACCGCCGGTCGGTTGCCCAAGACGATGATCAACCCGACGCAGCCGCGCTCGACGCGAGCTATACAGTCGCTCGACGTCGCCGTGTGTCGCACCTGAACATCGCGGCGGCGCAGCGACCGCGCGAGCCGATCGACCCAGCGGCGTCCCTGTTCAAAAACAACCAGACACGGCGATTGCACGGTTGTGCCGGCTCCCTTGTACGCGCCCGCCCGCGCGGGCACAAGACAACTATGCGGGTGGCTCAGGTCCTTCGGCGCCGTTGATGCCGAGCGTAACCATGCGGCGATAGAGCCTCGGCCGCGAGATGCCGAGCAGTTCGGCGGCCGCCGCCTTGTTGCCCCGAACTCGCCGCAGGGCTTGCTCGATCAGCGAGCGTTCGGTATCGATCAATGTGGCCTCGAGATCGAGTCGCTCTGGTTCAGGGGGCGGCGTTGCGAGTGGTCCGCCGAGCGAGCCTTGGATTCGGCCCGGCAGATCAGACGGCTCAATGACGCCCGTAATGCATCGCCCGTGTGCCTGGCCGATCACGTCGCCGAGTTCTCGGGCGTTCTCCGGCCAGTCGTAGCCGCGTAGAACCTCGATCGCGTCGGGCGACACGCTGGACACTTGCTTGTCGTCCGCCGCGTTGTACTGCCCTACGAACCACTGAGCCAGCACCGGCAGGTCTTCGGGTCGCTCGCGAAGCGGCGGCACATGAATCACCAGCGCGCTGGTCGCCAGATAAAAGTCGGGCCGCACGGCGTCGTCGATCGCCCAATTGGCCGGATCGAGTCGCGAGGCCGTGATCAATCGCACGGGCGGATTCGACTCCGCGCCGCCCGTCGGTTCGTTGTGCCGCGCCGGCCGCAGAGTCGTTACCAGCCGTGCCTGCACGTCTCTTGGCAAATACTCGCAGTTCCTGACGAACAGCGTTCCCCCTCGCAGTCGATCGACCAATCCCGCGCGGTCGCGTCGCAGTCCGGCACCGCCGCGGTCCGCGGAACCGAACAAGTCTCGCTCGAGTACGTCGGGCGGCATTAGCGCGCAATCAATGGCGACGAACGGGGCCGCTCGCCGTGGACTTTCGCGGTGTACCGTGCGAGCGATCAACTCCTTGCCGGTGCCCGCCTCACCCCAGATCAGGAAATGCGAGTCCGTCATGGCGGCGAGCTTGGTTTGCTCGAACACTCGCTGCATCGACGCGCTCGCCGCGACTATTCTGTCGAAGCCAAACTGCCGGTACAATCGCTCGCGCAGTCGTAGCAGCAACGTGTGCAGATCGGTCGGCTCGGCCGAGTCGGCCGGCCTGACCGGCGCAGGCATGATGTGCCCGATGACGCACAGCACGCGGCCCGATTCGTTGCGGCATGGTACGAAGTGGATCGACCGACTCAGTCGCTCGCCGCGAGCGGTCGCGATCAGCGTCTCGCGGGTTTGAGGCTGGCCCGCGAAGACTTCGGGCGGCGCCGCTAGACTGGCGGCCAGGCTCGCCGGTTCGCCGTCGGCGTCGCACGTCTGAAACGCACAGACCTGACCAGCGACGTCGTCGGCACGGCGGCCGGTCAGCACTTCGCACGCGGCGTTGAAGAACACGATCTGCCGCTTCGGTCCGAGTACGAATATCGGGTCGGCCGTTTGAGCGAACATCGCGTCGAATCGGAACCGTTTTGTGCGCACGCGCGAACTTCGAGCCATGATTCACTTATCAATCAGGTCCGGGGCGAACGCAAGTCTGAAATGTCAAAAACAACCGACCCGCTGATGCTCGCCATCGACGGCGGCACGACGAACACCCGCGCCCGGCTGTTTCGCGGCGCGGCGTTGGCGGCCGCGGCCGCGCGCCCGGTCGGCGTGCGCAACGTGGCGATCAGTGGGACCCGCGAGCCGCTGGTGCGGGCCGTCGCCGATTGCGTCGCTGAGGCCATCCATACGGCCGCGGCCGCGCCTGCCGACATCGAACTTGCCTGCGCCTCGGGCATGCTCACGTCGAATGTCGGCCTGCGCGAGGTCGCCCACGTAGCCGCCCCGGCGGGAATCGACGACTTGGCCCGCCGCGTTGTCGTCGAGACTTTTGGCGACGTCTTCGACCTCGCCATTCATCTCGTGCCCGGCGTCAGGACCGCGCCCATGGAAACTGGGCCGTGCGACTTGTCGCGAGTGGACATCCTGCGCGGCGAGGAGTCGGAGACGTTCGGAATCCTGTCGGCCGCCGGTCGGCACGGGCCGCTGAACCTCTTGCTGCCCGGCTCGCACACCAAGCTCGTTCACGTCGACGCCGCCGATCGCATCGCCGCCAGCTACACAACGATCGCCGGCGAGGTGATGCAGGCGCTGGCCGAACATACGATCTTGTCGAGCAGCGTACAGTGGCCGCCGCCGTTGCCGCCTGATTGGTCGGCGGCCGAGCGCGGCGCCGACTTCGCCGCGCGCTGGGGTCTGCTGCGAAGCGGCTTTGCCGTGCGACTGACCGACGTGGTCTTGCGCGAAGAGCAGGCGGCGAGAACATGGTTCTTCGTTGGTGCAGTCGTCGCCGCGGACGTCGATGATTTGATGCGGGCGAGCTTCTGGTCTGCCGCCGACATCGTACTGGTCGGCGGCCGCGAGCCGCTGCGGTCGGTGTACGCCGGGTTGCTCGATCGTCGGAATCTCGCCGCGACCGCTAGCCTGGACGCCGACAGTCTAGCACTCGCGCCCGCTCGCGGCGCGCTGACGATCGCGTCGCGATCTCGTCAGCTCAAATCCGGCTAAATAGCCTTGCACGATGCTGGGACAGTAGCCCGACGCGCCAGCGAGGGAGCACATGGCGAAATCACAAGAAATCAGGCCCGGTCCCTCGCTGGCGCGTCGGGCTACTGTCCCTGCGGACTCCCAGAATCACGCAAAGCCATTTAGGGCTCGACCTCGTGAT
>DAIOWH010000104.1:0-19588 GCA_036758585.1 Planctomycetia bacterium
GGGCCGGGCCTGATTTCTTGTGATTTCGCCATGTGCTCCCTCGCTGGCGCGTCGGCCTACTGTCCCAGAATCGTGCAAGGCTATTTAGGCGCCGCGCTGGCCGAGCTCGGAGGTTTCGACGAGGCCACTGCCCAGTACAAGCGGGCGTTGGAGCTGCAACCCAACCAGCCGTACAAGTACGCGGATGCGCTGCCGCCGCCGGAACCCGAGGAGATGGCCGGGGCTGTCCGCGTCATGCGGACTCATCGCAACCGGCTCGCTCGCCCCGTTCGGCGGACGTCGAACCGGATTCGTGCTTCACGTACCCATCGGCCGACGCTCCGAGTACAGTACGCTCGACTGCAACTGGAGGTCTGCGAATGAACCAACCGCTACCCCTATTCCCGACCACCGTGATCGGCAGCATGCCCCGGCCGCAATACGTCAAGGACCTGCTGCGTGCTGGGTCGAGGACCGGCGACCACGACGCCGCGTGGCAGCGGCGCATGGACGACGCCGTGCGCTACGTGATCGGCATGCAGGAGCGGGCCGGCATCGACATCATCTCGGACGGCGAGTGGCGTCGTGAGAGCTACGTCGACGTGATCGCCGAGATCATGCACGGCTTTCGCTGGGTCGAGCGCGAGCAGTTCGCTTACCATCAGGTCGTCGTCGAGCCGATGCGATTGCGGCGTCAGGGCGTCGTCGCCGACGAGGTTCGGTTCCTTCGCGACAACACCGACCGCCGCGTCAAGGTATGTCTGCCATCGCCTTATCTGATCGGCCAGCGCATGTGGGAGCCAGCTTACTCGACGGTCGCATATCCGACGCGCGAGGCGTTTTGCGAGCAGCTCGTGCCGATCTTGCGAGCAGAGTTGTTGGCGATTCGCGACGTGGGCGTGGACGTCATTCAACTCGACGAGCCGCACCTTTGTGTGCTGGTCGACCCGGCGGTGCGGGCGAAGTTTGCCGACCCCGATGCGGAAATGCGACGGGCCGTCGACTGGATCAATCGCATCGTCGCGGGCGTTCGCGGCGTTACCCTGGCGGTACACCTCTGCCGGCGCAACTGGGGCCGGCGGGGTTGGGGTGCGGCCGGCGGCTACGAGGCAATCTTGCCTCATGTGCAGCGGCTCGCGGTCGAGCAACTCATGCTCGAGTTCTCGATCCCCGTGGCCGGCGACCTGGCCGTGCTGCGTGAGTTGCCGGCTCACGTCAAGATCGGGCTGGGCTGCGTCGACGTGCGATTCCCGGATATTGACACGCCGGAACAGATCACCGATCGCGTGGAAAACGCACTGAAACACGTCGCGCCCGACCGCATTACGCTGAACCCAGACTGCGGCTTCGCACCCGGCAAGGACCACGACATTCCGCTCGAAGAGGCGTACGCCAAACTCAAGAACCAGGTCATCGCCGCGCGTCGACTTCGCGAGTTGCACGCCGATTGTGCGTAGAATTGCCGCCAAAAACCGGCCGATCGCCGCCCTCACCCGCGCCGAAGAAATTCTGGCGACGACGCGGAAATTGACTAAAGTTTCTCTTGACCGGTTCCGGAAGCCGGGATATTTACCCGCCACACTTCTCCCTTTCCCTAACCATCCCTCGGACGGGGGAATCGCTGCCTTTGGATCAGTCGGACGCGCCTTGGCCGAGAAATCCAGCACGCGGCGCGAGTCGGTTTCTTAAGAAGGTTCTTCCGGGTCTGGAGTGGCTGATTGATCGCGGTTGGTGTGTGCGGAGGAGGTTTTCTGAGGCATGGGAGAAGGTGTTCAAAGTGCCCCAGAGAAGAAGTCTCCTCTGGGGCCGGCGCTTTGACGCACCTCTGGCCGGGTTATCCCTTGTCGGGTTGCTCCTCGACGCCGCCAACAATCCTGCACAAGCCCCCCGGAGGGCCCGGAGGGGGCTATTGCAGTGGAGTACGAGCGGCGCTTGAACATGGGCACGGAGTGCAAAGACGTGCCGAACCAGCGAAAGCTCCAGATGCAGACGAGTCGCGTGCAGCGCCAGATCAGATTCTGGGAATTCGCTCACCGTGGTGGACTGGACCTCAAGCCCAGCCACTGAGAACCCAGAAGAACGCTTAAGAAAGACATCTCACTGCAAACGCAGGTCGTGTCGGGGCGAGGCTCGGAACCGTCGCCCGGTGCGATGTTCGGAACGTGAAAGGAGGCAGCGTGG
Source organism: Planctomycetia bacterium (assembly GCA_036758585.1). Taxonomy (GTDB): domain Bacteria; phylum Planctomycetota; class Planctomycetia; order JALXBF01; family JBGPMX01; genus DAIOWH01. Next base: position 2,161 of record DAIOWH010000104.1, read on the forward strand.
CCAGGTCTCTTACGCTCGCCATCGGAATCGGCGTCGGTGTCTGCACTCTCGGTTTCGCGGCCGCCAGCGGTTCGCTGCTGCCCACCGCAATCGTCCTGCTCGGATTCGAGGACGGCCAGCCCGCCTCGGCCCAGCAACTGATGCGCAAGGGCATCGAAGAATATCGCTGGGGCAACTACGAAGCCGCCCACCGCGCGCTCGAAGAAGCCGCCAAGCTGCCCGGCCTGAGCGAACGCGAACAAGAGCTGCTCGTCAAGTACCGCGCCATGATGGTCGGCGTGAACAAGGGCCGGCAAGACGCCGCCGACAAGCTCGACGCCGCCAAGAGGGCCTATGAGCAAGGCGACCGCAAGCAGGCCGAATCGCTCGCCTCGGCCGTCGCCGTCAATGCCTATGCGTCTCCCGACGCCCAGGCGGAAGCCAAGGCCCTGATGGCGCAGATCCAGGGACCTGAGTCAAATGGCTCGGTCGCGGCGCAAGGGACCACTAACCGGCGGCTCGCCCAGCAACTGATCGCCCGAGCACGGCAGCAGCTTCGCGACGGCAACACCGACGAGGCCGAAACGTTCGCACGTCAGGCCGAGGCGCTCGGCGCTTCCTACGGCCGCTTTGACGACACGCCCGCCAAGGTGCTGCGAGACATCGCCGACGCTCGCGGCGGCAAGGTCGCAACGCCCGTCGCCGACTCGAAGCCAGTGAACCCGAAGACCAAAGCCAAGGCGCTGGTCGCGCAGGCCCAGTCGCACCTGAAGCGGAACGAACTGGACAAGGCCGAGGCGCTGGCGCTCGAAGCCAAAGAACTCAAAGCGAAGTTCTACATGCTTGAAACCAGCCCCGACGAAGTGCTCGCGTCGGTCGCTCGCGCTCGTAGAAGCCCCAGCGCCGCGCCCGGCAACCAAACGCCGTCGACCACCACAGAACCTGTCAATCCACCCAGTGACACCTCAAACGTAGCCGCTGCCGCACCCGCCGCGACGGAAGTTGTGCCCGTCGGTGATCCGATGACTGCCGACGAACCTGTCGCAGTGGTGCAGGAACCAGCCGCTGCGGACACGCCGCCGGCTACCGAGCCCGCGGCGACAACTCCGACCAACGCTAGGGATCACGCCCGCTCGCTGGTCGCTCAGGCTCAATCGCACCTCAAGAAGAACGAACTGGACCAGGCCGAAGAACTCGCCCGTCAGGCCAAAGCTCTGAAGGCGAGGTTCTACATGCTCGAAACCAGTCCGGACGACGTGCTGGCGTCCGTCGCCCGTGCGCGACGACATCAAATCGCCGCGTCCAAGACCGCGCCCAGCATGCCGGCTCAATCCGGTGACTTGACGCAAGATGTGATGCCGTCGACCGAGGCCTCGCCACCGACCACCACCCACGAAATGGTCGCCGCCGACCAGCAACCCACGGTCGAACAGCCCGAGCCGGTTGCCGAGCAACCGGTCGCCGCAACCGAACCGCCCGCGGCCGAATCCACCCCGACGCCTACGCCGACGAGCCTCAAGTCGTTGGCTCGCGCACTCGTCGCCCAAGCCCAAACACACTTGAAGAACAATCGGCTCGACAAGGCCGAGGAATTCGCGCAACAGGCCAAGGGACTGAATGCGAAGTTCTACGCGATCGAAACCAGCCCCGACGACGTGCTGGCCGACGTGGCCCGGGCGCGGCGACGTCAGGCGGTAGCAGCGAATTCATCGCGGCGACCGACGGCATCCGCCGAAGGGCCGCAGCACGCCGTCGAACCGCAAGCGCAGACCAACCCCGCACCGGCGGAGTCGGACATGCGTCCGGTCGCGGTCGAGCAGGCATCGACCTCTGAGACCCCAACACACGCGACACCCCACGAGACCGAGGCCCCATCGAACGAGTCGAAGCAAGCCGAAGCGCGACAGGCTGTGGCCCAAGCGCGGAAGCTGATCGAGTCGGGCCACCTCGACGAAGCCGAGGCACTGATCGCCCAGGCCCAGACCTATCCGGTCGATTGGGCTCAGTTGGGCAACCCGCTCGACGAACTGCACCGGCAGTTGACCGTCGCACGCAATCAGGCATCCACGACCGAGCCCATGCCGGCCGCGAGCGGCGTGGCAGCCGCGGCGCCCGCCGCACGCGGTGCAACGCCCGACGTGCGACATCAAGCACTCGAGTTGCTGCGTCAAGCCCGCGCCGAACTGCACGCGGGCAACACAGACGCCGCCGAACATGCAGCCCTGGCCGCCCGCGATCTCAAGGCGCGCTACAGACTGTTCGACGACACGCCCAACCGCGTGCTGGCCGACGTGGCTCGTGCTCGATCCACGCCGAAACCGGCCGCCGTCGCTGAACCTGCCGCGACCGAAGTCGTCGCGGCGGAGACCGTCGAGCCTACGACGGCGCGGCCCGGCCGCTTTGACGACACGCCCGCCAAGGTGCTGCGAGACATCGCCGACGCTCGCGGCGGCAAGGTCGCAACGCCCGTCGCCGACTCGAAGCCAGTGAACCCGAAGACCAAAGCCAAGGCGCTGGTCGCGCAGGCCCAGTCGCACCTGAAGCGGAACGAACTGGACAAGGCCGAGGCGCTGGCGCTCGAAGCCAAAGAACTCAAAGCGAAGTTCTACATGCTTGAAACCAGCCCCGACGAAGTGCTCGCGTCGGTCGCTCGCGCTCGTAGAAGCCCCAGCGCCGCGCCCGGCAACCAAACGCCGTCGACCACCACAGAACCTGTCAATCCACCCAGTGACACCTCAAACGTAGCCGCTGCCGCACCCGCCGCGACGGAAGTTGTGCCCGTCGGTGATCCGATGACTGCCGACGAACCTGTCGCAGTGGTGCAGGAACCAGCCGCTGCGGACACGCCGCCGGCTACCGAGCCCGCGGCGACAACTCCGACCAACGCTAGGGATCACGCCCGCTCGCTGGTCGCTCAGGCTCAATCGCACCTCAAGAAGAACGAACTGGACCAGGCCGAAGAACTCGCCCGTCAGGCCAAAGCTCTGAAGGCGAGGTTCTACATGCTCGAAACCAGTCCGGACGACGTGCTGGCGTCCGTCGCCCGTGCGCGACGACATCAAATCGCCGCGTCCAAGACCGCGCCCAGCATGCCGGCTCAATCCGGTGACTTGACGCAAGATGTGATGCCGTCGACCGAGGCCTCGCCACCGACCACCACCCACGAAATGGTCGCCGCCGACCAGCAACCCACGGTCGAACAGCCCGAGCCGGTTGCCGAGCAACCGGTCGCCGCAACCGAACCGCCCGCGGCCGAATCCACCCCGACGCCTACGCCGACGAGCCTCAAGTCGTTGGCTCGCGCACTCGTCGCCCAAGCCCAAACACACTTGAAGAACAATCGGCTCGACAAGGCCGAGGAATTCGCGCAACAGGCCAAGGGACTGAATGCGAAGTTCTACGCGATCGAAACCAGCCCCGACGACGTGCTGGCCGACGTGGCCCGGGCGCGGCGACGTCAGGCGGTAGCAGCGAATTCATCGCGGCGACCGACGGCATCCGCCGAAGGGCCGCAGCACGCCGTCGAACCGCAAGCGCAGACCAACCCCGCACCGGCGGAGTCGGACATGCGTCCGGTCGCGGTCGAGCAGGCATCGACCTCTGAGACCCCAACACACGCGACACCCCACGAGACCGAGGCCCCATCGAACGAGTCGAAGCAAGCCGAAGCGCGACAGGCTGTGGCCCAAGCGCGGAAGCTGATCGAGTCGGGCCACCTCGACGAAGCCGAGGCACTGATCGCCCAGGCCCAGACCTATCCGGTCGATTGGGCTCAGTTGGGCAACCCGCTCGACGAACTGCACCGGCAGTTGACCGTCGCACGCAATCAGGCATCCACGACCGAGCCCATGCCGGCCGCGAGCGGCGTGGCAGCCGCGGCGCCCGCCGCACGCGGTGCAACGCCCGACGTGCGACATCAAGCACTCGAGTTGCTGCGTCAAGCCCGCGCCGAACTGCACGCGGGCAACACAGACGCCGCCGAACATGCAGCCCTGGCCGCCCGCGATCTCAAGGCGCGCTACAGACTGTTCGACGACACGCCCAACCGCGTGCTGGCCGACGTGGCTCGTGCTCGATCCACGCCGAAACCGGCCGCCGTCGCTGAACCTGCCGCGACCGAAGTCGTCGCGGCGGAGACCGTCGAGCCTACGACGGCGCGGCCCGAGGGATCTGCCAAGGAAGTCAGCCAGCAGGCCCAGATCATGCTCAAGAAGGCACGCGAGCACATGAACCACGGCGACTACGACAGCGCGATCGAAATCGCCCGGCAGGTGAATGGCTGGGGCGCGAGCTACAACATCTTGTGGGACGACACGCCGGCCAAGGTCATCGACGCCGCCAACGCGCTGAAACGGCGCTCCGTGGCCAACGCAACTCGCGAACAGTCGGCCAAGGACAAGACCATCGCCGCCAGCCTGGTCGCCGAGGCACGCTCGCTCGCCAAGGAAGGCAAGCTCGACGAGGCCGAAGAGAAGGCCCGTCAGGCTCAGGAACTGAAGGTGAACTTCGGCTGGTTCGCCGACAAGCCGGAATCGGTGCTGGCCGACATCCAACGTGCGCGCCGCGGCACGGGCCACGACGAGCGAGTCGCGCCGCAACCGGCCGAAACGCCGTCCGACGCAGTCCGCGTGGCCGGCGGCCACGAACAGGTTCCGCCTGTAGCGATGGAGCCGCCCACGACCGACGAGGGACATGTCGTTGCGACTACTTCGCCCGCGATCACCGCGCCGAAGTCGATGCAGCCGCCGCAGCAAGTCGTCGAGGAGTTGAGCGGTGTGTACTCGCGCAACGACGTGCCGAAGCGTACGACCGAACTGCCGCGCGACACCACGCCGCGTCGTGATCCCGAAGAGTCTCCGTTCGCGATCGCACCGCCGACGCCGGTCGAGCCGCACAAGCAATCGCCGCGGAGCAACGACCCACTCATCACCATTCTGCCGCCTAGTCCGACCACGCGGCCGACTCACGACCCGATGGAACAACCGGAACCGGTGGTCGCGCAACACGGTGCGATCAATCCACCCGACGAGGCGGTGAAGTACCTCGAAGGCGTCGGTTCCACAAGGCTAACCGTGCCCGGTCCGAGCCAGCGAGGCCCGCGTGGGCTGCAGCACAGCTCGGAGCCGAACGTCGCATCCGGCGCCGAATCGACTGAGCCACGGGCCGCGATCAGCCCCGACGCGCAGAAACTCGAATTCGCCCGCCGCCTGTTTGAGCAGGGCAACTACCGTCGCTCCCGGGAAACCGCGATGGAACTGCACGGGGCCAACCCGACCGTCCGGTCGAACGCCGAAGACCTGCTCGCTCGCATCAACGTGGCCGAGCAATCGGCAGTCTTGCAGCTCTACCAGGCGGGCGTCGATGCCGCCAAGAAGCAGGAATACGCGCGGGCGCTCAGCTTCTTCCAGCAAGTGTTGGCCAGCCAGGTTCCGCTGGACCCGGCGACCGAACAGCAACTGCGCAGCTACCTGCGCGACCTGCCCGGCCGCGTGAACGCCACGGCCGCCGCTCCGGCGGGGCCCGGCGTGGCCACGGTCGCCGACGGCGCCGTGCAGTCGGCCACACTGATGTCTCCCACGCGCCAGGACCAGACCGACCTCGGACAGCGCGAACGCATCCGCTTCCAGCAGCTCGTCGGCGAAACGAACCAGAAGATCCAGTCGGCGAAGAACCTACTCGGAAGCAATCCGGCGCAGGCGATCAACGAACTGGAACTGGCTCGCGAACGCGTGCGGTCGAGCGGACTCGATGACGGCATGACCGCGGCGCTGGTGCGGCGGCTCGACGTCGCCATCCGACACGCCAACCAAGAGAAACAGCGAGTCGACTTTGAGCACCTGCAGGACCAGGCCCGCGAGGCGACCAAGGCCCAGTCCGAACGCGAACTGTCCGTCGGCCGCCAGAGGAACGAGGAACTGCAGCAGCTCGTCGAGCGCGGCAACGCCCTGATGAAAGAAGGCCGCTACGCCGACGCAGACGTGATCGCTCGCCGCGCCATGGAGATCGACCCCGACAACCAAGCCGCCATCGCCCTGGGCTTCAAGGCCCGAATCGAAGAACAGAACCAGATTCAGCGCGAGATGCGCGAGCTGAAGGAAGACAGGATCCTGGGCACGTTCAAGGGCATCGACAGCGCTGCGATGCCGTGGGGCGACGACACGGCAATCGCCATCCGCTATCCCGACGCTCGCGATTGGGATGCACTTGGCGATCGACGTTCGAAGCAACTTCGCGAACTCCAGGAGCGCGGGCGTAGCGTCAAGGAGTTGGAGATCGAGCGCAAGATGTCGCAGCCGATCAGCGTGAACTTCGTCGAAACGCCGCTGGCCGACGTGGTCTCGTTCCTGCAAGACGCCACCGGTGTGAACATCGTGCTCGACAACCTGTCGCTGTCGGCCGACGGCATCTCGTCCGACCGGCCGATCAGCATGAAGCTCGACAGCGTGTCACTCAAGTCGGCGTTGCGTCTGATCCTCGGCCAGATGGACCTTGAGTACATGATCGAAAACGACGTGCTGATGATCACCACGTCGCTGAAGACGCAGGGCAAGATGTACCATGTAACCTACCCGGTCGGTGATCTAGTCGTTCCTGTGGCGAACTTTGCGGGCAGCACGGCAATGCCGCGAGCCGGCCAGCAGGGTGCGATCGGCATCGGCTCGGCTACCGTGCCCGGCGGCGCCGGCGGCAACGCCATGAACGCGGCGCTGCCGAGCGTCGGGTTGGGTCAGTTCGGGTCGGGACTCGGCGGCACTCCGCCGCTTGGTTCGAGCGGCAGCCCGATCAGTCCAGGCGTCGGTGGAGCGCCCGGTACGAACGCTCCGAACTTCCCCGGCACCGGCCAGGTCGTCGACTTCGACTCGCTCATCCAACTGATCGAGAGCACGATCTCGCCGAACAGTTGGTCGTCGGTCGGTGGTGCGGGCACGATCGAGGAGTTCCAACCGAACTTGAGCCTCGTCGTGAACCAGACTCAGAACGTACACGATCAGATCGCCGACCTGCTGGCGCAGCTACGCCGGTTGAACGATCTGCAGGTGACCGTCGAAGTGAAGTTCGTATCGCTCAGTGAAGACTTCTTCGAGCGCATCGGCGTCGACTTCGACGTGAGCATCCACAGCGACCAGCAAGGACCGCTCCACCATTTTGGCTCGGTGATCGTGCCGGAAACGGTAACGGGAGGCGCCGGTGGCGGCGGCGGCGGCCAGACACTCACCACGGTGACTCCCGCCGTCTTGAACCTGAACTATCTGGAGCACGAAGACGACTTCACGGTCGGCGTGGTCGGCCCGGAACGGCAGATTTCGCCGGACCTCAAGATTCCGATTCGCACCGGCGGCTTCGGCTTGGGTCGGCCGTCAGGCTTCAACCCGGGCGACGGCCTGGCCTTTGGTCTGGCGTTCCTGAGCGACATCGAGGTTTACCTGTTCCTCGAGGCCGCACAACAGAACAACCGCGGCAACGTGCTGCAGGCGCCGAAGGTCACGCTGTTCAACGGTGCGTTTGCCTCGGTGTTCTCAGGCAGCCTCGAACCGTTCGTCACAGCGTTGAACCCGGTCGTCGCCAACGGCGCGGTGGCGTTCGATCCGCAGATCACGCAGTTCTTCAACGGCGCCGGCATGTCGGTGCAGGCCGTGATCTCGGCCGATCGGCGCTACGTGCGATTGAACCTGTTCCCGTTCTTTAACAGCATCGCCGGCGAACGACGATTCGCGGTGAGCGGCGGCGCTCAAGGTGGCGTTAACGCCCAAGCGGAACTGGTCGTCCCAATCATCTCGACGAACTTCGTCTTCACCGCGGTGACCGTGCCCGATGGCGGCACCGTGCTTATGGGCGGCCTCAAGACGAAGACCGAAATCCGCAACGAGTTCGGCGTGCCGATCCTGAACAAGCTGCCCTACGTGCAGCGATTGTTCTCGAACACGGGCGTCAGCAGCGTCAGCCGCAGCCTACTCCTGATGGTTACGCCCCGCATTATCATTCTTGAAGAGGAAGAGGAACTGCTGGGCAAGACCCTGGCGTTCTAACGCGGGGACGGAAACCGGGCCAGAACAAGGCCGGCCACGAACCTGTGGTCGGCCTTTTCCTTTCTTGCGACGGGAAAAAAAAATCCGGCACCCACCTGCTTCGATGAGCAGGTTGGGTGTCGGAGTACATTTCATCTCGCGTGCCGCACGCGCAGGCGACGGGTTAGTACATGTCGCCGTAGCCGCCGTGGCCGCCGCCGGCCGGTTTCTCTTCCTTCTTGGGCATGTCGGCAACCAGTGCATCGGAGGTCAACAGCAACGTGGCCACGCTGGCCGCGTTCTGCAGGGCCGAGCGCACCACCTTGGTTGGGTCGATGATACCGGCCTTGACCATGTCGACATACTTGTCGTTTCGGGCGTCGTAGCCCATGTGGCCTTCCAACTCGCCGACCTTGTTGGCCACTACGCCGCCGTCGACGCCGGCGTTCTCGGAAATCTGCGTCACCGGCGCCCAGCACGACCGAAGTACGATCTGGTAGCCGGCCGCCGCGTCGGCGGGGAAGTCGTCGCTTTCCTTCGGCGTCTTGAGCGCCTTGCCCGCCCGCAGCAGCGCGACTCCGCCGCCCGGCAGGATGCCTTCCTCGACGGCCGCACGGGTTGCGTGCAGTGCGTCTTCTACGCGGGCCTTCTTCTCTTTCATCTCGCTCTCGGTCGCGGCCCCGACGTTGATCTTGGCCACGCCGCCGGCCAACTTCGCCAGCCGCTCTTCGAGCTTCTCGCGGTCATAATCCGATGTCGTGTTGCCGATCTCGCGGCGAATCTGCTCGATGCGGCCCTTGATGTCGTCCGTCTTGCCGGCGCCTTCGATGATCGTCGTGTTGTCTTTGTCCAGCTTCACCTGCTTCGCCCGACCCAGGTCGCCAAGCTGCACGTTTTCCAGCTTGATGCCCAGGTCCTCGAACAGCACGCGGCCGCCCGACAGAATCGCGATGTCTTCCATCATCGCCTTGCGACGGTCGCCGTAGCCGGGGGCCTTGCACGCGGCACACTTGAACGTGCCACGCAGCTTGTTAATCACGAGCGTCGCCAGCGCCTCGCCCTCGACCTCCTCGGCGATGATCAGAAGCGGACGACCGGTGTTGGCCACGCGCTCGAGCACGGGCACCAGGTCCTTCACGTTCGAGATCTTCTTTTCGTGCAGCAGGATGTAGGGGTCCTCCAGCACGGCTTCCATCTTGTTCGGGTCGGTGATGAAGTAGGGCGACAGGTAGCCGCGGTCGAACTGCATGCCCTCGACCCACTCGACTTCGGTCTTCAGCGTCTTACCTTCCTCGACCGTGATGACGCCGTCCTTGCCGACCTTTTCCATCGCACCGGCGATCTGATCGCCGATCTCTTCGTCGCCGTTCGACGCGATCGTCGCCACCTGGGCCATTTCCTTGCGCGCTTTGATGGCAATCGACGCCTTTCGCAACTTCTCAGTGATGTCTTCGACAGCCTTCTCGATGCCCCTCTTCATGAGCATCGGATTCACGCCGGAGACGATAGCCTTGAGGCCCTCGTTGTAGATCGCTTCGGCCAGCACGGTAGCGGTCGTGGTGCCGTCGCCGGCGACGTCCGAGGTCTTGGAGGCCACTTCCTTCACCATCTTGGCCCCCATGTTCTCGTACTTGTCTTCCAACTCGATTTCCTTGGCCACCGTAACGCCGTCCTTGGTGACGGTCGGCGAGCCAAAGCTCTTTTGCAAGATTACGTTGCGGCCCTTGGGGCCGAGAGTGACTCGCACGGTCTTTGCGAGTTTGGAAACGCCACGGCGAATCGCCTCACGCGCTTCCTGATCGAATGCGATCATCTTGGCTGCCATCGCGGATATCCTCCCAATGAGTGCTAGTGGTTTCGTCCGGTTACTCGATCACGGCCAGGATGTCCTCTTCGCGCATGAGGAGCAGTTCCTTGCTGTCGGTCTTGAACTCGTCGCCTGCGTAGGAGGTGAACAACACCTCGTCGCCCTTCTTCACCTCGAGCGGTTGCAGGCCGCCATCTTTCAGGCGACGGCCGGTGCCGACCGCAATGACCTTGCCGCGCTTGGGCTTTTCCTTGGCGGTGTCGGGCAAGACGATGCCGCCGGCTGTCTTCTCTTCCGCACTGATCCGTTCCACAACAACGCGGTCACCAAGTGGCTGAAGCTTCATGGTTCTCGTCTCCTGTGATCTCCATTTCGGGCATGGTTCAAAAGGTGTCAGGCACCGTTGTGCGAAGCACCCTTCGGGCCGTTCCGGCAACGGTGCCTGACACCTTTTGAACCATGCCCCATTTCGGTTGGTCTATCGGTAGGCGTCCGGCAGCTTGTTCGGCTAGAACTTGACGATCGTCATTGCAACCACCGTTCCACACGCTAAGAACGATCGCAACTCTATAGGCCGCCGGTTGATGCGGACGAGGCGCGAGATCGACGGGACCATCTGTCACACTGCCAAGTTGGCCACGTGGATTTCCGGACGGGATTGGTTGCTGCCAGATCGGCAGCAACGAGGGTTATCATTGATCCCAGCGACCTATGTGAAGCTGAGGGATCCATTCTGATTCGGACCGTGGGTTAGGCTTCCAGCCTGACTCTCAGCTCCGGCTGGGAAGCCTAAGCCACCTCAGCACAACTCGTCGATCGGACTGCCGCTGGGCAGGACCGGCATCGGCCGGCCAGCGGCGTTCAGGTAGTGAACGTGTGGATCGACGCCGAGGTGCCGGTACATGGTGGCGAGCACGTCTTGAGGCGTCTTGGGATTGGATTTCGGGAAGGCCCCTTTGGCATCGGACTGGCCAACGACAAGGCCGCCGCGGATCGGGCCGCCCGCCAGCGCGGCGCTGAAGACGTTGGGATAATGATCGCGGCCGGCATCGTTGTTCACTCGCGGCGTTCGGCCAAACTCGCCCCACGCGATCACAAGCGTCGAATCCAGCAGGCCGCGCTGGTCCAGGTCGTCGATCAGTGCCGAATACGCGCGGTCGAACCGCGGCAGGAATCCCCGCCGCAGCGAGTCGAACCCCAACACGTGCGTGTCCCACCATCGCAGGTCCACGGTCACCAGTCGCACGCCCGCCTCGACCAGCCGCCGCGCAAGCAGCATGCGCTGACTCCATGCCGGCGCGCCGCAGCGGTTGGCCGCACCGGGATCGAACGCCGGCATGAACCCGTACCGTTCCCGAACCGCCATCGGCTCGCGGTCGAGATCGAACGCATCGCGCGCCGCCGGCGACGTCACCATCTGCCACGCCTGCTGATTGAATCGGTCCATCGCGTCCATCTGGCCCGACAGGTCCATTTCGCGCTGAATCTGATCGAAGCTCGCGAGCAGCGACCGGCGATCGCCCATTCGTTCCAGTGTGACGCCTTCGGGCGGGGCGAAGTTAGGCACGCGGAACGGCCCGGCCGCCGCCGGATCGGCCCCGGTTTCAAACGGCTTGTGGGCCACACCGAGATGCGCCGAGTTCGCGCCTGGCAACAGACGCGGAATCATCACGTACGCCGGGACCTGAGGCGTCAGATGGCCGAGCTGTTTCGAGACGATCGAGCCGCAACTCGGCATCACGTTTTCGTCGGGGCTGGGTCCGGCGGGATAGCCGGTGAAGCAAATCTGGTCGCCCGACGAGTGGCCTGCGTCGTGATGATGCAGGCTGCGGATGATGGACCACTTGTGCATGATCCGGGCGGACATCGGCAGCATGTCGGTGAGCGTGATGCCGGTGACGCTGGTCGAGATCGTGCCGAACTCGCCGCGGTACTCGGCTGGCGCTTCGGGCTTGGGGTCCCACATGTCGATGTGGCTAGGTCCGCCGCGCATCCAGAGGATAATCACCGACGGCGTTCGTGAAGTCGCCAGGGCGGCCGGCTTCGTCGTTTCCGCACGGAGCAGTTCCGAGAAGCTCAGCCCCGTCGCGCCTAGTACCCCGGCTCGCAGAAAGCTGCGCCGCGTCGACGACATAGTGCGTCGAAACTCGTCGCAACCGCGCGGAGTACGTTCGGTCATTGAGTCGCTCCGGAGGAAACCCGATCAAATTATCGGCACATGTTAATATGTCAGTCCAGGCACGCCAACCGGAATCTGGGCTACTGGCCCATCTTGAGGTCGGCGAACCAGAGCAGCCGCGGTCCACGACCACCAGGCGCACCTGATCTTTCTTCTCTGAGCGGGCCTTGGCGATGATCTCGCCGAACTCCGCGGGCGAGTTGATCGGTTCGCCGTCGGCCGACTGGATCAGCTCGAACGCATTGATTCGCGCACGGCCGGCAGGAGCGCCCGACTCGACCCACGCCACCACCACGCCCGGATCGTCCGCTTTCAGTCGCAGCGCGGCGCGGACCTCGTACGTCACCTCCTTCACCGTCAGCCCAATCTCTTCGTCCTTGAACTGCTCGGCCGAGTCTTGACCGGCGGCGCCTGCGTGACGCGCGCGTCTACCTGTTCGAGTTTCCCGCCGCGCCAGACGCTCAGCTTCACCGGAGCGTCCGCACCGACGATATCGAGCAGCGTCGTCAGGTAGTTCTCCTGCGACGGCCACGGTGCGCGCGACGGCCCGGAGCGCGGGCCGTCGCCTTGCGGCATGAGCTGCGACAGGTCGGGCGTGGCCGATCCGCGCCGGCCCGGCACGAGGTCGATCGTCGACGCCGAGGCGCGGCGCGGCGATCAGGTCGGCGGCCCGCCACGGCGGCGTCGCTGATCCGGCGTGGATGCGATCGGCCAGCACGGCCCCCAGCAGTTCGCCGCGGCTGGTGAAGGCAAGTTTCACCGCACTCGCCCGCGGACCGCCGCCGAGCAGCGCCTCGGTGCTCACCGAGCCGCCGCTTGTGCCGAGGTTCCAAAACGCGCTCTTGTCGGGCGGCAGAGCGGTCTCGCTCGACCAGCGAGCGACGGCGCGCAGCGACGACATGCCCATCACCCATTCGCCGTCGACACGTTGCGGCGACAGCACGGTGAGCGTGCTCGACTCGTCTACCTTGGCGTCGGCGAACTGCGGCGGCTGCCACGCGGCCGCGGCGTCGATCGGTTCGAGCACGACGCCCGGTGCGTCCATCAGGATGCCCGTGCGACGGGCGGGCGTGCGTCGCCCGGCCTTAGTCGATGACTTCCCAGCGGTCGAGCCGACGCGGGTCGATGCCGGTGTCGGGCACGACGACCTCGCGCGGCGAAAGGACCAGGCCCATCAGCTCGATGGATTTCTTGTCTCGCGCGACCTGCTCCTGCTGGCGTTCCTGCAGTTGGCCGGCGATGGTCTCGCCGGCGCCGCCCGGACCGGTCTCGTCGTCGTCGGCCGGAAGTTTGAGAAAGAGCTCCACGTCGACGAGGGCGGGCCGGGCCTGCGACAGCACCTTGGCGCGCAGATCGTTTTGGTTCGGCTCCTGCGCCGACGCCAAACCAATCGTCGCAGTCCTATGATTTTTATGGCTCTCATAGTAGGTGCTTTATCTATATCGAAAGCACCACCTGGCGTGTCGTGGCGTATTCCTTCTTCAGCAACCCAAGGTCTTGCTGACGCGCCGCCAGCATGCATTGATAACGCTGCAAGTAATCCTCGATCGCGTCCTCCGACAACGCGATCGCATAGCTGTCCAACAACTCGGCACGCAGTTGCGGCACCGACCAATGCCGAGCAAACCGTCGATGACCCAGCCAACAGAAAACGTCCCAGCCGATCAGCCAGCGCGGCAGGGCCAAGGTTAACTCCTGTTCTGGGCCGGTCCGACAGTGGTTCGGACAGGCGCTGTCTGAACAGTGATCATTGGCGCGACATAACAAACCAGCCCTTTCAAGGTATAAACCCGCCGGCGACGATGCCTCTTCACGTGCATGCGCCTACTGCACACGGAACACAACGTTCCTCATGTTCCAAAACGACTTCTGTCCACGCCAAATCCTTTGGCAACCGGCGAGCCATCCCTTTGCCTCCCTGCAAACGGTCTGAGAGGCACTACCTCACGTTGGCCGACTTCCTATACCAACGGCAAATCCCCCCTCATTGAAGCGGGTGATTGAAAACAATGCGTTTCTTGCGCCGCCCCGCACCGTGGCAGGCGATTTGCGACGCCGTCCAGGTCCGCGAACTGGCCGATCGTGGTTCGGCCGTCGTCACCCGTCGGGATGACGCGCCCACGCAGGACATGCGAGGCGAGTTTGGGCCCGACCAATCGAAGCGAGCGGGCTTCGCCATCGGCGTCCCAGACGAATTCCATCAGGCTGGCATCGACGAGGTCCGCGAACCGGTCGAGATCGGCGAGTGCGCCGTTGGGTGTAAGCGACACGATCACAATGTCGCCGTCGCGGTCGGTGTAGCGCACGCGGTCGTGCCACACGCCGCCGTCGGCGATGTGATTGCCGCCCGGCAGGCCGTCGGCGTCGCCGTCGAGCGCGACGCCTTGCCGGTCGAGCACGGCGTCGTGCACGGTCAGTCGAAACCGGCGGTTGGGCGGCAGCGGCCGCCGCAGGTCGAGCCGCACGGTGTGGGCGTCCGAGTCGTACGAGGCACCACGAAGGCGCGCGGTCCCATTTCGCCGCGTGACGAAGTTTCCGCGCCGGCCGGGCAGCGCGATCGTGTAGTTGTTCACATCTTCGGCGGTCGCGCGGTCGAGTTCGCCGTCGAACGAGACGACGACCGCCGTCACGCGCTGCCGGCGGTTCGTGACCAGCCGCACGTCGGTCACGCGAGTTGGCTCTGCGCCTTGCGCGTCGGTGTCCACGACGGCGAAGTTCCTGAACGTGATCGGCGCGAAGCCCTCGACTTGAACCGTGTTGCCGACGATCGTGGTCGCAGCGCCGGAGGTATTGACGCGCAGGTGATTGACGCCGGGACCGCCGTCGAAGGTGAGCGGCACGGCGAGCGGCACGACTTCGAGCCGGTCGTCGCCGTCATCCGCGTTGACCGTGATCGAACCGGTCGGCGTGGGGAAGCTGGTGACCTCGAACGTGCGCGGCGTGCTGGGCCGCTCGCCGATCTGCAACACGCCATCGGCCGGGTCGCCGATAGGCGCGAGTACCGCATCGTCGGCACCTTCGGGCAAAGTCAGTTCGATCTCACCGATCTCCTCGGAGCGAATCTCCAGCGGGTTCAGGCCGGTAAAATGGATCGACTTTTCGGCAACGGCGTCGCGAAATACTTCCTCGCCGTCATGACCGTTCGTGGCGGGATTGCTCGCGCCGAAGTGGATCACGCTGGTTCGCGGGAAGCTCCCCTCGCCGGCCGTGATCAGTTGGTCGCCGAGGCCGGGGGACTGAGCGCCGGCGTCGAAGAATAGATCCGCGGGCATAGGTACGAACGTCAGGCCGCCGATGTCCTTCTTCGCGTGAACGATCAACCGGTCACTGTCGCGGGTTCCTGTTAGCCGAAAGCTCGTGCAATCCGATTGGCTCAACGTTCGCACGACTACGTCGTTGACCACCACCTCGATCTCAGCCGCGAGGATATTGCCGATCGGGACGAACGGCTGAGCGCCCTTCACTCGGAACTCGATTTGGTTGGTTAGGCCATCTTCGCCGCCGGGAACGTCGGCCAGGTTGAACGCACATGGCTGGTCATCGTTCTTGATCGTGAATTGGAATTGGCGGCGATCCAGGTCTTCGCCGTTCGGTCCGACGATCAACGAGCCCAGCCCCTCCAATTCGATCAGAAAGTCCTCATCGGATTCCACCTTGATGTCGCTGAGCACGACGACCGCGGTCGTCGCCGTCTCGGTTTGACCGGCGGGAATTGTGACGAATCCGGGTTCGCGTGGGGAGAAGTCGCCGTCGGCGAATGTCGCGGCGCCGTCTCGCACGGTGAGCCTAACGGTCACCGGAACTTCGCGCGGCTCGTCGATCTTGACGACGGCATTGACGAACGTGCGTCCCGTATTCAGTTCCTTCAGTTGCGCGTTCGACTGGGGATCGAAGTTGAACTCGACGAGTACGCGCGGAATCTCGGGCTGCGGCACCGAGAACTCCGACGTGCCGCCGAACGAGCCGTCCGACCTGATTGCGGTTGTGGTGAGCGACACGTTGGAATGGAAATCGCCGGGGATCGTCAGTCGGATTGAAGTGGCGCCTGTGTCGCTCGTGTTTACCTGCGTTTCGCCGATCAACGCAAACGCGGCATTCAGGAGTTCCTCAGAAAAAACCTGAACCAGTGCTTTGGGAAACAAGGCGGTCTGTGCAAAGCGATCCAATACAGCTTCTACCTCCGTGCTCCCCTCCCGAACTCGCAGCACGACGGGGAAGTTGAGTCGGTCGTTGGCCCCCGTGTCCAAATCGAACTCGTCGTTCGGGTTCGGCCCGTCGGGGGCGAGGTCGATGGGCAGGCCGGTGTTGCCAATGTACTGGTTGGTGAGGATGGCGTTGTCCTGGCTGGTCTCGTCCACGAACACGCCGTCGCCGCCGTTGAACGCGAGCACGTTGCACGGGGACGTGCACTGGGTCGGCGGGCCGCCGATCAGGTTGCCGTCGGAATTGATGATCGCGACACCGTGATTGCTGTTGCCCAGCCCGCTAGCGTTGGCCAAGTTGGTGCCGATGATGTTCATCTCGATTCGGTTGCCGCCGCCGTCGCGAAGCACGATGCCGCTGCCCGTGAACCGGTTGATAATCAGGCCCCGGACGATGCTGGAACCGCCGGTAATTTCGAGTCCATCTGCTAAGGGACCCGCGCCGGAGCCGTCGAGTTCGACCTTGCCCACACCAGGCTGAGTCGTTGCGTCGATCGTCAGTGGTTCGCTGATAGTCGGCAACCCGCCGAGGGAGGGCTGGATCGTAGGCACTCCGGCACCAGGGATGTCGAAGTTGATGTTGTTCCGGCCCGGCAGTGCGTTGGTCTCTTGAATGGCGGCCTGCAGCGTACACTCCGGCTCGTCGGTGCCACTGCGGTTGACCGTGTTGCCGGTATCGCAGAGTGCGTCGCCGGGATTGTTGTCGGGGCGGTCGCCGGTCGAGTTGACAAACATCGGCGGCACGGCAATCGCCTCGACCGCGTCGAGCACGACGGTGCTGGCGGCGTCGCTGAAGACCTGGACGATGGTGTGCTTGGCGGCGGGCGGACCCAGCTCGCTCTCGAGTGCCGTCATCTCCACGGTGATCGTCTGCGCAGCCCCGGGTGCCAGCACTTGCGTTTGGAAGCCGTTGGCACTGAGAATCGCATCCGTGATGAGGTTGTTGCCCTCTTTGTACGCAACGTTCCAGCGGGCAACGGCGTCCTCCACAGCCTTGACGATGTAGCTGCTGGCGTCGGCGCCGTCGTTCTGGACCCGCACCTGGAAGCGATGCGCGGCCCCGAGCGGCCGGGCCAGCCCCTTGATCTGGCCGCCGGCGGGTACCTGCTGGCGGACGTCGTTCAGCTCGAACTCGGCGTCGCTCTCGTCGTCGGTCTTGATCAGCAGGTCGGGCCTGATGATGCAGGAGGGGTTGCGAACAATCCCGCCAGGGATATTTGCTTCCGCCAGACGCCTTATTTCCGTGCCGAGCGTG
>DAIOWH010000104.1:19688-22054 GCA_036758585.1 Planctomycetia bacterium
CGGCTACCGGCTTTCGGCCGATCGCCGACAGCCGATCGCCGATCGCCGAATTGAATTTTCGACGATTCCGTAACGCCGCATCTTCATCCGTCCCGTTGCGTTCGCCGCCGCGAATAAGATACGCTGCCGCCTCGTCCCCCGATACTCACTCAATCAAATTCCATGAACTACGAACGACTGACCGATTTTCTCGAAGAACTGGAACGCGACGGCGAACTCGTCCGCATTCGCTGCGAGGTGGACCCGGAGCTGGAGATCACCGAGATCACTGACCGCATGTCGAAGTCGCGATTTGACAAGTGGGGTCTGGGTGGGCCGGCACTCTTGTTCGAGAAGGTGAAAGGCTCGCGAATGCCGCTCGTCATCAACCTGCTCGGCTCCGAGCGGCGCATGGCGCGGGCGCTGCGAGTAAGACACGTCGATGAGATCGCCGAACGGATCGCCTCGCTGATGAAACCCGACGTGCCGGAAGGCGGACTGGTCGAGAAGCTGAAGATGCTGCCCGACCTCGCCCGCATGGCAAAAACGCTCGGCTCGCTGCCGCCCAAGATCGTCGCCAGCGGACCGTGCCAGGAAGTCGTGAACACCGGCGATCAGATCGACCTCGGCGAACTGCCCGTCATCAAATGCTGGCCGCTCGACGCGGGAAAGTTCATCACGTTCGGCCAGGTGTTCACTCGGAACCCGGAGTCGGATGAACGAAACGTCGGCGTCTATCGTCTGCAAGTCATCGACAAAAAAACCACCGCCATGCACTGGCACATGCACCACGACGGCGCCCAGAATTACCTCCGCTACAAACGGCGCGGCGAACGAATGCCGATCGCCGTCTCCCTCGGCGGCGATCCGGTCTACCCGTTCATGGGCATCGCCCCGATGCCGCCCGACACCGACGAATGTCTGTTCGGCGGCTTCCTCCGCGGCCGGCCCGTCGAACTCGTGAAGTGCAAGACGATCAACATGGAAGTCCCCGCCGACGCGGAGATCGTCCTCGAAGGATACGTCGACACGTCAGAGCCGCTCGTCACCGAAGGCCCGTTCGGCGACCACACCGGCTGGTACTCGCTCGAAGATCAATTCCCGCTCTTCCACGTCACCGCGATCACGCACCGCTCGAACCCGATCTACCTCACGACCATCGTCGGCAAGCCGCCGCAAGAGGACTACCACATGGGCAAGGCGGTCGAGCGCATCTTCCTGCCGCTCGTCCGCATGATGATCCCCGAACTCGTGGACTACGACCTGCCGACCTTCGGCGTGTTCCACAACTTCGCGTTCGTCTCGATCAAAAAAACCTACCCGCAACAAGCCCGCAAAGTCATGTCCGCGATCTGGGGCCTCGGCCAGCTCATGTTCACCAAGATCATCGTCGTCGTGGACTCCGACGTAAACGTCCACGACTACGATCGCGTCTGGTTCCACGTCGGTTCCAACGTCCACCCCGGCCGCGACGTGATCTTCCATCAAGGCCCCACCGACATCCTCGACCACGCCGCCCCCATCTGCGGCTGCGGCCACAAAATGGGCATCGACGCCACCCGCAAACTCCCCGAAGAAGGCCACCCCCGCCCCTGGCCGCCCGAGATGCTCACCACGCGCGAAACCCGCGACCTCGTGATGCGCCGCTGGGCGGAGTACAGCATCGGGCCGAATCCGGGTGAGACGTGGTGAGTCAACGCAGCCAGTGAAATCAGGAGATGCCTGTGGCCAAACAGCGAGCGAACCTGCCGGCTCCGACAATCCCGCCGTGCATGCTGTTCTGTGATGGAATCATCGTCGAACAGGGTACGGGCAAGACAACACTGATCGGCACATTTTCCGGCGTCGCGGCCGAGCAGTTCCCGTCGCCCGCGAAAGACTTGCACGTTTACGCCCAACTGAGCAGTCTTGTGGGCGATATGAGCATCAAGCTGACGTGCCTTCGATTGGACACCGCCGAAGCGGAGGAGGCTTATTCCACCGAGCACGTTATCCGCTTTCATAGTAAACTGATTGTCGAACAGGTTCACTTCATGTGGAACCAGTTCCAGTTTCCGAGTCCCGGCGAGTATCTGTTTCAGCTTTGGGCCTAAGGTGAATGCATAGCCGAACGGCGATTGACCGCGCGACAGAAAGGAAGTGGGTGATGAAACGCAGAACTCCGAAAGCAAAGCCGCTTGCCGTCACCGAAACATACGGCGGCGACTACCACCGCCTAGAGAGCACATTCCGGCTGCCCGACCGATTCCGCACGCACGCGAAACCTACCGGATCACGCCAGACGCCCGCAAAACCCGGACGCCCCGCATCGAGGGCAAAGTAGTGACTAAATAGCTTTGCGTGATTCTGGGAGTCCGCAGGGACAGTAGCCCGACGCGCCAGCGAGG